>JBDSHF010000157.1:0-3500 GCA_039918595.1 Thermoanaerobaculia bacterium
AAGATCTCGAACACCGAGACGTCGAACCCGATCGAGGTCGCGGCCAGCGCGCCGGCCAGCTCGCCGTCGGTGAACACCTCGCGCCCCCAGTGCATCAGCGCCACCGGGCTCCGGTGCTCGACCGCCACCGCCTTGGGGAGGCCGGTGGATCCCGACGTATAGATGAGATAGGCCAGATTGCGGGGGCCGATCGCCGGCTCCGGATTCTCCGCGCTCTCCCCCGACAGATCCGCCTCCAAGGCGAGCCAGCGCTCGCCGCTCTCCTCGGCCAGCCGGGATGCCGTCGCCTCCTCGCCGATCACCACGCGGGCCCCGGAGTCCTCGAGGATCAGCGCCAGCCGCTCGCGCGGGTAGGCCGGGTCCATGGGCAGGTAGGCGCCCCCCGCCTTCAATACGGCGAACAGGCTCACCATCATCCGCTCGGACCGGCGCAGGCAGATCCCCACCCGGTCGTCCGGCCCCACTCCGAGCCGCCGCAGCCGGTGGGCCAGCCGGTTCGCCCGGGCGTTCATCTCGCCGTAGGTCAGCCGCAGGTCCCCCGCCACCACCGCCTCGGCGTCCGGCGTGCGCGCCGCCTGAGCCTCGAAGAGCTGGTGCAGGAGAAGTCCGTCCTCGCGCGGCGCCGTGCTCTCCCCCACCGCCTGCCGGCGCTCGGCCGGCGAGAGCAGGGGGAGGTGCCAGACCGGGGCCTCCGGCGCCGCGACGGCCGCCTGGAGGAGGCTCAGGAAATGCCCGAGCATGCGCTCGGCCGTCGCGCCGTCGAAGAGGTCGGCGTTGTGCTCCAGCGACACGCCGAGCCCGCCGCGGCCGTCGTCGGCCAGGCGCAGGGTGAGATCGAACTGCGCCCGCCGCTCCTCCAGCCGCACCGATTCCAGCGGCAGCCCGGTGAGCTCGAGCCGCGCTCCGGCCTCCCCCAGCGAGAAGCCGGCGAGCCCCGGCGGGTCCTGGGGGCGCCCCTGCTGGAGCACCAGCATGGCCTGGAAGATCGGCGAGCGGGCCGGGTCGCGCACCGGCCGCAGCCGCTCGGCGACGAGGGGGAACGGGAGCTCGCCGTGCTCCATCCCCTCCAGCGCCGCGCGCCGCGTCCGCTCGAGCAGCCGCTCGAAGCTCGGCTCGCCGGAGAGATCGGCCCGCAGGGCGAGGGCATTGGCGAAGTAGCCCACCAGGGGCCCGAGCTCCGGCAGCGTCCGCCCCGCCACCGGGGCGCCGACGGCGAAGTCCTCCTGCCCGGTGTAGCGGGCGAGCTGGGCGTTGAAGACCGCCAGAAGCGTCATGAACGGCGTGGCGCCCCACCGCGCTCCCATCTCGCGCAGGGCGGCCACCAGCGCGGGCGGGATCGCCGCCGCGCGGGCGCCGCCGCGCCAGGTCTGCACCGGCGGCCGCGGGTGGTCGGCCGGCAGGTCGAGGTCGCGCACGCCGGCCAGCCGCTGCCGCCAGTACTCCCAGAGCCGCTCGCCGCGCGGGCCGGCCAGCACCCCGGCCTGCCAGTGGACGTAGTCGGCGTAGCGCAGCGCGAGCGGCTCCAGCGCCTCCCCCCGGCCCTCCCCCTGATAAAACGCCGCGAGGTCCCGCGCCATCACCGCCAGCGACGCGAAGTCCGCCACGATGTGGTGGACAACCAGCAGGACCGTCTCCTCGTCCTCTCCCTTGAAGATCCTCGCCCGCAGCAGCGGCCCGTGCTCCAGCGAGAACGGCCGCCAGGCTTCCGTGTCGAGGCGGGCGGGGACGAGCCCCGCCCCTACGTCCACGATCTCGACATCCGGAGCGAGATCGGGGAGCACCCGCTGCACGGGCTCGTCGCCGGCCCTGGGGAAAATCGTGCGCAACGCCTCGTGGCGGGCGGCCAGGGCGGCGACGGCCCGCGCGAAGGCCGCCGCGTCCAGCCCCCGGGTCCGCGCCGCCACGGCGATGTTGTAGGCCCCCCCCTCGGGAGCCAGCCGGTGCAGGAACCAGAGCCCGCGCTGCCCCGGCGAGAGCGGCTGATCCCCAGAGAGTGAGAGGGAACGCAGCGGCGCCTCGCCGGTGGCCTGCCCGGTCGCCCGCTCGCCGTCGAGGCCGGCGAGCAGGACCTCCGCGAGGTCCGCCACCCCGATCCCCTGCAGGAGATCGGACAGCGGGACCGGAATCCCCAGAGCCGCCTCGACGCCCCCCTTGAGCTCGACCGCGGTCAGCGAATCGAGCCCCAGGGCGGTCAGCGGCTGCGAGGAGATCGCCGACGCCGGAATCCCCAGGGCCGCCGCGGCGCGCTCGCGCAGGTAGCCGGCGAGCATCGCCCGCCGCTCCGCCGGCGCCTGGGCCGCCAGCGCCTCGCGGGTCAGCCCGGCCGCGAGCTCCGGCGCCGGATCGGCCGCCGCCAGCGCGCTGCGCCCCACCACCGGCAGCTCCCCCTTGAGGTAGAGCTCCCGGCAGAGAGCACGCTGCACCTTGCCGCTCGACGTCTTCGGCAGCCCCCCCTGGCGGATCAGCACCACCTCCCGCGCCTGCACCTCGTGCTCCGCCGCCACCGCTCCCCGCACCGCCTCGGCGATCGCCTCGATCCCGTCTTTCCGGTGACGGACCACCTCGTGCACGATCACCAGCCGCTCCTCGCCCCCCACCTCCACGGAGAAGGCCGCGCCGCCGCCGGGTTGCAGATCCACATGCGCCCGCTCGGCGGTCAGCTCGATGTCCTGCGGGTAGTGATTGCGCCCGCGCAGGATGATCAGGTCCTTCAGGCGGCCGGTGACGTACAGCTCGCCGCCGGCCAGGTACCCGAGATCCCCGGTGCGCAGGAACGGCCCCTCTCCGGTGGCCAGGAAGGCGTTGAAGTCGCGCGCCGTGCCTTCCGGGTTCTCCCAGTAGCCGCGCGCCACGCTCGGTCCGGAGATCCAGACCTCCCCCTCCTCCCCCGCTCCCCGCTCAGTCCCCGTTTCGGGATCGGCTACCACCAGCCGCTGCCCCATCCACGCGTACCCGCAGCTCACCCTGCGATCGTCCACCCGCGGGGCCACTCCCGACACGCCGCCGGTGACGAACAGCGTCGCCTCCGCCAGCCCATAGCAGGGGTAGAACGCCTCCTTGCGGAAGCCGCTCGGCGCGAACACCTCCGCGAAGCGCTCCAGCGTCGAGGCCCGCACCGGCTCGGCGCCGTTGTAGGCCACCTGCCAGGAGGAGAGATCCAGCCCGGCCAGCGCCTCCGGGCTCGCCTTGCGCGCGCACAGCTCGTAGGCGAAGTTCGGACCGCCGCCCACCGTCCCCCGGTAGCGGCTGATCGCCTCCAGCCAGCGCATCGGCCGCTGCAGGAACGAAACCGGCGACATCAGCACGCACCGCCCCCCGGCGTGCAGAGGCTGCAAGACGTTCCCGATCAGGCCCATGTCGTGGTAGAGCGGCAGCCAGCCCACCACCACCGACTCCTCGTCCATCCCGAACGCCGCGCCGATCATCCGCTCGTTGTGCAGCAGGTTGCCGTGGCTGACCATCACCCCCTTCGGCGCCGCCGTCGAGCCGGACGTGTACTG
>JBDSHF010000158.1:0-5145 GCA_039918595.1 Thermoanaerobaculia bacterium
GCCGACCTGTTCTGCGTTGGCGTCGAGCTGTCGAAGACGACCGGCCGCGAGGCGGAGTGGCGGGACCTGATCGCCGCCGTGCGCCTGTTCTTCCCCGGCCGGGTGACCTACGCCGCCAACTGGTACGGCGACCTGGAGACCGTGCGCTTCTGGGACCGTCTGGACTTCATCGGCGTCGACACCTACTTCCCGCTGGCCGCCGCGCCCGGGGCGGGCCGGCCCGAGATCGCCCAGGGGGCGCGGCAGGTGGTGGAGCGGCTGGCGAGGGCCTCGCGCCGCTTCGGCAAGCCCGTGCTGCTGACCGAGGTGGGGTTCGCGGCCAAGCGGGAGGCCTGGATGGAGCCTCACGTCGAGGGGGGCGAGTACTCGGAAGCGGACCAGGCGGCAGCCTATGAGGCGTTGTTCGGCGCGCTGGGCCGCCAGCCCTGGCTCGCCGGGACCTTCCTTTGGAAGGCGTTCAGCGCTCCGGGCTCGGACAGCGGCGGGGAGGCGGACTTCCGCTTTCTCGGGCGCCAGGCCGAGGGGGCGGTGCGGAAGTATTATCAGTCGCCGTAATCGCCGCTAGAAATAGGTCTCGAGGCCGCCCCGCCGCCTGACGTCGAGAGTGGCGCAATGGAAGGAGCCGCCGAGCAGATTGAAGCTCCGGAACTCGCAGGGGAGGACCTCGAACCCCCAGCGCTCGAGCTCCCGGATCGTCGCCTCCTCGTGGCGCTCGACCACCACCCGCCTCTCGTCGAGCGAGAGCACGTTCATGCTCACCCAGGCGCTGCACAGCATGTGGTCCTCGCGCGAGTAGGGTTCCGGCGCCGCGCGCACCTCCCAGGACTTGAAAAGCGGGTGAATCTCGGGGACGCGCTCGGGGTTGATCAGCAGCTTGCCGGGGGCGAGCGGCATCAGGGTGGCGTCGATATGCATCGGATGGCTGTCGCGGGTATGGACCCGATGGATGCGGTACTCGGGGCCCAGGTGGCGCGCCAGCCAGCGGATTCCGAAGTCGTTGGTGACGTGGCTCCGCTGCACGAAGAGATCGGCGCCGCAGCGCACGAAGTCGGCGGCGTCGAAGGTGGGCTCGGACTCGCCGATCACATAGCCGATCTCCCCATCCGTCCCGGACTCCTCGTAGTCCTGGCGGTAAAAATCGTCCTTGAGCTGCGGCTTGGGGGCCGCGGTCCAGCGCGCGCCCTGGTCGAAGTACTCGCGCAGCAGGGGGCGGTAGGCGTTGGCCTCGTGATGGCGCGAGCGCCAGGCCATGGGCGCCTCGATGATCTCGTCGCCGACCACCAGCAGGGTGTCGCGCGGCATGGCGGCGTAGACGCCGCTCGGGGACTGCCAGTCCGGGGTCGCGAAGGGCCGGGCGTAGTCGACCACCTCCGGCCGGCGCACGGTTACCCCCTCGGCCTCCAGCAGCGCCACGAAGCCGTCGAGGTCGCGTCTGGCGCGGTCGATCATCTCCTGGGGGAAGGGCTTGCCGCCCTGCCCGGCGAAGAAATCCCAATGGCAACTGGGCATCGTCGCCTGGATCGCCGCGTGCCAGCCGGGGATGCACGCCCCGTCCGCCACCCCGACGATGACCTCTTCGAGGGGGTCCCACTCGTTATAGGAATTCACTACCGGTAGGGTCTGCTCGATCGGTTGAATCAACACTCTCTCCTTCTGGTCTTCTCCAGAGTGCGGTGGAACGGCGAAACCGGGTCCGCGAGCTCCTGCCGGCCATCTGCTTCATAAATCTGCATCATAATGGGCCCCGCCATGCACGACGACCTCCTCCCTGATCTCCTCCGTGATCTTCTCGATACCGCCCTCGCCGCCGCCCAGGCCGGCTCGCGGATCGTCTCCCGCTATTTCCGCGACGCCGGGCTCGAGGTGCGAAGCAAGGGGGAGAACGACTTCGTCACTCAGGCGGACAAGGAGAGCGAGTCCGCCATCGTGGCCGAGATCCGCAAGCGTTTCCCCAACCACCGCATCCTCGCCGAGGAGGGGAGCGGCGCGGGTCAGGGGCATGGCGAGTACGAGTGGCTGATCGACCCGCTGGACGGCACCACCAACTTCCTCCACGGCCTGCCCATGTACTGCGTCTCCATCGCCTGCCGGCGGGGCGACGAGCTGCTGGTGGGGGTGATCGCGGACCCCGAGGGGGAGAACCTCTTCACCGCCGTCCGCGGCGGGGGAGCGACCTGGAACGGCCGGCCCATGCGGGTCTCCGGGCAGGACGGCATGAAGGGCTCCTTCCTGGCCACCGGCTACCCCTGGCGCGCGCTGCCGACCCTCGACTTCTATCTCGGCATCTTCCGCGACGTCTTCCCGCTGTCGAAGGCCCTCCGCCGCTGCGGCTCGGCGGCCCTCGACCTCGCCTATACGGCGGCCGGGGTCTACGACGGCTTCTTCGAGTTCCGCCTCTCGCCGTGGGACATCGGCGCCGGCATCCTGATGGTGCGGGAGTCGGGCGGGATCGTCAGCGACCTCGACGGCGGGGACGGCTCCTTCGCCAGCGGCAACGTCGTGGCGGGGGGGCCGGCGGTGCACCGCGAGCTGCTCGCGATCGTCCGGCGCCATGCCAGCGAGCAGGTGATCGAGCGGGTGAACCCTCTTCGAGCCGAGTCCCTGCCGGTGGCTTCGCCGGAGCCGGTCAGCCCGTGAGGCCGGACGCGGCATGAGATTCGGCTTGCCGGCGAACGCCCCGGCGGTCACCCCTTCCGGCGGTCGTTGGAGCCTGGAGGTCCAGATCCACCCCGGCGACATCCGCAAGCGGGTGCGCTATCTCTTCCTGTCGCGCCGCCAGCTCACCGCCGTCTGCGCCCTCGCCCTGCTCTATATCGCGGGGATCGCGCTCGCCGCCGCCCTGGCGCCGGGGATTGTCGCCGGCTTGATGAACCCGCTGGAGATCCGGGGGCTGCTGGCCGAGCGGCGGCTCCAGGGGGAACGGCTGCGGGCGCTGACCGGCCGCGTGGACGAGCTCGACCGGAATGCCCAGGAGCTCGACCTCCGCATGGCCAAGGTCTCCCTCGCCTATGGCCTGCCGCTCCCGGCGCGTCCGGGCAAGGCGGGCGTGCCGGGAGCGAAGCGCGATCGGCGGTCGATCTACGCCGAGGCGATCGAGGAGGCTCGCCGGTCGCAGCTCCGCCTGCGGCAGCGCCTCCAGGAGCTCGACGGCTCGCTCGGCGCGGTCCGCGCTTTCGAGGGGGCGCACCCGGAGCAGGTGCGGACCACCCCGTCCGCCTGTCCTCTCCAGGGCGAGCTCGTGCTCGTCGGCTCCTTCGGCAAGCGCCGCAGCCCGTTCACCCGCGAATTCGAGCTCCACTCCGGCGTCGATCTCTCGGCGCCGGTCGGCACCCCCATCCATGCCACGGCGGACGGCGTCGTCCTCTTCGCCGGCCAGGTCCCGATCCAGCGCAGCAGAGAGTGGTGGCGTTACGGCAACCTGGTGATCGTCGAGAACGGCGACGGATTCGTCACCGTCTTCGGGCACGACGACCGCGTCGAGGTGCGGCCGGGGCAGCGGGTGACGCGGGGGGACCTGCTCGCCACCGTCGGCAACACCGGCTGGGGGGTCACCAGCCCCCACGTCCACTACGAGGTCCGCCGCAGGGACGCCGACGGCACGTATCGTCCGGTCGATCCCTTGATCTATATCCTCGATCACCGCTGGCCCAACGAGGACCGGCTGCTGCTCGCGGCCCGCACCGCTCCGCCGGTGCGCGATTTCGAGCCGCTGCCGGTCGGTCCGTCAAAAGCAAGCAGGAAAGCAGGAGCTTCATGAGCCGCAGCACCGCTGAAGACGTCGCGCCCACCCTCATCATCCCCCGCGGCCTCCGGATCGAGATCGACCCGGAAGGGCAGCTCTCGATCCACGCGCCCGGCAATCTGGTGGTCCAGAACTCCGGGAAGTACGGCGTTCTCGAATCGCTCGGCGGCTCGATCCGCATCGACCGCGGGGTCGAGGTCGAGGCGGTCACGGTGCGCTGCGCCGAGACCTGCTATGTGCAGGGGTTCCTGACCGCCTGGAAGGTGAGCGCCCGCGCGCTCCACCTGGAGGAGTCGGCGCGGGCCCACGTGGTGCTCCAGGAGACCGAGCGCCTGGAGATCGGGCGCGACGCGCGCCTGGTGGGGAACTTCTCCTCCGAACGGGAGCTGGTGGGGCTGTTCTCGCGCTTCACCCATCAGGTGCGCTCGCTGCCCTTCTTCGATCGCCGGCCGGCCCCGGCGGAGCTGCCCGAGGCGCCGCCCGCCGAGGAGAAGCTGGTCACCGGCGCCCAGTTCCCGGCGCCCCCGCCGGAGCCTTCGCCGGCCGAGCTCCCCGAGCCGCTCCTCTTCGCCCTTCTCCTGCTGGAGCGCGAGGCCGAGCGGCGCATCCACCCCGCCGCCTCTCAGCGCGCGATCGACGAGATGGTCAAGCTCCTCCAGCAGCAGGACCTGGAGACCCTGGAGCTGACCTACAAGACCCTCTTCAAGCGCGTCGCCGAGCCGCGAAAGGACGCCCAGCGAGCCCATGAGCTGGTGCGGCAGCACTACACGGGCGAGGTGACGGTGGGGTAGGTAGCACTAGGGCATGTTTATGGATTCCCCTTTTTCCGGAAAACCGGCCCCGGGGGGCGAGGTGGCGGCCTCCGCCGCCGCGTCTTCCAGCAGGTAGGCGCGCACCGCCAGGAGAGCCGGCTCGCCGAAATCGAGGGGCTCGTCCTCTTCTTCTCCAAACCCGGCGCGGCACGTCGTAGCGGAGAGGAAACCGGCGCAGAAGTCGCGAAGGTTGAGAAACAGCGGCCAGGAAACGCCCACGGCGGCCGCCATCCGCCGGAGAACCGCCTCCGAAGGCACCGTCTGACCCAGCTCGATCCGGGAGATCTGGCCCTGGTCCAGCCTGGCGGCCCGGCCGAACCCGGTCTGGCTCTTGCGGGCGTAGAAGCGCAGAAAAACCACCGCCAGCCGCAGGGTATCCGGATGCTCCACACTCTTTTCCATGACTGCGCTCCTCCCGGTATCGTGAATAGGTTATGTTCCCCAGGTACACTTTTTCTCGGGATCGGCCCTCGCGGCCATGGCGGCCGCGGCGGAGCCGACCTCCAGCGGAGCCCCCATGCCTACCGTCCGCAGACTCGCCGTCCTCCTCTTCCTCGCCGCCTTCCTCGCCGCTCCCTGGGCCGCCTCGGC
>JBDSHF010000159.1:0-28650 GCA_039918595.1 Thermoanaerobaculia bacterium
GAGCTGGCGGCCGCACTCCTCGCAGCCGCCGGCCAGGTGCGCCTCCAACTCGCCCAGCTCCTCGCCTTCCAGCGCGCCCAGCGCGTAGGCGGGGAGGAGCTCCTCGATGCGGGGTGTATGGATATCGCTCATGATTGCGCGCTCAATGCCTGCCGTAGCTTGTTCATCCCCAGCAGGATGCGGGACTTGACCGTGCCCAGCGGCGCTTCCAGCCGCTCGGCGATCTGCGTATGGGTGAGCCCCTCGAAGAAGGCGAGCTCGATGCAGCGCCGCTGGTCCGGCGACAAAACCCCGAGAGCGGAGGTGACTTGGCGTTTCCGCTCGAGCGTCTCCAGACGTTCCGTGCCCACCGCCGGGATCGCCTCTCCCGCCTCCTCGCCCGCTGCCTCCTCCCGGCGCCGCGTCGACTCTCGCCGCCGCAGGCGGTCGAGGGCGCGGGAGCGGGCGAGCATCAGGATCCAGCCGCGCGGCGTGGAACGGATCTCGTCGTAGCGATCGGCCTGCATCCAGACCTGGAGGAAGACCTCCTGCAGAACCTCCTCGGCCTCGCTACGCCGGCCGAGGATGCGGAGGAGCACTCCCAGCGCCAGCGACCCATGGATCTCGAAGAGGCGGGCGAACGCCGTCCCATCCCGGGCGGCCACCCGGCTCATGAGATCGCGATCCTCGGTCTCCCTCTCTTCCATCACTTGGGGAAAGCTGCCTCCGTTCTCGAAGAACGCTATCGCGACGGGAGGGCAAAGGTCAAAGAGGCCCAAAAGCTTTCCCAGTCTGCTCCCGCGTCCGCGGGGGCTGGAATCATGTGCACCGCCTTGATCAGCCAGAAGCCCGGGCGGTCGAGCTTCAAGGTGACACGCCCCTTGGCGTCCGAGCGGGCCGTAACCTTATCCGGCCGGCCACGCTGAAGCGCCATGACCAGGGCGCCGGCGAGCGGCTTTCCCTCGTAGAGCAGCCGCACGGGCAGCTCCCCTCCCCCGGCGAGCGTATAGGGGTTCTTCTCCGCCGTCAGCTCGAGCCGCTGGCCGAGAACGCGGTCGAACCCGGGTCCGGCGCCACCGCCGCCCACCGCCACCAGCGCCTTGGCGCAACGCGAGAACACCTCCTTCACCCCGGCGGCGCTCTTGCCGCGGCGGGCGCGCGCGGCGCTGACCGCTTCCAGCCCCTCCTCTTTCAAATAACTCTCGAATTTGGCCGCGTCGATCTCGACAGGCGAACGGCCGCTTTCATAGACGATCGTGTACAGCCCCGGAACGGCGAACGCCTCGAAGCCAGCCGGCTCGGTGTTCGGCACCCCCGGGACCGGCGCCTCGCCGGACGGACCCACCGCCACGAACCGCTTGATCAGGTTCGGATCGCGGGGGACGGGATCGCCCTGGAGCTCAACCCCGACCCGCAGCCGCACAGCCAGGCGCTGGCCCGGGGCCGGCGTGAACGTCGTGGGCTCGATCCAGAAGTTGTGCGCCAGCAGCGCGGGAGCCCAGAGGGCGCAGAAGGCCCAGAGGAGCAACCCACGGCCGAACGACTTGCGATACCACATTCAATCTCTCCTAAAAAGAAAACCGGCGAGCGGCGCACACCGCTCGCCGGTAGGCAAAGCCGGGTAAGCACGAGCCGCTACGGCAGGGCGCTCACTCCGTTGGCACCGTTCGGCGAGCCCGGAAGCGGCGCCCGCAGATAGGGGAAGACGCTGTCGAACTGGCTGGCGTCCTGGAGCACCTGGTCGGTGAAGGGGAGGGTGCCCGAGGGCGCGTCCGCCGGGTTGCAGTAGACGCCCGGGAAAGCGTGGCAGAGCACGCCCATCGCCACCCGCAGCTCGATGTCCACCACGTCGTCCCCGGGCCGGCGGCCGTTGGGGAAGCCGGCGGTGTCGCCGGCGAGCACGCCGAGGTTGTTCTGCTGCGCGGAGGGCTTGGCCGCGATCGACGTGTTGAGGCGCATCATCTCGTGCGGCTGGCCGTCCGAGAGGAGATTCAGACCCTGGATGCCAGTGGCGAACGTGGCCACCAGGTCCCGGCGCGGGAAGTTGGTGGGCGCCAGGACGCCGGCCGAGCCGAACAGGACCTGGATGATCGCCGGCAGGGTCGGGTTGGTGATGTAGGTGGCGAGCGCCGCGTCACCCTTCGGGGAGGCGGCGTTGAACAGGTCCTTGTCCTTGATGCCGATCACCACCTCGTTGACGAGGGGCATGCCGAGCCGGGAGACCTGGACGAAGCTGCCGTTGCTGTTGGTCGGATTGTTGAAGGTGGGGGTCTGCGTCAGCGAGCGGTTGCGCGGCAGCGAAGCCGTCTGCCAGCCGCCGATGACCGGGTTGCTGGCGTTCTGCGTCAGGCAGCTCGTGGGAACCTCGACCGCGATCGTGGTGATGTTGAGCTTGTCGAGCGGGTTCGGCTCGCCGTTGCGGGAGCCGATCGGGTTGAGGTTGACCAGGTCGAAGATCTCGCCGACGTTGACCGCGAAGGGCTCCTTGCGCTGGCCGAGGAAGACCCGGCCGATGGCGTTGCCGCTCTGGCAGCCGGGGAACCTGAACTCCTGGATGAAGTTGCCGGCGTAATCCTCGTAGTCGGGGACCGACTTCTGGCCCACGTTGTCCGCCGGCTTGCCGAAGCGGCTGCTGCCGCTGGGGCTGGTGGCGAACGAGCTGTTGGTGCTGCCGGCGTTGACGGCACCCCGGATCACCCACATGGTGAAGCTCTCGACGATGTTCAGGTTCGGCGACCGGGCGCCCGGCGCGTCGTTCTGGAACGGACCGATGTTGTAGAGCGGCACCGAGACGTTCTGGCCGCCTATCGGCAGCTTGATGTCCACCAGCCGCGGGGCAACGCGGAACTGGAAGGTGATGTCCTCGACGCCGTCGCCGGTGTTGTCGATGTGGATGCGGTAGAGCGCGTCCGGATCGAGGAAGTAATAGTTGGGGCCGCCGAAGGGGGACTGGAAGGGCTGGAAGTCGGCAATCAGGGTCGTATAACCCGAACGCCCCGACTCATAGCTGTTGAACATGTAGAGATCGGTGCTGTCCACCTTGGGGCTTTTGGTGATCCCCGGCGCCTCGCGATGGCTGGACGCCTGGGCCGGCACCATGCTCACGACCGTCGACAGGATCAGAAGGGCAAAAACAAGACGAATCCTCACATCCTCCTCCTCTCAGTAAAGGAGCTAGCTCGTTGGTAATTTCGCCCGGCGGCGGCGATCTCAGCGGGGACTCCGACGATCTTGCGCCGCACCCGACCGGGCCTTCTGTCAGTGGTTACGCAACGGGGTGACCGGACGGATGACCGCGCCGCCAGAATTCCAAGCCGGATACAATGCGCGCCATGAGCTCCATAGCCCCTTCTCCCCGTCCCGACGGCCGCCCCCTCGATTCCCTCCGCCCGGTCCGCATCGAGACCGGCGTCCTGAAATTCGCCGAAGGCTCGGCGCTGATCTCGGTCGGCGACACCCGCGTGCTGGTCGCGGCGAGCGTCGACAACCGGGTCCCCCCCTTCAAGAAGGACAGCGGCGAGGGGTGGCTCACCGCCGAGTACTCGATGCTGCCGCGCTCCACCCATACCCGCAACCAGCGGGAGGCGGCGCAGGGGAAGGTCTCCGGCCGCACCGCCGAGATCCAGCGCCTGATCGGCCGCAGCCTGCGCGCCGCCATCGACCTGACGGCTCTCCCCGACCGCACCCTCACCCTCGACTGCGACGTGCTGCAGGCCGACGGCGGCACCCGCACCGCGGCGGTCACCGGCGCCTACGTGGCCGCCGTCCTCGCCCTCGGCAAGCTGGCGCTCCAGCGCGACCTGGTGGCCTGGCCGATTCGCGATCAGATCGCCGCCGTCTCGGTCGGCATCGTCGGCGGCATCCCCCGGCTCGACCTCGAGTACGTCGAGGACCAGGTGGCGGAGGTCGACATGAACGTCGTCGCCACCGCCAGCGGCGCGATCGTCGAGATTCAGGGGACGGGGGAAAAGCGGAGCTTCCGCCGCGAGGAGATGGACGCCCTGGTGGACCTCGCCTTGAAGGGGATCGGCGAGCTCGCCGCGGCGCAGAACGCCGTCCTGGCCGCGACACTGGAAGAGGTCACCCAGGCCCTCTCCCGGGACCGCCGCAAGCCGGCGGCCCCGAAGTCGGAGAAGAACCTGTACGGGCGGCCGTAGGGGAGCCCTACGAACCCCGCCGCACGAATTCGTACCGGGCGCGCACCCGCCGGGAGACGAAGCTCACGGTTTATCGAAAGCCGTGCTAGCCCACGATCCCCTTGACCTCGACCTCGAGAGTCGGAACTTTCGGGCTGTCGGTGTGGATGATCAGCTTGCCGAGGAACGGTCCCTTGGCGAGCTCGGGGTTGAGGATGATCCGCACCTGGTACTCGCGCCCCTCTTCCAGCGTCTCGAGCTTGGTCTCGATCCCCTTCGGCAGGCTGGGGTCGATGCTCGTCACCTTGATCGGCTCGGTCGCGAAGTTGCGGATGTTGAGCGCCTTCTTCATGGGCTCCTTGATCTCGATCTTGCCGAAGTCGGCGTTCGGCGGCGTGGCGGCGACCACCGGCCGCACGAAACCGGAGACCGGGATCTGCACGATCTTCTGCTTCGGATGAGTGGTGTGGACGGTCACGTAGTCCGACAGCGGTCCCACCTTGGCCTGGTTCGAGAGCTTCATCTCGACCTTCCACTGCTTCCCCTTGGCGTCGGGGAGCCGCTCCTCGGGCTTGGCCTCGTGAAAGGTGACCGCCAGGAACGGGAACGGCGAGTCGACCCCGGTGATGTCCCAAGGGGTTCCGTCCGGCGCCCACAGCGTCTGGGCGATGTTCCCCTCCAGCGGCTCGCCCTGCACCGTGATGTAGCGCGCGTAGCCGGGCTTGATCGAGATATAGGGCTCGACCTTGGCGTGGATCGTCAGCTCGATCTGCGGATGCTCGGGATCGTTGGTGAAGACGCTGACCCCCTTGGAGATCGGGCCGCTGAAGGTCGACGAGTCGACCACCGCGTGCACCTTGCCGGTCTGCCCCGGCTTGATCACCTTGTCGAAATCCGCCACCGTGCAGCCGCAGGCCGGCTGGACGTTGGTGATCTGGAGGTCGGCATCCCCTTCGTTCTTGATCACGAAGTCGTGGACGATCTTGTCCCCCTTCGACACGGTGCCGACGTCCTTGAGCGGCTCGGCGATCATGGCCTTCGGTTTACCCGCGGCCAGAACGGTTGCCGCAACCAAAAGGGCGGCGCAAAGTGCCAAAATGACGGTCTTCGTGTGACGTTGCATACGTCCTGCTCCTTCTTCGAGATGGATGAAAGCTCCGGGAATGCTACACTCCCGACCCCTGAAACGAGAATACCTACGAGAAACCGCGCCTGTGAATTCTTCCAAGCTAGACATCTACTGCATGGCGATCGGTGGTACGGGAATGGCGCCTCTTGCCTGCCTGCTGCAAGAGCAGGGCCATAGCGTCCGTGGCACCGACGGCCCCCTCTATCCTCCGATGAGCACGCTGCTCGAGCGGGCCGGAATCCAGCCCTCCACAGGCTACGACCCCGTCCACCTGGAGCCACGCCCGGACCTCCCGTGCCCGGACCTGGTCATCATCGGCAACGCCATCCACCGCGACAACCCCGAGGCGGCCGCGGCCGAGCGGCTGGGCCTGCCCATCGTCTCGATGCCGCAGGCGCTCGCCCGCTTCTTCCTCGATCATCACCGCTCGCTGGTGGTCTCCGGCACCCACGGCAAGACGACGACGACCGCGATGGCCGCCTGGGTCTACACCGCCTGCGGCCGCGATCCCGGCTACCTGATCGGCGGCGCCCCCAAGGATCTGCCGGCGAGCTTCCACGACGGCGCCGGCGACCGCTTCATCATCGAGGGGGACGAGTACAACGCCGCCTACTTCGACCGCGGCCCGAAGTTCCTCCACTACCAGCCCGAGACGCTGCTGCTGACCAGCGCCGAGTACGACCACGCCGACCTCTATCCGACTCCGGAGTCGCTCTGGGACGCCTACGCGCGGCTGCTCGCGCTGCTCCCGGCGGACGGCTTCCTGGTCTCCTGCGGCGACACCCCCAAGGTGCGCGAGCTCGCCGCCGGCGCCCGCTGCCGCACCCTGTTCTACGGCCTGGACCCCGGCAACGACCTGCATCCGCTCGGCGAGATCGAGGCGCTGCCCGAGGCGAGCCGGTTCCGCGTCCACGACGAGGAGGCCGGCGAGGTCGAGATCACCCTGCCGCTCGCCGGCGGCCACAACGTCTCGAACGCGCTGGCGGTCTGGGCCGCGGCCCGCCGCGACGGCATCCCCGCCGCGGAGCTCGCCGCCGCCTTCGCCCGCTTCAGCGGCGTCAAGCGGCGCCTGGACGAGCTCGGCACCGCGCGCGGCGTCACCGTGGTCGACGATTTCGCCCATCATCCGACGGCGGTCGAGAAGACCCTGATCGCCCTGCGCCAGCGCTACCCCGGCCGGCGCCTGGTGGCGCTGTTCGAGCCGCGCAGCCTCACCGCCGGCCGCGGTTTCTTCTTCGAGCCCTACCGCCAGGCGTTCGCCGGCGCCGACCGCGTGCTCTTCGCCCCCACCTTCCACAACGGCCGCCTCGCCGTCGAGGAGCGCCTCGACTTCGGCGTCCTGGCGGACGAGCTGACCAGGGGGGGCGTGCCCGCCGACCTCTACCCCGACAACGCCGGGCTGATGCGGCAGGCCCTGAACGAGGCCCGCGACGGCAGCGTCCTGGTGACGATGTCCTCCGGTTCGTTCGAGGGGATGCCCTATAAGTTGATGGCGGCGCTCAAGGGGTGAGACGGTCCTCGAGGGTCACCGCCGGCCCCGGCAGCTTCAGCGCCTCCCAGGCCACGCCGCGGACCGCCTCCGCCGGCACCAGGCCGACGATCTCGGTCTCCACGACCCGGGTGCCCAGCGCGGCCGCCTCCTCCTCCACCCGCTCGAGCGCCCTCGCCACCGGCGTCCGCCGGTAGTCCACCAGGTTCATGCTCACCTGGGCGAGCCCGCGGCTGGCGAGGTGGACCCCCATCGCCCGCACGGCCGGCAGCCCGCCCCCCGACTCCCGCACCCGGCGGGCGATGGCGCGGGCGGCCGTCACGTCGGCGGTGGCGAGCACGGCGTTGAAGGCGATCAGGAAGAAGCGCGCCCCGATCACCGTCGCGCCGGCCGTGGGGTGGACTCGCGAGGGGCCGAAGTCCGGCGCCCAGGCGGGATCGCTCAGTCTCTCAGCCAGCCCCTCGAAGCCGCCGCGGCGATGATTTCCCCGAATATTCGCCAATGCGGTCCGCTCCGGCCGCCGCGCCGCCCGCTCGTAGAGGTAGACCGGGAGCCCGAAGCGCCGCGCCACCTCCGGCGCGAGCCGCCCGGCCGCCGCCACCGCCGCCGCCATCGGCGTATCCCCCAAGGGAACGAACGGCACCACGTCCACCGCTCCAACCCGGGGATGAACCCCCTGGTGCCGGGTAAGGTCGATCTCGGCGAGCGCCGCCTCGTAGAGCGCCAGGAGCCCCTGGTGGAGCCCCCCCGGCTCGCCGGCCAGGGTCAGTACGGAGCGGTTGTGGTCGGGATCGGACGAGACGTCGAGCAGCCGCACCCCCGGCGGCGAGGACGCCGCGGCGGCCAGCCGCGCCACGGCCTCCGGCCGCCGGCCCTCGCTGACGTTGGGGACGCATTCGAGGGGGAGCACGGGGGGAGTGTAGCAATGGCGGCCGGGCGTTGGACGCCGGAAACATCCTCTGCTACGATACGTCTCGATTTTTCAGAATCATCACAAACGAACGCCAGAGATGAGCTACTCCGGTAATCCCGCTCTTTCGTCCGACGTCAAGCAGCGGATCCTCAGCACCTTCGACCAGACGCTGGATCTGGCCCGCGAAGGGAATCGCCAAGAGGCTCTCCTCGGCTGTGACTTCGTGTTGCGGATGGACCCACAGTTCCAGCCCGCTCACCTGCTTCAGGAAAGGCTCCGCGCCACGACCGGACCGGTCAGCGTGGACGACCTCAGCGGCACGCCGGCCATGCCGGTCCTCGACCCGTTCGCGGACCTCGCGGGCCTGAGCCTCGACCTCCCCGATCTCCTGCCCGACCAGGGCGGCGGCGGCGGCTCTGTCTCCCTGCGCACCGAGCTGCAGACGCTGTCCGATCAGCGCCGGTTCCCGGAGCTGATGGCCGCCGTGCAGCGGAATCAGGCGGCGGTGACGGGCGACCCGGAGCTCCAGCGCGTCCTCGGCGTCGCGCAGGAGCGGATGGAGGCCGAGCCCTTCGTCCTCAAGTTCCTGGCCTCGGCGCGGCAGACGCTGCAGTCGGGCGACGCCGCCGAGACCGCGCGGCTGCTCGACAAGGCCCGCGCCCTCGACCCCGGCCATCCGGGCATCGTCGAGCTCGACCGCCTCCGGGCCTCCGGCGCCGGCGCGCCCACGGCGAACCCCGCCATGACGGTGAAGATCCCCAAGCCTCTCAAGACCGGAGCGATGCCGGTGAGCCTCGCCTTCGGCGGCGGCGATTCCGAGAGCGACCGCCGCATCCGCGAGCTGCTCGACGAGGGGCAGACCGCCCTCGACGCCGGCGATCCGCAGGGAGCGATCGACTCCTGGTCGCGCATCTTCCTGATCGACATCGACCACCAGGAGGCTTCGCGGCGGATCGAGTCGGCGCGCAAGCTCAAGGCCGAGAGCGAGCGGCAGGCCGAGGAGATCTTCCACGACGGCCTGGCCCAGCTCGAGGCCGGCGATGCCGCGGGCGCCCGGCGGGCGTTCCAGCGCGTGCTCGAGATCCAGCCCGGCTACTTCGCCGCCCGCGAGTACCTGCAGCAGCTCGACGCCGGCACCGTGCCGCCCTCGCGGAGCATGGCGCCGGCGATGATCGCCGAGCCGGTCATCCCCCTCCCCTCCAGCCGCGAGGTGGCGGGGCACGACTTGCAGCAAGAGATCCTGGTGCCGCCCGAGCCCTTCGAGTCACCGGCACCTTCCGAACAGCGGCCGGTCAAGAAGAGGGGGGGCGCGGCGCGCGACAGCGGACGCGCCCGCCGGCTCTTCCTCCTGGTGGGGGGAGCCGTGCTGCTGCTCGCCCTGGCGGGAGCCTGGTTCTTCCTCCAGAACCGCGAGCGGCTCTTCCCCAACTCGCAGGAGGCGGAAGCCACGCCCCCGGCGGCGGCCGCGAAGCCGGGAGCCGCGGACCCCATCGGCCGGGCCGAGCGGCTGCACAAGGCGGGCCGCACCACCACCGCGGTGAGCCAGCTCAAGCGCATCCCGCCGAACGATCCGCACTACGCGAAGGCCCAGACGCTGATCGCCCAGTGGACCGGCGGCACGGCGCCGGGAGATCCCGCGGGCGCCGCGAGCCCGGGGACCGCTCCGGGGGGGGGCGTGCCGGCGGCCCTGACCCCGGAGACTACCGCCCGCCGCGCGGCCCTCCTCGCCTCGGCCCATCAGGCTTCCGCGCAGAGCAACTACATCCGGGCCCTCGGCCGGCTGGAGCAGGCCGACGCGCTCGCCAAGCTCGACGGCGCCGAAGCCCAGCTCCTCGCCGACACCCGCAACCGGCTGGCGCCGCTCGCCAGCCAGATCGACCTGTTCCGCCAGCACGAATGGGAGCACGCCCTCCCCGATCTCTGGCGCCTGCACGACTCCGATCCGGCCAACCGCGACGTCACCCAACTGATCGTCGATTCCTACTACAATCTCGCCGTGCGCGACCTGCAGCGGGCCGACGCCAAGAAGGCCACCGAGAACCTCAAGGAAGCGATCAACCTGCAGAAGGACGACGAGTTGTTGACGCGCCACTACCTGTTCGCCCAGACCTATCAGGAGCGGCCGAAGGACTTGCTCTACCGAATCTACGTCAAGTACCTGCCGTACCGCTGATGCGACGCCCGGGGAAGCCGAACGATCCCGAGGAAGAGCCGCTGCTCTTCGATCTCCCGCTGTCCGCTCCCGGCTCCAGGGAGGAGCCGGACGAGCTCCCGGTGACGCCGAAGCGGTCGCCGCCGGAAGCCCGGCGGCCCGCCCCGGCCGCCCCCATTGCCACACCCATCGCACCCGCCCGCCCCAGTCGCTCGGGGCCGGTTCCCGTGCCGGCGACCGAGGCGGAGGAAGACGCCGAGCCCGCCAAGGCTGTCAGCGAGTTCGCCGGCAGCGGCAAACGGCTCGCCGCCGGTCTCGCCGATCTGGTGGTGCACGCCGCCATCGCCGTGCTGGCGCTCCTCGGCTGCCGCGGCCTGGGAGTGCGCCCCGACCTTCGCGAGGTCCCGGCCTTCGCCGCCTTCCTGCTGTCGTTCTCTTTCCTCTACACCGTGCTCCCCCTCGCCTTCTGGGGGCACACGCCGGGCATGGCCTGGGCGGGCATCACTTCCCGTGGCATCACCTCCCCTAAGGCCCCCCAGAACGGCGAGCCGCTGACCTTCGACCAGACGGTCCGCCGCTGGCTGGGGGCGATCCTGACCTCCGCCCTGGCCGGCCTGCCGCTCCTCCTCGCTTTCGGCGGCCGGACGCTCACCGACTGGGTCAGCGGCTCGGCGACGTATCCGTTGGACGAAGAGGACGAGGCGGCGTAGGCCTCCGCAGAATCCCGATCCCCATCCAGAGGTTCCCCGCCGCCGTCGCCGCGGCAAAGGCCAAGAGAGGGTTGCCGCCCGGCCAGAGGGCGACGAGGCCGCCCAACTGGTAGAGCAGGCCGCAGGTGCGAAACGGCGGGAAGGCGAGGCCGCCCAGCATGTAGAAGGAGTGGCCGAGCAGCAACAGCCAGAGCCCGGGGAGGACCCAGGCGAGATCCTGCCAGACCAGCAGCGCCGACAGCGCGATGGCGACGAAGGAGAGGTTCCCTTGCAGCCGCAGCACCCAGGCGGCCAGCGTGCTCCCGGTCTGCTCCCTGGCATGGCGCCGGATCCCCACGATCTCGACCATGCCGCCGAGCAGGATCACCGCCGACCAGGCGAAGAGGACGCCGGCGGGCCCGAAACGCGCGAAGACCAGAGGCGTGGCGAGCGCCGCCCCGGGCAGCAGGATGGCCCAGGTGAGCCAGGAGATGGGAGACTGCAGGAAGGGGCGGCTCGCCGCCTGGAAGAGATCCCGGACCGGCTCGAGATCGTCGGCGCCGGTCCGGGCGGTAGGCGAGAACAGCGGATCGTATTCGGTCAGGCGGCCCGTCCCGCCCCATGGCGGGCGAGGATCTCGCGCTGCGCCTGGGCGGAGCGGAGCACTCGCTGGCGGGCCTTGAACTCGGCTTCGGTCTTCATCGGCATCTCATGACCCTCGGCGAGCTGCCGCTCGACGTCGGCCGGCTTGATCTCCTCGATCCGCTTGGCCACCTCGGTCAGCAGGGTCAGCCGGTTCTCCACCATCTGGGCGAAGCCGCCGTCGACGAACAGGATCTGGTTGCCCTGCGGGCTCTCGACCCGCAGCTCGCCGGCCCCCATCTTGAACAGCAGGGGGGCGCGGTGGGCGAGGATGCCGACCTCGCCGTCGTGCGCCGGGAAGGCGACGAAGGTGGCCTCGGCCTCCAGCATCGCCCGCTCCGGAGTGATGACGCTGCAGTGGAAGGTATCGGTCCGCGCCATGGTGTCGATCCCGGGCTAGGTGCCCTGGGCGGCCAGCTTCTCCGCCTGCGCCGCCGCCTCCTCGATGGTGCCGACGTACATGAACGCCTGGTCCGGCAGGTGGTCCCACTTGCCGTCGCAGAGCTCGTCGAAGGAGCGGATGGTGTCGGCCCGCGAGACGTAGACGCCCGGGAAGCCGGTGAACTGCTCGGCGACGTAGAACGGCTGCGAGAGGAAGCGCTCGATCTTGCGGGCGCGGCGGACGATGACCTTGTCCTCCTCCGACAGCTCGTCCACTCCGAGAATGGCGATGATGTCCTGAAGGTCGCGGTAGCGCTGCAGGCTCTGCTGGACGCGCCGGGCCACCCGGTAATGTTCCTCGCCGATGTACTCGGGGGCGATGATGCGGCTGCTCGAGGCGAGCGGATCGACGGCGGGGTAGATCCCCTTCTCCGAGATGCTGCGCTCCAGGTTCACCGTGCTGTCGAGGTGGGTGAAGGCGGTCGCCGGCGCCGGGTCGGTGTAGTCGTCGGCCGGCACGTAGATCGCCTGGATCGAGGTCACGGCGCCGTGGCTGGTCGAGGTGATGCGCTCCTGGAGCTCGCCCATCTCGGTGCCGAGCGTCGGCTGGTAGCCCACCGCGGACGGCATGCGGCCGAGCAGCGCCGACACCTCGGAGCCCGCCTGCGAGAAGCGGAAGATGTTGTCGATGAACAGCAGCGTGTCGACGCCGGTCTGGTCACGGAAGTACTCGGCCATGGTGAGCGCCGACAGCGCCACGCGCAGGCGGGCGCCCGGGGGCTCGTTCATCTGGCCGAACACCATCACGGTCTGATCGAGCACGCGCTTGCCGGTGTCGCCGATCTTCGCCTCCTGCATCTCCAGCCAGAGGTCGTTCCCCTCGCGGGTGCGCTCACCGACGCCGGCGAAGCAGGAGTAGCCGCTGTGGAAGCGGGCGAGACGGGCGATCAGCTCCTGGATGATGACGGTCTTGCCGACGCCGGCGCCGCCGAACAGGCCGGCCTTGCCGCCGCGCACCAGCGGGCAGAGCAGGTCGATGACCTTGATGCCGGTCTCGAACAGCTCGGTCTTCGAGGAGAGCTCGTCGAGCTGCGGCGGCTCGTGATGGATCGGCCGGCGCTCCTTGGCGTTGATCGGCCCGAGGCCGTCGATCGTCTCGCCGACCAGGTTGAACACCCGGCCGAGGGTTTCGATGCCGACCGGCACCGAGATCGGCGCGCCGGTGTCGAGGATCTGCACCCCGCGCTGCAGGCCGTCGGTCGAGCCGAGGGCGATGGCGCGGATGCGGCCGCCGCCCAGGTGCTGGGCGACCTCGCACCAGAGGGTGTCGGTGCTCGTCTCGCCGAGCACGGTGCGCGGCACCTCGACGCGAAGGGCGTTATAGATCAAAGGCAGGTGCTCCTCCGCGAACTGGGCGTCCAGCGTGGAGCCGATGACCTGCGTCACTTTGCCGTAGTTGTTGCCGTTGGCGGTTTGGACGTTTTCCATGATGCTTTCCAATTCTCTTGAAGGGCTCTCCGGGGTCTCAGGACAGCGCGTTGGCGCCGCCCACGATGTCCAGGAGCTCCATGGTGATCTGCGTCTGCCGGGCGCGGTTGTACTCGCGCGTCAGCGCCTTGATCATGTCCTGCGCGGCGTCGGTCGCCGCCTTCATCGCCACCATGCGGGCGACCTGCTCGGAGACCGCCGCGTCGTTGAACGCCTGGAAGAGCCGCACCCGCACGGTGGCCGGCAGCAGCTCGTCGAGGAGCTGCTGGGGGTCGGGCGAGAACTCGTACTCGACCGGCTTCTTCTTCTCCTCGCCTTCCTTCACCTGGGGCTGGAGCGGCAGGAGCTGCACCACCACCGGGCGCTGCTGGCCGGCGGAGAGGAACTTCATGTAGGCCACGTGGGCCGAAGCGATCTCGCCGCGCACGAAGCGCTCGATCAGCGCGTTGGCGATCGGCTCCACCTGATCGAAGCGCGGGCGGTCGCCGATCCCGAAGGTCTGCTCGGCCACCGGCCGGCGCAGGAAGCGGAAGTAGGAGATCCCCTTCTTGCCGACCATGTGGACGTCGGCCGCCATCCCCGACGGCTGCTGGTCGAGATGGCCGGTCGCCGTGCGCAGGATGTTGGCGTTGTAGCCGCCGGCCAGGCCGCGGTCGCTGGTCAGCACCACCAGCGCCGAACGGTTGACCCCCGGGTTCGTGCGGAGCAGGGGGTGGTCGATCTCGCCGGCCGCGCGCGAGAGGTCGGCCACCAGCTCGGCCAATTTCTCGGTGTACGGCCGGCTGGCCACGGCCCGGTTGAACGCCGCCTGGAAGCGGGCGGTCGCGATGAGCTGCATCGTGCGCGTGATCTTGCGGATGTTGCGCACCGCCTTGCGGCGCTTGACGAGGACTCGCCGGTTCGCCATCTCGGTGCGCCTTAGGCGGCGACCTCGCGGGCCGCCGGGGTGGCCACCTTGTTGTGCTGCGATTTGAAGTCGCGGATCGCCTTGCCGATCTTCTCGGCCAAGTCGTTCGACAGGTCCCTGGTGCGGTCGATCTCGTCGACGATCTCCGGGTGCTGATCGCGGAAGTACTTCAGCATCGCCGCCTCGAACCGGGCGACGTCGCGCGCCGGCACGTCGTCGAGGAAACCGCGGGTGCCGGCGAAGATCGACAGCACCTCCTCGTTGACGTTGAACGGCTGGTACTGCGGCTGCTTGAGCAGCTCCACCATCCGCTGGCCGCGGTCGAGCTGGCGCTGCGAGGAGGCGTCGAGCTCGGTGCCGAGCTGGGCGAACGCCTCCAGCTCGCGGTAGGCCGCGAGGTCGAGACGCAGCGAGCCCGAGACCTTCTTCATCGCCTTCCGCTGCGCGTTGCCGCCGACGCGGGAGACGCTGATGCCGACGTTGATCGCGGGGCGCACGCCGGCGAAGAAGAGGTCGGGCTCGAGGTAGATCTGGCCGTCGGTGATCGAGATCACGTTGGTCGGGATGTAGGCCGAGACCTCGCCCTCCAGCGTCTCGATGATCGGCAGCGCCGTCATCGAGCCGCCGCTGTCGGGGAAGCGGTGGACCCGGTACTTGTCGGCATCCGGCAGCGTCGCCAGGAACGCCTCCGCCTTGCCCCGGCCGTGCGGCCGGTGGAAGAGGCCGTCGACGTCGTCCGGACGCTGGTCCTCGGGCGCCTCGAGCCCCTGCGCGTGCTTGAACACCAGCGAGCGGTCGCGGCTGTCCGCCGGCGTGTCCTTCGGCACCACCGCGTACTCCTCGCGCAGCTTGACGCTGCGCTCCAACAGGCGCGAATGGAGATAGAACACGTCGCCCGGGTAGGCCTCGCGGCCCGGCGGCCGGCGCAGCAGCAGCGAGAGCTGGCGGTAGGCCTGCGCCTGCTTCGACAGGTCGTCATAGACGCAGAGGGTGGCCTTCCCCTCCTGATACATGAAGTATTCGGCCATCGCCGCGCCGGCGTAGGGGGCGATGTACTGCAGCGGCGCCGGATCGGCCGCCGAGGCCGAGATGACGATCGTGTAGTCCATGGCGCCGACCTCGCGCAGCCGGTCGACCAGACCGACCACCGTCGACTCCTTGAGGCCGATGGCGACGTAGACGCAGATCACGTCGCCGCCGCGCTGGTTGACGATGGTGTCGACCGCCACCGCGGTCTTGCCGGTCTTGCGGTCGCCGATGATCAGCTCGCGCTGGCCGCGGCCGATCGGGATCATGGCGTCGATCGCCTTGATGCCGGTCTGCAGCGGCTCGGTGACCGGCTGGCGCTCGGCGATGCCGGGGGCCTTGAACTCGATCGGCCGGCGGTGGGGGGTATTGATGTCCCCGCGGCCGTCGAGCGGCCGGCCGAGCGGATCGACGACGCGGCCGATCATCTCCGGGCCGACCGGGACCGAGAGCAGCTCGCCCGTGCGGCGCACCTCGTCCCCCTCCTTGATCCCCAGGTAGTCGCCGAGGACGACGGCGCCCACCGAGCTCTCTTCCAGGTTGAACACCTGCCCCTGGGCGCCGTTGGCGAACTCCAGGCGCTCGCCGGCCTTGGCGCCGGTGAGCCCGTAGATGCGGGCGATGCCGTCGCCCACCTCGAGCACCTGGCCGACCTCCGAGAGGTCGACGTCGGTGCGGTATTTGCGGATCTCTTCCTCGATGACCGAGGCGATCTCGTCGACTCTGAATCTCATGGCAGCTCCTTGGCTTCAGCCTACGAGACGTAGGCCTTGCCGCTATGGATCTCACGCGAGGCGCGCGCCAGCAGCGCCTCGCTCAAATCGTGCAGCCGGGACGCCACGCTGGCGTCGATCTTGCGCCCCTCGACCTCGATCACCAGACCGCCGATCACCGACGGATCGATCTTCTCGATCAGCGTCGGCTTGCGGCGGGTGGAGGCGGCGAGGACCTGGATGAGCCGCTCGCGGAGGGGGGCGGTGAGCGGCACGGCGGTACGGACGACGACGTCCATCCAGCCGCGCAGATTCCGCAAGTCCTTCCGGTAGGCGACGGCGACGGCGCGGAGCGCGGCGAGCCGCCCCTTGCGGTTGATCACCAGCAGCGAGTCGACCAGCAGGTCGCTCGCCTTGCCCCGGAAAGCGCGCTCGATCGCCTGGGCGCGGGGCCCTTCCTCGATCAGCGGGCTGGCCAGGAACTGCTGGAGCTCCGGGTTGCCGTCGAGATACGCGATGAGCCCGTTGAGCTCCTCGAGCAGCTCTTCGGCCTGCCCCCCCTCCTCGGCGACGTGAAGGATCGCCCCGGCGTACAGGCGGCCGATCTCCCGGTCCTGTTCGTCGACGTTGGCCACGACTAGTGGGGCCCCACGCCCGGGCCGCTCTCGATGCCGTCGATGGCCTCGGAGATCAGCCGTTCATGGTCCTGGGCCGTCATCTCGCGGCCGAGGACGCGCGCCGCGAGGTCGGTCGCCAGCTTGGCGGAGAGGTCGTAGAGCTCGCGGGTGGCGGTGACGGTGGCGAGATGGATCTCGCGCCGGGCGCGGTCGATCATCTTGTCGGCCTCCACCTTGGCGGCCTCCTCGATCTTGCGCTTCACCATCTCGGCGTCGCGCCGCCCCTCGTCGACGATCGCCGTCGCCTCCGCCCGCGCCGAGGCCAGCCGCTCCTCGTACTCGCGCAGCCGGGCCTCGGCCTCGTCACGGTCCCGCTTCGCCCGGGCGAGCGCGTCGTGGATGAAGCTCTCGCGCGCCTGCAGGTTGCTGAGGATCGGCCCCCAGGCGAACTTGCCGAGGACGACCAGCACGAGGACGAAGATCAGCACCGTCCAGAAGGCGTTGCCGAGGTCGCCCGAGAACAGGTTGGGCGAGCCTTCCGCCTCCGCTTCCGCGGCCATCGCCGGGACGGCGGTGGCCAGCAGCGCTAGTGCAAACAATGATTTCTTGATCATCCCAATACTCGCGCTCGAAGGCCCCTTCCCTGGATCGAGAAGGGGCGGACGCTTGAGCTCTGCCGCGATCAGAGGACCGCTAGCAGGCCGACGACGACCCCGAAGAAGGTAGCGCCCTCGATCAGAGCGGCGGTGATGATCATCGCCGTGCTGATCTGGCCGGCGGCCTCGGGCTGACGGGCGATCGACTCCACCGCGCTGCCGCCGATCCGGCCGATGCCGGCGCCGCCGCCAATGATGGCGAGGCCCGCTCCAATGGCGCCGCCAAGCTTGCGGGCGCCGTCCGTGGTCATGAAGCCGCCGCCACCATTGGTAGCCGCCTCGGTGCCGACGCCGGCCTGCGCGCGGGCCGGGCCCACCGAGGCGAACATCAGCACGAAACCCAACGCAATCATCATCAACGAAAGTCTGGCCGTTCTCTTGCTCATCGAAAAAGATCCTTTCCTAGGGTCCTTTAAGTGGAAAATCGATCGTGGACCGATCGTAGAAGTCAGTGCGCCTGCGCCCCATGGGCATCGTCGTCGTGGTGACTGAACACGATCGACTGGCCGATGAACAGGGTCGTCAGGTAAGTGAAGATGAAGGCCTGCAGCAGCGCCACGAAGAGCTCCAGCAGGTTGATCGCGACGCTGCCGAGCACCACCGGGATGGCTACCGCGCCGCCGGCCAGAGCACCCTTCGCCACCGCGGCGCCGAAGATCAGGCTCACCAGCACCGCCAGCAGCACGTGCCCGGCGACCATGTTGGCGAACAACCGGACGGTGAGCGCGAAGGCGCGGGTGAGCAGGCCGATGATCTCCAGCGGGACCAGCATCGGAGCCAGCCAGAGCGGACCGGGGCTGAAGTGGGCCAGGTACTGCTTGCCGCCCAGCCGCAGGCCGTTGACGACCATCATTACCAGCGTGATCACGGCGAGGGTACCGGTGACCCAGATGTTGCCCGTCGCCGCGCCGCCGATGTTGGCGCCGAAGATCCGTATCCAACTGAGCGGCAGCAGGCCGAGCAGGTTGATCGCGAAGACGAAGAAGAAGACCGTCCAGATGAACTTGATGAAGCGGTCGGTGTAGGAGCCCAGAATGGGGCGCGCGACCTCCTCGCGGAGGTACTGGCAGAACGCCTCGATGGCGTTGCCGCCGCCGGTCGGCACCATGGCGTCGACCGTCCCCTTGCCGCGCCTGCGCCGCGCCCACGCCGGGACCAGCGCCAGCAGCAGCGCCGCGGCGAGCAGCATCATGACGATATGGCTGTCCAGGAGCGTGATCTCGCCGCCGGGCGCCAGGAACCCCAGCTTGCCCGGAATCCGGAACGGCACCTTGATCATCGGATGCCGCACGATGTGCTCGAGCGGGCTCTCCGAGAGCAGTAAGAAAGCGAGCATCAAGAGTTCTCCGTCGTCAAATCTTCCGTCGATTCCTAGAAGCCTCGGGTCGCATACCGGGTATCCACCACCAGTTGGGCGAAATACCCGATCGCGGTCCAGATCAGCAGCGGCCGCCGCTCGAACCATCCCGAGAGCACCGCCGCGAAACCGAGAGCGAAGAGCACCAGGAGCCGCAGCCCCATCGACGCGAGCCCCGCGGTCAGCCGGTCGCTCGGGCTGCCGGCCCGGGCGCGGGCGATCGGAACCGCTCCCACCGCCGAGGCCAGGACCCCGAGCACACACCCGGCAGCCATCGCGCGGAGCGCCCCCGCTCCGCCCAGCCGCTGGGTGGGCACGAACCCCAGCAGAGCCACCCCCGCCGCCGCCGCCACCGACCAGGCCAGAAACCGGCGGTACTCCACGGCCGGCGATCCGGAGGCTGTCATCGCTCGCTGTCGCCGTTCGTTGTCTTGGACCCGCGCTTCGTTCCCCCGAAGGCGCTCAGCGACTGGCGAATCAGGTTATACATCCCGCCGATCAGCCCGAGCAGGGCGCCGATCAAGACCCCCCAATGAGCGGTGCCGTAGTACCGGTCCCACCCATAGCCGATCAGCGTGAATCCCGCCACCGCCGCGACGAGCTCGAAGCCGATGCCAGACAACCCTCTCGGGCTGGCTTTCAATCTAGGATCTTCAGGCATCGCGAGAGTCCGCAGGAACCAAGCGCAGGCGCAGCATAACAGGTTCGATCGAGCTTGTGAAGACCTTCACAAGCGGCGGCCAGGATCGGCTCAATGGGTCTGGCCGCCGGCCCCGTCGCGCACCCGGTAGAGGATCACCTGCACCGGCTCCAGCGTCACCAGCCCCTCGGCGACCATCTCGTCGAGGTCCGGCAGGAAGGCCTCGACCCGCTCCCGCTGATCGACGATCTCGATGACGATCGGCAGGTCCTCGGCGAGGCGCTGGATGCGCGCGGTATGGATGAAGTTGTGGGCCCCGAACCCTTCGATGCCGCGGATCACCGTCGCCCCGGCGAGCCCCTTCTCGCGCGCCCGCTGCACGATCGCCTCATAGAGCGGCGCCCCCTCCCAGCGGTCCGACTCGCCGACGAAGATGCGCACCAGCAGTCCTTCTCCCTGGAGCTTCATGACGCCCTCACCTCAGGTCGGATCGAAAAGAGTGGAAATCAGCCCCGGATCACGGGCAGCAGGGGAGCGATCCGGGGCGCGAGGTCGAGCGGGATGGAGATCCGGTGGGTCAGGATCTCGCGCTGGCGGTTGACCAGCTCCTCGAGCGTGGTCTTGTCGAGGATGCGCTCGACCGCCGTCTTGACCTCCAGGAAGACCTCGCGGATGGCGCAGAACTCGGACCCCACGTCGATCGTGCAGGGGAGGGCGAGGATCTGGTCGATCGCGGTGGTCTGCCCTTCGAGCGTCACCATGATGTCGCGCAGGCTGATCTCGGCCGCCGGCCGGGCGAGGACGTGTCCGCCCTGCGGGCCGCGGTTGGACTGAATCAACCGGTCTTTGGAGAGCTGGGCCAGGATCTGGCGCAGGTAGGGCTCGGGAATCCCCTGATGCCGGGCGATCTGGTGGCTGGTGACCGGACCCTGCTCGACTTTCATCGCGATATAGAGCATCGCCCGGATGCCGTACTCGCCCTTGGTGGAGATTTTCATGATGCTGGTTCCCGAATTGTTCCTGCAAGAAGCGTCAAAATTCTACCACACCCCCGGCCCACCGCCGGCCCGCCCGGCCGGCCCGGGCATTGATGCCCGGGCGAGGGGGGTGATAGCGTGATTTCCGATGCGAACCCCCACCCTTCGCGCCGCTATCTCCCTGACCCTCTTCTCGGGATGGCTGGCGCTGCTGTTCTGGGGCTTCGCCTTCGGCGGCGGGGTGCACCTGCTGCTGGCGGCGGCGCTGGCGCTGTTCCCGTGGCGGGCGGCGAGGGCCTGAACCCTCACCCCCGCCAGGCCTCCACCGGATTCGCCAGCACCCCCACCCCCGAGACCTCCACCTCCACCCGGTCGCCGTCCGCCAGCGGCCCGACGCCCGCCGGGGTGCCGGTGAGCAGGACGTCCCCCGGCTCCAGGGTCATCATCCGCGAGACATAGGCCAGCAGGTCCGCGATCGGGAAGGTCATCATCCGCGTGTGGCCGCGCTGGCGCTCGGCGCCGTTGACGCGGAGGACGACCTCCAGATCCTCCAGGTCCGCGCCGACCCGGATCGCCGGCCCGATGGGGCAGAAGGTGTCGAACCCCTTGGCGCGGGCGAAGCGGCCGTCCTTCTTCTGCAGGTCGCGGGCGGTGACGTCGTTGGCGCAGGTGACGCCGAGGACAGCGTCGCGCGCCTCCGCCGCCGAGGCCCGGGTCAGCCGGTGGCGCAGCACCACCGCGATCTCCCCCTCGTGCTCCACCCGCTGGCTCTCCGGCGGCAGCACGATCGGCGCGCCGGGGCCGATCATCGCCGAGGGGGCCTTGAGGAAGAACAGCGGCTCCTCCGGCACGGCGTTGCCGAGCTCTTTGGCGTGCTCGGCGTAGTTGCGGCCGATCGCCACGATCTTGCTCGGACGCACGGGGTTCAGGAACGCCGCGGTCGCGCGGTCGACGTCACGGCCGAATTCCCAGCCGCCGGGGAGGGTTTCGAACGGGTCGGAGTAGAGGATGCGGAGCCGGTCCGGAGATTCCGGATCGGCGGCGGCCCAGAAGCCTTCGGGAGCGATGCGATAGAGGAGCATGCCGGGATTCTACCCAGGACGCCGCCGTTTTAGCCTGGACGTCGATCATTTTGCCTGGACGTCGACCGTTTTCGCTTGGCCGGCGATCATTTTGCCTTGGACATCGAGATTTTCCGCTGGACGACGCCGGTTCAGGCTTCCCACACGGATTTTTTCGCAAGACGGACGCGCCGATCACGAAGACACCCGGCCTTTTTGCCGGGGCGGCGCTCCCCCGGCAAAAACGGCCGGCGGCCAAGCCTTTTTCGCGGCGGCTGGCGTACGATTCGCGTCCGGAGGGGAAAACCGATGGCGAGACGGCTTCTGCTGATCAGCAACTCGACAAATCACGGCCAGGGATACCTGGATCACGTCCTCCAGGAGATCGACGGCTTTCTGGGACCGGTCCGCCGGCTCGTCTTCGTCCCCTTCGCCCTGCAAGACCGGCAGGGGTACGGCGCCAAGGTGCGGGAGCGGCTGGCGGCGATCGGCGTCGAGGTGGCGACCCTGACCGCCGACGAGGCGGGGCGCCGGGCGGCCGCCGGGGCGGAGGCGGTGTTCACCGGCGGCGGCAACACCTTCCGGCTGCTGAAGACGCTCCAGGATGCCGGCCTCCTCGCCATCCTGCGCGAACGGGCGCTCGCCGGCATGCCCTACATGGGGAGCAGCGCCGGCACCAACATCGCGGCGCCGACGATCCGGACGACCAACGACATGCCGATCGTCGAGCCCGCCTCCTTCGCGGCCCTGGGGCTGGTCCCCTTCCAGATCAACCCTCACTACCTGGATCCCGACCCCGGCTCGACCCACATGGGGGAGACCCGCGAGCAACGCCTCAAGGAGTTCCACGAGGAGAACGAGACCCCCGTCGTCGGCCTGCGCGAGGGGGCCTGGCTACGGATCGAGGGGGACCGCGCCACCCTGGGCGGGGCCCGGGGGGCGCGGATCTTCCGCCGCGGCGAGGCGCCGGAGGAGCGGGGGGCGGGGGAGTCGGTGGAGGATCTGTTGTAGAGCGGCTATCCCACTTCCGCGTTTACTTCCTCAGGTTTACTTCCGAAGATAGCGGCGGTCGAAAACGTTGCTGAAGCTGCGGTTCGGCGCCGAGCTGTCCCAGACCACGATAAAGCCGCCGTCGGCACCGATCCCGACCTGCGGATGCTCCTGGGAGCCCAGCTTGCGCACGTTGACCCGCAGTTGGGGGCCGAGAGGGAGGCCGTTCGACTTGAAGCGGCGCGCGAAGACGTTGGTGCCGTCCTGGGCGCCGGTGCCCGGAGCCTCCCAGACCAGCACGAAGTTGCCCTGCCCGCCCATCGCCATATCGTAGTCGCCCCCGGCCTGCAGCCGCAGGACGCCCCCGATCTTGGTGGTGTCCGCCTCGTACCGCTGGCCGAAGACGGTCGGGCCGGTGCCCCAGACGATCAGGAAGTTGCCGCTCTCGTCCTTGGCGATGTGCAGGGGCTGAGGCGTCGTCACGCTGGCCACCACGATGCGGTCGGTGGCGGCGCCACCCTGCGGCGTGAACCGCCGGGCCACGATGTTGCCGTTCCGCCAGGCCACCACGAAGGCGCCCTGCGGACCCACGGCGACGACCGGATCGGTGCCCGCCGGATCGATCACGAGCTCAGAGCCCCCCGCGTGGCTCGGCGCGAAGACGCGGGCGCGGACCGACGGCGTGCTCCCTTCCCAGGCCACCACGAACCCGCCGTCCCCCTGCGTGGAGATCGAGAAGTCCGGGGACCAGTTGCGCGTCACCAGGGCGTCCTCGCCATCCGGATGGCCATCGGGGCCGTACCAGCGGGCCACCAGGGCCGGAGTGGCGAGGTCCAGATCCGGAAAGACCACCACGAACGAGCCGTCGTCCATCATCGCGACCGCCGAGTTCGCGGCCAGGTCGAGGGCCTGATCGGCGATCAGGAGCTCGCCGGTCGCGGGCGTGCCGTTGGCCTTGAATCTCACCGCACGGAGGGAGGTCTCGTCATTGTTCGAATGGGTGACCACCCAGGTGACCACGAACTCGCCCGTCTGGTTCGTCGCCACATGGGGGAACCGCTGAAGCTCGCGGGAGTCGGTGCTCACCCGCACCTCGCCGCTCAAAGGCCGTTGAGCGAACAGCAGAGAGGGAACGACGAGAAACAGCAACATCAGGCTCAGGACACGAAAAGTTTTCATAATGCCTCCTTTGGCGCGGCTCCCGGAAACGGGAGCCTCACGTTGGTACTGCATCCCAATTAGAGGAGGCGTTTTTTGATGGGAAAGACCGTCAGGGGTGAGATCAGGGACCCGGGTATAGAATTCCGTTCGCCAGAAGCCGCACCGTCGTCCAGAATCCGGAGGAAGCCGCCCATGATCCCCGTCAAACCCCAGATCGCCGAGCGTGCCCACGTCAAGAGCCTCGCGCAGTATCAGGAGATGTACCGGCGCTCGATCGAGGAGCCGGAGGAGTTCTGGCGCCAGGCGGCCGGGATCCTCGACTGGTATCACCCGCCCCGCGACATCATGGACACCGACCCGCTGGAGGTCGACTTCTCCTGGTACTCCGGCGGCCGGCTCAACGCCTGCTACAACTGCGTCGACCGCCACCTGCCGGAGCGCGGCGAGCAGACCGCCATCATCTGGGCCGGCGACGAGCCCGGCGACTACCGCCACATCTCCTACCGCGAGATCAAGCACAACGTCGCCCGCATCGCCAACGTGATGCTCGCCCATGGAGTGAAGCGGGGGGACCGGGTCTGCGTCTATCTGCCGATGACCCCCGAGCTCGCCTACACCATGCTCGCCTGCGCCCGCATCGGCGCCGTCCACTCGGTTGTCTTCGCCGGCTTCTCCGCCGAGTCGCTGCGCGACCGCATCCTGGACGCCGGCTGCAAGGTGGTGTTCACCGCTAACGAGGGGATGCGCGGCGGCCGGCGCATTCCGCTCAAGGCGACCGTGGACCAGGCGGTCGAGGGGCTGTCGCTGGTCGAGAAGGTCTTCGTCGTCCGCCGCACCGACAAGGAGGTGCCGATGCGGACCGGCCGCGACCTCTGGCTGGAGGAGGAGACGATCAAGCAGCGCTCGACCTGCCCGATCGAATGGATGGCCGCCGAGGACCCGCTCTTCATCCTCTATACCTCCGGCTCGACGGGGAAGCCCAAGGGGGTGCTCCACACCACCGCCGGCTATCTCGTCTACGCCGCGATGACCCACAAGTACGTCTTCGACTATCACCCCGGGGACATCTACTGCTGCGCCGCCGACATCGGCTGGGTCACCGGCCACAGCTACATCCTCTACGGGCCGCTGGCCAACGGCGCGACGACGGTGATGTTCGAGTCGATCCCCACCTACCCGGACCCGGGGCGCTACTGGCGGATGGTGGACGATCTCGGGATCAACATCTTCTATACGGCGCCGACGGCGATCCGGGCGATCGCCCGCTCCGGCGACGAGTGGGTAAAAAAGTACAAGCGGACCTCGCTGCGCATCCTCGGCTCGGTCGGCGAGCCGATCAACCCCGAGGTCTGGATGTGGTACCACGACGTGGTGGGCGATGGGCGCTGCGCGGTGGTGGACACCTGGTGGCAGACCGAGACCGGCGGCATCATGATCACCCCGCTGCCGGGCGCCACCCCCTGCAAGCCGGGCTCGGCGACGCTGCCGTTCTTCGGCGTCCGGCCGGTGCTGGTGGACCAGCAGGGCAACGAGCTACCGGGCAACGACGTCTCGGGCAACCTCTGCCTGCGCGGCACCTGGCCGGGGCAGGCGCGGACGATCTACGGCGACCACCGGCGGTTCCGCGAGACCTACTTCTCGCAGTTCCCAGGCCTCTACTTCACCGGCGACGGCTGCCGGCGCGATCAGGACGGCTATTACTGGATCACCGGCCGCGTCGACGACGTGCTGAACGTCTCCGGGCACCGGCTGGGGACGGCGGAGATCGAGAGCGCCCTGGTGGCCCACGAGGCGGTAGGGGAGGCGGCGGTGGTGGGCTTCCCGCACGACATCAAGGGGACGGGCATCTTCGCCTACGTGCACCCGACGCCGGAGTACGAGAGCTGGGACCCGGAGCAGCTCGTCGGCACCCTCAAGGAGCAGGTGCGCCACGCGATCGGTGCCATCGCCACGCCGGACCGCATCCAGATCGTCACCGGGCTCCCGAAGACCCGCTCGGGCAAGATCATGCGCCGCATCCTGAGGAAGATCGCGGCCGGTGAGTACGACGAGTTGGGCGACATCACCACCCTGGCCGACCCGTCCGTGGTGGAGAAGCTGGTAGACGATCATCGCCGCCAACACGTATGAACAAGGGGAGATACCCCCTTGCTTGTATTCCCTCACGCCATAATGCGTGCTAGACTGCCTTCAGTTACTTCTTTCGAGGGCCCATCTCTCCGGTCTGGCGCGGCCCCGGCGGATGAACCGTCTACCCCACGTATTCCACCCTATCAGCGTAGCAAATATCGAGCCATGGGCTTTCTGGAGATCGGAGCCCTGATCCTCCTCGTCTGTCTTCTTTTCCCCGGGTTCATTCTCCGGCGGGTCCGCTCCCGATGGCGAGCGCTCCGGAGCTCGCGCGGCTCGCGGCGCGCTCTCGCCCTGGCGCTGCTCGGCCTCGCCGCCGGGCCGGCCCGCGCCGAGGTCCAGGGCTTCCACTACACCCGCGAGGCCGCGGTGCCGGCTCCCGGCTGGGTGCGGGTGCCGCTCGACATCGCCGCGGTCCAGCACTTGGCGTCCGGAGCGGCCGACCTCCACGTGTTCTCCCCCGCCGGGGAAGAGCTGCCGGTCCGGATCGAGGCCGCCCCTGCCCGGACCTCGCGCCGGCCGGCCGCCGCGGTCCGGGCGGATGGCGAGTGGCTGTCCGTGGACGTCGGCGCCGATCCGCTCCCCCACGAGCGGCTCTTCCTGACGGCGGTGCGCTCGCCTCCCGACCGCGTCGAGAGCAGCCCGGACGGCTCGGCGTGGCGTCCGCTCGCCGGCAGGCCAGGGCAGGAGGCGGGGCAGACCGTGCTCTCCTATCCGGTGACCACGGACCGCTTCCTCCGGCTGCACTGGCGGCGCCGGCCGGAAACGCCCTCGGCGGTGGCGGTGGAGGGCGTGACCGTGCCGGTGCTGTCGATCGTGACCACCAGGGCCAGTTGCGAGCAGGGTCCTCCGGGCGCTCTCTTCTGCACCCTGCCCCTCCCGGCCCCCGGCCAGACCGCGCGGCGGCTCGCGCTCGAGGTCGAGGGGAAGGGGGTCATCGGCTATCGCCTCTACGCGCCCCGCGAGGCGCTCTGGCTGCCACGGGCCGAGGAGGTCTGGCAGCCGGGCCGCGGGCGGACGCGCCACCTCCTCAACCCCGGCGCGGAGCCGCTGGCGGGCTCTCTCCTCCGGCTCGAGCTCTACGGCTCGGGGGCGCGGCCGCGGCTCGCGGGCTGGGGCGCCGAGCTGACGGTGCAGACGGTCCTCTTCCGCGCCGACGCGGCGGGGCGGTACGTCCTCGCCTATGGCGGCGCCCGGCGGCGGGCCTCGCAACGCGCCGAATCTCCCTTCACGGGGCGGACCCTCTGGGTGGAGCCGGGGCCCGAGAGCGCGCACGAGCTCCCTTTCCTGCCGCTCGCCGCGACCGCTCCGTCCGTCCGGCTGCCGGAGCGCCGGCTCGCCGGCTCCTGGCGGGTCACCGCGCCCGGGGCGAAGCCCGGATCGCTGGTCCGCCTGGAGCTGCCCCCCCTCGTCTACGGCGCGGCGCGGGCCGACCTCGGCAACCTCCGGCTGCTCTCCGGAGACCGCCAGATCCCCTTCCGGCGCTGGTCGCCGGAGGAGCCGGCGCTGGCGCTCGCGGACCCCGACCTTCGTCTCCAGGGGAGCGGCGGCCGGCGGTCGGGAGAGAGCGCGGGGGAGATCCACCTCCTCGAGCCGGGCCTGCCGCTGTCACAGATCGGGCTCACCGCGCCGGCCGCGCCGCTGCGGCGCCCCACGGCGCTACGCTATCTGGAGCCCGCCACCACGCCCGCCCGCGAGGTGCGGCGGCGGGAGCGCCCCTTCATCATCCACGACACCTGGGTCTGCAATCCCCAGCTACCCCTCCCCTGCCGCGCCCTGCTGCCGCTCCCGGGCCATGCCCCCTCGGTCGTCGAGGTGAGCTTCCACGACGGCGACAACCCGCCGATCTCCGGGCTCAGCGCGGACCTCTGGCGCCGCCGCGACGTCTTCCTGTTCGCCTGGCCGGAAGGCGAGGAGCCGGTCCGCCTGGTGGCCGGGCCCAATACCCTGACCACCCCCTCCTACGACCTCCAGGCCCTGGGCGACGTCCTGCTGAGCTACCCCTGGCACACCGCCGAGCTGGGCCAGGGGCGCGCTCCGGCGCGGAGCCACCCGTGGTGGAGCCGCTGGATGCGGCAGATCATCCTCCTCGTCGCCACCATTGCCCTGGGGTTCCTGCTACGGCGCATCCTTTCCGAGACATGAAAGCGGCGCGGCTGCTGCTGGTCGGAGCCGGGCACGCTCATCTGGAGATCCTGCGCCGGCTGATTCTGGAGCCCCTGCCGGAGGTGGAGCTGACGGTGGTCTCCCTCGGCGCTCTCCATCACTACTCGGGAATGGTGCCGGGCTACCTCCAGGGGACCTACCGGGAGGAGGAGATCGCGGTGCGGGTGCCGGAGCTGGTGGAGCGGGCGGGGGGGCGTTTCGTCGCCGGGCGGGCGGTGGGGGTGGACCCCGGGGAGCGGCGGGTGCGGGTGGAGACCCGGGAGGAGGGGAGCCGGGAGATCCCCTATGACTTCGCCTCCTTCGCGGTGGGCTCCAACACCGCCGGCATCGACGCGCCGGAAGTGGCCGGGCAGGCGCAGCGGATCAAGCCGCTGGAGCGCGTTCACGCCCTCCGCCAGCGCCTGCTCGATCTCGCGGATGGGGATGCGGCCGTCACCATCGTCGGCGGCGGGGCGGCGGGCGTCGAGATCGCCTTCGCCATCGCCGCGGTGTGCGAAACAAAGCGAGGAGCACACCGGATCATGATCCTCGACGCCGGCGAGGAGATCCTGGCCGGCTACCGCGGCCGCTTCCGCGAGCGAGCCCGGGAGATCCTGGCGAGGCGCGGGATCACCGTCCGGACCGGCCAGCGGATCGCCGCCGTCCACGCCGGGGAGATCGAGACCGAGGACGGCGTCCGGGTGCCCTCGCGCCTGACGATTTGGCTGACCGGCGCCGTGGCCTGGCCGCTGTTCCAGGATTCCGGGCTGCCGCTCGACGGCCGGGGATTCCTGCTGATCGACGACGCCCTGCGCTCGGTGGCCGATCCGCGGATCTTCGCAGCCGGCGACTGCGGCACCCTGGCGAGCCACCCGGAGACCCCCAAGGCCGGGGTCTACGCCGTGCGCGAGGCGCCGGTCCTCTGGGAGAGCCTGAAGGCGGGGGTGCGGGGGGGAGAGCCGCCGCGCTACCGGCCGCAACAGGGGTTTCTCTCGATCCTGAACACCGGCGACGGCCGCGCCCTGCTCGACTACAAGGGGGTCGTCGCCCACAGCCGCTGGGCTTGGCGGCTCAAGGACCGGGTCGACCGCCGCTTCATGGCGCGGTATCAGGAGCTGACGAGATAGGGAGAGAGCAGATGAAGGATGGCTCCTCGGGAGGGACTCGAACCCCCAACATTTCGGTTAACAGCCGAACGCTCTACCATTGAGCTACCGAGGATCGTGAAAAGAATCATCCACGGGCTGGACCCGGGGAGCGGAATTCTAGGCG
>JBDSHF010000160.1:0-4761 GCA_039918595.1 Thermoanaerobaculia bacterium
GTGCTATCCTGCTCCTGGTCCCGGCATCGAAGGAAGCAAGTGGCCATCCAGAGCCACCGTTCCCGACGTAGAGTTCTCGGAGCAGAGAGAGGAGCCCTTCGTGAATGCAGCCAGCGATGCCGTCACCGCCCCCCCCGCTAAAAGGTCCCGCGGCAAGCTCGTCCTCTATATCGTCGTCGGCCTGGCCGTCCTCGCCGGCCTGTTCCTGGCCGGCAGGCAGGCCGGGGCCTATGTGCCGCGCTTCGCGCAGTGGGTGGAGGGCCTGGGAGTATGGGGACCGGTCGTCTTTATCCTCGGCTACGCCGTGGCGGCCGTCGCGTTCATCCCCGGATCGCTGCTGACGCTGGCCGCCGGCGCCATCTTCGGCCTCGTCAAGGGGACGATCTACACCCTGATCGGCGCCACTCTTGGTGCCGGAGCGGCGTTCCTGGTGGCGCGCTATCTCGCCCGCGGCGCGATCGAGCGCCGGATCGCCGGCAACCCGAAGTTCGCCGCCATCGACAAGGCGGTGGGGCGCGAAGGGTTCAAGATCGTGGCGCTGCTGCGCCTCTCCCCCATCTTCCCGTTCAACCTGCTCAACTACTCGCTGGGGCTGACCAAGGTCAGCTTCCTGCAGTACCTCGCCGCCTCGATCTGCATGCTGCCGGGCACGCTGCTCTACGTCTACTACGGCAAGGCGGCGGGGAGCCTGGCGGCGGTCGCCGGCGGCGCCAAGAGCGAGAAGGGGACGAGCTACTGGGTGGTGCTCGGCCTCGGCCTGCTCGCCACGGTGGTCGTCACCACCTTCGTCACCCGCCTGGCCGGCAAGGCGCTGCGCCAGGAGATCGATGATCCGAAGGCGCCGGCGGCGACCGCGGCGCTTGTAGGGAAGGATAACGAGAAGGATCGCCATGAGTGAGCCCGTGGTCGCCCATCCACCGTTCCCCGTCGAGCCGCTGGACGAGTTCAACCGCCAGCTCATCGAGAACGTCCACCCTCCCTCCTGGGTGAACCCCGAGCCGGCCCCGCGCTATCACATGGTGGTGATCGGCGCCGGCACCGCCGGCCTGGTGTCGGCCAAGGGGGCGGCCGGGCTTGGCGCCCGGGTGGCCCTGATCGAGCGCCATCTGATGGGCGGCGACTGCCTCAACGTCGGCTGCGTCCCCTCGAAAGGGATCATCCGCGCCTCCCGCGCCTGGGCCGACGCCCGCGAGGCCGCCGAGCGCTTCGGCGGACCGGCCGTCCCCCAGAACGCGGCCGCCGACTTCGGCTTCGCCATGGCGCGCATGCGCCGCCTGCGCGCGGGGATCAGCGCCGTCGACAGCGCGGAGGGGGCCCGCAAGGCCGGCGTCGACGTCTTCCTCGGCGACGGCCGCTTCATCTCCCCGGATACGATCGAGGTGGACGGCAAGCGGCTCCGCTTCCGCCGCGCCGTCATCGCCACCGGCGCCCGCGCCGCCGAGCCGCCGATCCCCGGCCTCGCCGAGACCGGCTTCCGCACCAACGAGACGATCTTCAACCTCACCGAGCTGCCGAAGCGGCTGGTGGTGATCGGCGGCGGCCCGATCGGCTGCGAGATGGCGCAATCTTTCGCGCGCTTCGGCAGCCACGTCACCCATCTCGTCCAGGAGGGGCACGTGCTGGCGCGCGAGGACGCCGACGCCGCCGGGATCGTCCAACTGGCGATGATCGCCGATGGCGTCCACTTCGAATTCGGTATGAAAGTCGTCGAGGCCAGGCGCAACGGCGCCGAGCGGGTGGTCGCCTTCGAGCGGGAGGGCCAGCGCCACGAGGTGGTGGCGGACGAGATCCTGATCGCCGCCGGCCGGGCCCCCAACGTCGAGGGGCTGGGGCTGGAGGCTGCCGGAGTGCGCTACGGCAAGCGCGGCGTCGAGGTGGACGACAACCTGCGCACCAGCAGCAAGAACGTCTTCGCCTGCGGCGACGTCGCCTCCCGTTTCCAGTTCACCCACATCGCCGACGCCCAGGCGCGCATCGTCATCCAGAACGCCCTCTTCTTCGGCCGCGCCAAGGCCTCGGCGCTTACCATCCCCTGGTGCACCTACACCACCCCCGAGATCGCCCACGTCGGGATGTACGCGAAGGATGCCCACGCCAAGGGGCTCGAGGTCGAAACCCTGACCATCCACATGGCGGACGTCGACCGCGCCATCCTCGACGGTGCCGACGAGGGGTTCCTGCGCGTTCACGTCGAGAAGGGATCGAAGGAGGGGAAGATCCTCGGCGCTACCCTGGTCGCCGAGCACGCCGGGGACATGATCGGCGAGCTCTGCCTGGCGGTGACCCAGGGCATCGGCCTCGGCAAGATCGCCGGCGTCATCCACCCCTACCCCACCCAGGGCGAGGTGGTGAAGAAAGCGGCGGACACCTGGCGGCGGGGGAAGCTGACGCCGACGGTGAAGAAGATTTTCGACTGGTTCTTCCGGACGTTCAAGTGAATGGCAACAACGAGAACAACAACGAGAAAGGAGAGCGCATGCGACGAATCGTTCTGCTCGCCGCGCTCGCCCTCTCGACGGCGGGCCTCGCGTCCGCCGCCGAGACTCCCCGCGCCAAGCCGGTCGCGGTGGGCGAGACGGCCCCCGATTTCACCCTCCAGGATCAGAACGGCCAGAAGGCCGGGCTCGCGGCCTCCCGCGGGCAGCGTCCCGTGGTCCTCGTCTTCTATCGCGGCTACTGGTGACCGTTCTGCGCTCGGCAGTTGGCCGAGCTCCGCTCCCTCCGCAAGGAAGGCGAGCCCCTCGACATCTACGCCCTCAGCGTCGACAAACCTGACGACAGCCGCAAGCTCGCGGAGAAGATCGCCGCCGACGGCAAAGCCAAGCTCGACTACCGGATCCTGTCCGATCCAGGCAGCAAGACCATCGATGCCTACGGCCTGCGCGACCCCGCCTACAAGGGGACGAAGGTGGAAGGCATCCCGCACCCGGCCGTCTACGTGATCGACAAGTCGGGGAAGGTCGCCTGGGCGAAGGTCGAGGAGGACTACAAGCAGCGGCCGAGCAACGCGGAGATCCGCGCCGCGCTCGACGCGCTGAAGTAGGAGGTTCAGGAGAGGGCCATGGCGTGAGATCATCCGATCCGCCATGGCCCTGACCTCAACGATCTATAATTTCGACATCGAGCTCGCCGACTCCGACCGCGGCGTCTACGAGACCCTACCGATCCGCGCCGCCCTGCACCCCTCGGAGACCGAGGAGTATCTCTGGACTCGCGTGCTCGCCTACTGCCTCCAGTACGAGGAGGACATCGCCTTCTCCAAGGGCCTCTCGGACGGCGACGAGCCCGCCCTCTGGGTGCGCGACCCCGCCGGCCGCGTCAAGGCCTGGATCGAGGTCGGCACTCCGGACGCCGCGCGCCTCCACAAGGCCGCCAAAGCCGCGGACCGGGTCGCCGTCTACACCCATAAAGACCCGCACTCCCTCCTCCGCCGCCTCGAAGGCGAGCGCATCCACCGCGGCGAGGAGATCCCCATCTACGCCGTGGACCGGCAGCTCCTCCAGGATCTGGTAGACCTGCTCGACCGGAGGATGAAGCTCCACCTGTCGGTAACCGGGGGATCGCTGTACGTGGATGTGGATGGGAAAAGCCTGTCGGGGGTGGTGACGGAGCACCGGATCGGGTAGATCCGGGATTGAGATCAGCGGTTCCCGGTCCAAGGAACGGTGGTGCCGTCCTCGTACAGGGCAACGACTTGCTCGTCTCGCCAGACGTAGACCGGCCGGCCGGCGCGCCAGTGCTCGGCGATGGCCGCGGCTACGGCCTCCTTCATCGCACGCTCGGCATTGACGACCAAAGGATGTAACGTCAGTTCTTGATTGGGGTCTTTCATCGCTTGCTGGCCTCTGTCTGAATTCTACCGAAGGTCGTCTCGTCAAAGATAACGTGGTTTCCATAAAGACGGACGGCGACCAGCCGCGGAGCATCTCCTGAGCTGTCGAAGACCAAGTACGTATCCAGGAGCGATTCGTACCGATGAAAGAAGTTTGCCAATCCCCTCGAGAACCGTCGGCGGACGACCTCTTCAGGCACAAAGTGACCTCCCGAAAGGACACGCTCATACACTCTCGCCAACGCAAGTTGCGGATCAGGAAGCCAGAGGAAGAACAGATGAATCCGATAGCCCTCGCTCCTCAACCTTCGCAGCAAAGGCACATAACCGCGACCTGCCAAAGTCGTCTCGAACCCGAAGTTCACCCTCGATCGAGCCAGCGTTTCAATCCGTCCCAGCATGAGCCGTCCCGCCTCGATGGCCAGGCTCTCCGGGTTGAACGGCGAAAGGCCCGCCGCAATCAAGTCCGCATTGACGAACTCCCGGCAGTCCGCATAATCCGGCAGAAAGAGTCGTGCGAACGTGCTCTTGCCGGCGCCATTCGGACCCGCGACGATATAGAGGTTCGGTCGATTCGTTTCGGTCACTGACGGCCATGATTCCACGCGGGGCGGGTGAGACGCCAGCCGTCTGCCCCAGAACCAAGGAGGTATTCTTGACAGACTTCAACAGCGCCCTCGGGCTGCGCCCCGGCGACGAGCCCGGCACGTTGCTTCTAGATCCCCGGCCCGAGCATCAGGTCGCGCCGGACGTTGTCCATTTCGCCATCCTGACCACCCTGGCGGAGATCTCCGCCGCGAGTGCCGTGGGCGCATCGGTGGTGCCTGCGACGGTGACCGTCCATCTCCTCTCCCGCGCCCGCCTCGCACCCCTGGTGGGGAAAGGACGTCTTCTCCGGAAGGGCAAGCGTCTGGCAGTGGCGGAGGGGG
>JBDSHF010000161.1:0-33408 GCA_039918595.1 Thermoanaerobaculia bacterium
GGGCTGCCGGTGGAGGCGGTCACCCAGGCCCGCGCCTTCGTCCGTTCCATGCGCCAGCACGCCCGGTCTCCCGGCGATCCGGACGAGGACGCCCATGCGGACCGCCGGCACGTGGAGAAGGTCGCCGTCCAGGCCGGGAACGTCACGACGGAATTCGCCCGCACGCTGCTGAACGGCATCAGCGAGGAGGGCCGGGCCCTGGTGTTCCGCCAGCAGGCCCGGGTGCTCTGGCGGAGGCTCCAGAGGCACCCGACCTCGGAGCGGCGGACTCTGGTGGAGAGGGCTCCGGAATTCCGAAGCTGGGCTCTCTGCGAGCTGATCTGCAAGGAGAGCATCAAGGCGGCAGCCGACAACGCCGACCGGGCCCGCGAGCTGGCGGATCTGGCCCTGCTCATCGCGGACCTGACGCCCGGCGAAGCGAGCTGGCGCTGGCGCCTCCAGGGCTACGCCTGGGCCCACGTCGGCAATGCCCGGCGGGTCGGGGGCGACCTGCCGGGCGCGGAGGAGGCGTTTTCCCGTGCCGGCGAGATCTGGAAAGCCGGTGCACCGGGCGACCCGGGGCTCCTCGACGAGGCCCAGGTGCTCAGTCTGGAAGCCTCATTGCGCACGATTCAGGGTCGCTTGCCAGAAGCGGCTACCCTCCTCGATCTTGCTCTTGCGGCTACTCCCAATCCCCTCAGACCGAATTTGCTCATCAACAAGGCAAGGCTGCTGGAGTGGGCTGGGGATTACGAGAGTGCTTTAGAGACGCTCGAAGGTGCAGCTCCACAGGTTTTACAGCAAGGGGATCCTCGGCTGCTCTTCATGCTACGGCACAACTGTGCCTCGAATCTGATGCATCTGGGGCGGTATGCGGAAGCCGAGGCGCTGCTGCCCGAAATCCAGTCACTCGCAGTGCAGTTTAACAACGAGCTTGACGGAGTGCGATTGCATTGGCTGAAGGGGCGGATCGCAGCCGGCCTGGGGAAGTTGGAAGAGGCTTTAGTGGCCTTGTCTCAGGTACGGGCAGAGTTTGCGGCCCGGGGCACCAGCTATGACTCCGCCCTGGCGACCCTGGAGCTGGCCGTGCTTTACCTGGAGCGGGGGCGTACCTGGGAGGTCAAGACGCTCGCACGCCAGATGGCTCCGATCTTCCATGCGCAGGGAGTTCACCGCGAAGCTCTCGCGGCACTGAAGCTGTTCTGTGAAGCGGCCGAGAAGGAAGCGGCCACCATAGAGCTGGCCCGTCGAGTGACGGAATACCTATATCGGGCTCAGCACAATCCCTCACTCCGATTCGAGGAGTTGCGATGAAGAGCCGGACCGGCGTGAAAGTACGCCGGCCCGGTGGAACTGCCCGGACACGCTCTGTTCAGTGGCCGCTCGTGCAGCGGCCATTAGGATCGATTGACATCCCATTGTCGCAAAACCCCACGGAGCTGGTGGTCGGCGGGCTGTTGAGCAGGCCATCCGGATCGAGGCTTCCCCCGGCCTTGCTCCAGAGGCTGGCGAAAACTCCCCAAATCTGCCCCAAGACTCCCCGCACCTCCTGGGTGACGGTTGGGCCGGTGCGATGGCTCCGAAGCTCGGAGGCGGAGGCCCACGGGGTGAGGAGGGTCCATCCCAGGACGAGAGCGGCGGCGGCGCGGCGGAACGACAGACTGGACATGAGAGCGGCTCCTTTCGGGGAGGCGGCATCCGCCACGGCCTTCAGGGCCGGGCCGGCGCCTCACCGGGAGTATGTTGCCTCCAGACGTGCCGGAAATCACCCCAAGGAATGCGTGGGCTGTGCAGCCCGAGGAGAAAATCAGGATGCCGCGCCGCGACAACCCCGAGGATTTGCAGTTTGTCGTCGTCTTCCTGCGCATGCTCCGGGGCTGGACCCAGACGGAGCTGGCCGAGGCCGCGGGGCTCTCCGCGAGCGCCATCAGCCGCTATGAGATCGGGGACATCGTCCCAGGCCGCGAAGCGCTGGAGGAGATCGCGATGGCGGTGGGCCTGCCGCTGCGGATGCTGGACCGGATCTTCCTCTGGGTCGGCGCGGCGCGGTCGGCCGTGGCGAGCGCGACCGATCCGGGCGATCTGGACCGGCTGGCCGACGCCGTCGCCGGCGAGCTGGCCGCCGGGCTCTCGGACCTCCTGGACGCCGTGACGGCCGGGGTGCTCGCCAGCCTTCCGGACCTCGGCACCGGCCCCTGGAGGAGGACCGCCGCGCCTCCTCACGCGGACGACCGCGAGGAGGCGCCGGAGCTGTGGGAGAGCCTGCAGCTCTTGGAACCCTCGGTGCGGAGGATGCTGGTGGAGGAATCCAAGAGATTCCAGAAATGGGCGCTCTGCGAGCTGCTCTGCGCCGAGAGCGTGCGGACGGCAGGCGGCAGCACGGACGATGGGCTCGAGCTGGCGGAGCTGGCCCTCTTGGTCGCCGAGCGGGCTCCCGGCGAAGAGAGCTGGCGCCAACGGCTCCAGGGCTACGCCTGGGCCCACATCGGCCACGCCCGGCAAGCTCGCGGAGACGAGCCCGGCGCGAAGGAAGCCTTCAACCGTGGCCGCCGGCTCTGGGAAACCGGAGCGCCCGGCGACCCGGGGCTGCTGGAGGAAGCCCGGGTGTTTGGATGAGAAGCCAGGTTTTAGGTCCAATACGGTTCATTTAAGGCGTCCTGTGTAGGGGAGGGGCTTGTCCCCTCCCTCGCCCTGAAAGGGCGAGATTTGAATAGCCTGGGGCGTGAGCCCCAGGCTCTTACACACATCTCGTCGGGATTCTCGACGTCCAGGGTTGGTGAGATCGCGCCGGCATCGCCGCAGCGGAGACGCCCCGCCGTCCCCGTGGCCTTCGCAGGTTGTCGTGGACGGGCTGTGGCGTCTCTACGGACACGGTGTTGCGATACCAGTAGGGTGTGGAGGTTGCGGAAATATCGCAGAAGCGAGCTTCAACACCGCCGTAACTCCCACCTCGGGCCAAGTCTCTAACGTACCCGTAGAGACGCCACAGCCGTCCACGACAACCTGCGAAGGCCACGGGGACGGCGGGGCGTCTCCGCTGCGGCAAGACCGTCCAGATCCTCTCCGATCTCGGACGTCACGAATTTCAGCACGAGATGTGTGTAAGAGGGTGGGCGTGAGCCCCAGGTAGCCTGGATTCCAGGAATTCATGAGCCCCGAAGGGGGCGACACTCATCGGTCGTCGAGTGTCGCCCCTTCGGGGCTCTGGGATTCGATGGGCGGCCGGTCCTGGGGCTGACGCCCCAGGCTATTCAAATTTCGCCCTTTCAGGGCGAGGGAGGGGACAAGCCCCTCCCCTACGTCAAGAACGCCACTTGACCCTATTTGCTTGAAGAGCGAAGGTAAGGGAGGGGACGAGCTTCCCGAATAGGTTTCACCCGAATCGTCCCTCGGCGCACGTCAGCGATTCTTTTAGCAAAGCCGTCAAACGTCCATGACCACAACTGAACCTGATGAGACACTGCAGTCCGGCGTTCTATCCTCGGCCGCTGAGCCGATGCTCAGTCAGGCGATCGTGCAAACTCTTCTGGCGCCGGCGGCCGACCGTGCAAGTCTCTTCGCGCAACTCGTCGGCGAGATCGTGCGGTTCATGGCGGCACACCCCGAAGAGCGTCCCTGGACCTGTGCGGTCTTCAGGGGCACGGACGGCTCTACGATCTTTCGCGGCGGTGTCGGCCACTCGCTCGTCGTCGACCCGGCGGGAGGGCTCTGGCGAGCCCGAAGCTACGAGGACTTCGATACAACCTACCGGTTCACGGACGGGTCGTGCGAGATCGACACGCTGACCCCGCGCTACGCGCATTTGCGCGAGTACCACCCCAGGTGACCTGTGCTGTCCCCGAAGAGGCACAGTCCCCTTGGCTTGGGCTCCTATTGGCCGTGGCTCAAACAAAGCTCGTAACCGAATCGACGCGGGCGTGTCTCGCATTTGCCATCAGCTAGCACCATGAGTAGAGTAAGCCCACGATCGCACCGCAAAGAACCGGAAGAACGCTACGCACTGAATGCCTGAAACAGAAAAATTTACGACGTTGTCATAAGCAATATGCCTTGTAACCGCCACACCGTCCTGACTCCCTGGGCCAGGATTTATTGAGGAGATGGTTAATGACTGACAAGCTGCGCCGGTCCATTCTTGCTCTTTCTCTGCTCTGTCTCTCGTTGGCGATGTTCCCCTCTGCCGCTTCCGCCAGCCATTCCTGGAATGGCTATCATTGGGCGCGCCAGAGCAATCCGTTCACCTTGAAGCTCGGCAACAACCTGAACAGCACCTGGTCGCCGATCCTCTCCACCACGTCGTCCGATTGGACCTCCTCGACCGTGCTGAACACCACCATCGTGGCCGGCGGCACCACCGCGCGGCAGTGCAGGTCCACCCTCGGCCAGGTCGAGGTCTGCAACAATACCTACGGCAACAACGGCTGGCTCGGGATCGCGGGGGTCTCCGTGAGCGGCAGCCACATCACGGCGGCCTATGTCAAGCTGAACGACTCGTATTTCAACACCCCGCAGTACAACACGACCGCGTGGCGGAACCTGGTGTCGTGCCAGGAGGTCGGCCACACGTTCGGCCTCGACCACCAGGACACGGACTTCAACAACGCCAACCTCGGTACCTGCATGGACTACTCGAACGATCCGTCGACCAACCAGCACCCCAACTCGCACGACTATGCTGAGCTGGTCACGATCTACACGCACCTCGACAGCACGACCACCGTCAAGGCGCTCCCGCCCGCGATGAGCCAGATCGACTTCGACGGCCCGGGCCAGTGGGGCAAGCTGGTCGGCTTCACCGACAAGGGCCTGACCTCGGTCTATGAGCTCGACTTCGGCGGCGGCAACAAGATCTTCACGTTCGTGATCTGGGCGAACCCGGACGTGCTCGATGGTCGTGGAAGCCACGGCCCGCAGGTTCAGTAAGCCGGCAGGCTCCCAGGAAATCCGCTACGGGCGGTGAAAAAAGGGCGAGGCACGGGCCTCGCCCTTTTTGTCGCTGCGATCCAACCATCCGCTCTCTTCCTGGAGAAGACCAGCCTCGAGGAGCAGCCCTCCTCCCCGCGGGCTGAGCGCCGGGCGCAGGCCCATCGCCGCGGCGTTCTTCCAACTGTCGACAGGAGGCCACTGGGAGCAACCCCGCCGCAGCGGCTCTCGGCCGTTGCGCTCCCTTGCCAAATCCCGAGAGGCTACGTTTACATACGTAGGGTTAGATAACTTCCTCAACAAATCTTCTTGGCCCGGGCTCGCTTTTGACGATAGCTCGCACCAGGGATTATAAGAGCCAAGATGTCTAGGGCTTGTTGTCGCAAGTTCGGTTTGAGACAGCATCCTGTGGTGTTCCGCGGTTCCGCCGCATGGTGGAACTGTTGAGCGTAAGCGTGCCCCCATCGCGGGGTGAGGGCGCAAATGTCAACCTTTTTTGAAGTGCTGGAGGCAAGGATCATGAACAGGAAGTCGATTTTCATTGCAGGGAGCTTGCTCATCGCCGGGCTTGCGGGCCACGCCGCGCAGGCGCACCAGTGGAGTTGTTTCACTCAGGCGGACCGGAATGTGAAAATCCGCAATGCCTCGGGCGGGTCCCAGGCGGGCGCGGCGATCACCGACTGGAACAACATGACCATCCTCAATATCTCCTATGTCGGCTCGGGCGAGGAGACCTATGTCTTCAACGCCAACTCTGGCGCCACCGGTTGGGGCGGTCTCGCCAGCATCACCAGCTACAGTGGCTGCACCATCTTCCGGGCGACCGCGCAGGTGAACACCTACTACTACTCGGCGAGCTCGATTTCCGCCCGCGGCGTCCACTGCCAGGAGATCGGCCACACCTTCGGCCTCGACCACTCCAATGACGGCGGCTGCATGGGCGGCGGCTACTGGTACGACATCGCCACGCACTACACGCCGGTCTCTCACAACGTCAGCGACATCGGCTCGTATTACGCCAACAAGTCGGCCGGCCACTCGCTGGTTGGCCCCGAGGCGGGCGAGCCCCGCATTCACGCTTCCTGGTACAACAACCCCCGCAGCCTCCGTGAGGCCACCCGCCTGGCGAGCGAGGTCGTCGTCGCGACGGCGGACTACGTGACCGCGGGCGACGCCATCGCGAACGCCGGCGAGCCCAGCATCCCCACGCAGCGGGTGCATTTCACCGTCAAGCGCGGCCAGAAAGGCTCTCTCGGCGCCGGCGAGTCCTTCGTTCTCTTCCAGAACGGCAACGACGAAAACCGCTTCTCCGAGGACCCGAGCTACAAGATCGGCCACCGCTACCTGCTGATGCTGACCCCGCGCGAGGACGGCTCCTATCTGGTGGTCTCTCCGGAAGGCCGCTATGAAGTGACCGGCCATGGATTGGTTCCGGCGGCCGAGAAGGGCTTCGCCCTGGAGCTCAAGGGCGCCAGCCTGCCGGACGTGCTCTCCGACGTCCAGCGCACCATCGTCGACTTCCCCCAGCAGTAGTAATCTTCCGCCTGCATCCAGCGGGCGCCGGCGGGACAATGCAGTCCCGCCGGCGCCTCTGGGGCCTCCTTCTCCATGACCTATCAGCGCCTGCTGGACCGCTTGGTCCCTCCCGTCCTCTGCCTGCTGGCGGCGATCGCGGCCACCTGGCCTCTCCTGCCTGCCATCGCCAGCGCTCTGCCCTTGGGGACCGAGCATGAGGCGACCGTTCCTCTGTTCAATCTGTGGAGCTTGTGGTGGGACGCGGATCGCGTGCCGCACGGCTTTCTCGGGCTCTGGAACGCTCCTATCTTCCATCCGCTCGCAGGGACCTTCACCTTCTCGGAGCCGATGCTCCTGCAAGGGGCCGCTCTCTCGCCTCTCTGGTGGATGGGGGTTCCGCCGGCCGCGATCTACAACCTGGCGATTCTGGGCACCCTGGTCTGCAACGGTCTCGCCACCAGGAGCCTGGCGCGGGCGCTCGGCGCGCCGCGGAGCGCGGCCCTCCTCGTGGCGCTCGCCGGCGTCACCCTCCCCTACACCGCCAAGGTCCTGGGGGTGCTCCCCGTGCTCCCCCTCTTCGGCACGATCTGGGCGCTGGCAGCCCTGATTCGCTTTGGCAAAGAGGGCGGGTGGCGGCCCGCAGCGCTGGCGGTCCTGTCCTTCGCCGCGCAGTTCCTCGCGGGGGAGCAGATGGCGCTCCTGAGCCTCCCTTTTCTTCTCCTGGCGGGTCTCGTGGCGCTGGCGGAGCAGAGGTTCCGCGCCCGGTCGATCGCGACGCTCGGCGCCCTGGCGATCCTCGGGGCCATCGTGCTCTCGCCCATCGCCCGCACGGTCAGCTCCTTCCATGAGAAGTACGGGTTCACGCGTTCCGAGGAGGTCGTGGCGGCCCTCTCGGCTCAAGGCCGGGACTTCACGACCCGCCCCAGCTCCTCCCGCCTGGCGTTTCCGCCTCGCGAGGACTCCTATCAGGGGGATACAGGGGGGCTCTTCCCCGGCTTTCTCCTTCTCGGCCTGGGGGCGGCGGGAGCCTGGCTGGGGTGGCGCCAGGGGGAGCGGAGGCTCTGGATCGTCTGCCTCCTCGTCTGCGTCGCGGTGGGCGGGCTCCTCGCGCTCGGCCTCAACTTGCGGATCGGGGATTGGCGCCCCTTCGCCAGCCTGCGGGAGGTAGTGCCCGGCCTCCGCACGCTGCGCAGCCCTTTCCGCGCCGTGGCGATCTCCCAGGCGGTGCTGGCGGCGCTGGCCGCGCTGGCCCTGGGTCGTCTCGCCTCCTGGCGCAGCAGTACCGGCAGTAACGCCGGCAGGATTCTCGCTCTCGTCCTGGGAGTCCTGGCGGCCGCCGAGAACCTCGCGTCTCCTGGCGTCCTGGTGCCGACCCCCGCGACCCCGCGCACCGCCTGGACGAGCTGGTTGCGCCAGCAGCCGGGGAAGCTGATCGTGGCGCACGTCCCGTTTCCGGGTGGGCTGCACGTCTCCGACTACGAGATGGAGGCGTGGCGGATGTTCGCCCAGATCGACCACCGCCGGCCGATGCTCAACGGCTACTCCGGCTACTTTCCCTCCGGGTACGGTACGTTCCAGGTGGACATGGACCAGAACTTCCCTTCCGATCGCCTCCTCTGCATGATGGCGTTCGGCATGGGCGTCAACACCCTGGTCCTGGACCGCTCCTACCTGGAGGAGCGGCGCGCCCGGTTCGAGAGCGACTCCCTGCGAGGCTTCTTCGCCCCCGGCTACAGCGGCGATCCGGGGGTGATGATCGTGCGCCTGAGCCCCCCTCCCGAGGCCTGTGGCGTCCCACCCTCGTAGCCGCGGTCTCTGTTGCGTCTACCGCGAAGAGACTGCCAGCCCCTGTCCGGCTTGGGAGTTGAACCCGCAGCTTTACGCACTGCTAAATAGGCTGATCCAGGACTCCAAGGAAGAAAGAGCATCTCCCGACGCGGCGCCGGACTGAGCGTGTCGCTGACGTAGGGTGCGTTGCTGTTATGATGGAATCAGGCCCCAAGGCGCACTTGGGGACTCTTCATTTGAAAGGGGCCTTCCGAGACGGCCCCTCTTTTTATTTCTCTGCTCTCCAGCACGCCAGTTTGAAGTGGGCGGTCATTAAACCCTTGCGTAAATCAAACTCACATCGTCCGCAACGTTACCCTGCGGCTTCGTCTGGCTGGCGAGAATGATGTCGTTGGCTTTTGTCGTAGGCTCGAGAGCGTCCGAGCCCTCGGCCTTCGCCCGCGGTTGCGAGCTTGCCGGCGGGGCACCTGCAACCTGGCCTGCCCCAAGACCGGCTGCTGCGTCTATCCGTAAGAGACCACCAGCCCCGAAGCCCCCGGCTCGGCCGGGGGCTTGTCTGAAATTCCGCGCTGGCTTGAACGGTTGTGCTAAAGTGAACCCGGGAGACCGATGTCTCCGCCGGACCTGAACCATGCAAAAGAGAATCCTCGCCGCTCTGACCGTCCTCCTCCTTGGCCTCGGCCTGATGGCAGGACCTCATCCATGCAGCGGCCAGCAGAGTGAGAACGGCCAGCCCAAGGCCTCGTGCCACGGTCAGGGCTCGGGAACGGCGATGGCCGGCATGGGAATGAACAGGGGCGCGCATGCCGCTTCCCCGCGGGCGAACCTGCCGGCGCACGGCCACCACGGTCCCGCGAACTGCTGCGACACCTTCTGCCAGCATGCGTGCCAGGTGCCGGCGATCGCCGCGGCCCAGCCGGTTGCGTTCGCCATCGAGCCGGTCGCGCTTGCAGTCGTCGAGCCGTCGGATCCCGGGCTGCCGCTGCTGGCCCACCCCCTCGATCACGTCCCGTTAGCATAACCTCTCCAGTCCCTAGCTGACCCTGGAGCCGCGCCCTCGTTCGCGCGGCCGGGAAGGGCGTTTTTCGTTCGCTCTGAACCTGAGCGGCACTCAATCCTTTGGACTTCGGCCAGCAGGCCCTGGGCTGGCCGACGGGAGAGTAAGACGATGTTTGGAAACCACAAGAGAGGGTTCGCGGCGGCTTTCGCCGGCGGGCTTGTAATAGGCCTCGTCGCCCTGGCTGGATGCGGGAAAGACCCGAGTGTCGCCAGTCGGAGCGCGTCGGCCTTCCGCGAGGCGCAGAAGAAGGGCGCGACTTTCGAGGGCACCGCAGGCTCGCACGGCCATGGCGCCTTGACGCCGGGCGGAGGCCAGGACCACTCCGGTATGGAGATGGGAGGTGAGGACCCCTCCGGCATGGCCATGGAGGGCAAGGACCACTCCGGCATGGCGATGGGAGGCAAAGACCACTCCGGCATGGCCATGAAAGGCAAGGACCGCTCCGGCATGGATATGGGAGGAATGAATCATTCGGGCATGGCCATGGGAGGCAAGGACCACTCCGGCATGGCCATGAAAGGCAAGGACCACTCCGGCATGGCGATGGGAGGAATGGATCATTCGGGCATGGCCATGGGAGGCAAGAACCCTTCCGGCGGGCCTTCGGCGGTTGGGGCGCCCATGGCCGCCTCACCGGGGCAGCCGGCGAGGACCCTGAGCTCTGACCCGCTCGACTCGCCGGCGGCCAGCTCGGTGCTCGACGCGCAACGTTCGGCGGCCATGGCCCAGGAGATGAGCGGCGGCATGAGCGGGATGAGCGGGATGAGCGGGATGGAAGGTCATGGGGGGGGCACATATCGCCAGATCGACGCCGGCCGCGGGCCCGGTGCTACTGAAGGGTCCGAGAAGCAGACCCCCGGCGCCGGGCCGCACCAGCACGGCCAAGCCGCTCATGCCGCGGAGGAGGGGGAGCACTCGCACGCGCCCGCCACCGGGGCCGCGCAGGAGGAAGCGGCGGTCTACACGTGTCCGATGCACCCGGAGGTCACCAGCACGACCCCGGGCAAGTGCCCGAAGTGCGGGATGACTCTGGTCAAGAGGAGCAAGGGATGAGTCCATCATGGGGGGTACGGACAGCCCTGGTGTCCGCTGTTCTGCTCGCCGCCGGCTGCGCCTCGGTGCCGCGGGACGCCGGCGTCGGCGAGGTGCGGAAGATCGTCGAGGAACAGAGTGGCCAGCGGATCGCCTGGGATCCGGCGCAGCCGATCGAGCCGCCGGCCGACGAGCGATTGCGGCCGCTTCTGGAGAGTGAGCTCACCGCCGACCGCGCGGTCGAGATCGCGCTCGCCAACAACCGGGACCTCCTCGCCACGCTCGAGGGGATCGGGGTGGCACGCGCCGATTTCATAGCGGCGAGCACGATCCGCAACCCGGTCTTCGACGGCGAGCTGCGGTTCCCCGGCAATCCTTTTGAGCTCGCGGTCACCCAGACCCTGGTCGACCTGTTCCAACTGAGCAAGCGGCGCGCCCTCGGGCAGGCCGCGTTCGAGGCCGCCCGGCTGCGCGTCACCGGCTCCGTGCTCGGCTTCGCCGCCGAGGTGAGAATGGACTACTACACGCTGCAGGCGGCGCAGCAGGCGCTCGCCGAGCAGCGGGCGATCACCACCGCGGCCGAGGCCTCGACCGGACTGGCCAGGCGGCAGCACGACGCCGGGAACATCTCGGACCTCGACCTCGAGAACGAGCAGGCGATGTACGAGCGGGGCAAGCTCGACCTCGCCCGCGCCGAGCTCGACGAGTTGCAGAGCCGCGAGCGGCTGCTGGCCGACCTCGGCGCGCGGCAGACCCTGCCGCTGACGCTGCCGGTTCAGATGCAGCCCGCGGCGGGCGGACAGGAGCGCTCCATGGAAGAGGTGGAAGCCGCCATCCCGCGCCGCCTCGACGTATCGCTCGCGCAGGCGGAGCTGGAGGTGGCTCGGCGGGCCCTGCCCCTGGCCCGCTCATCGACCTACGACGCGCTTGCGGTAGGCGTCCACCATGACCGCGAGTCCGACGGCCAAAAGACGACCGGCCCCTCTCTGGCCATCCCCATCCCTCTCTTCGACCGGGGTCTGGCCGGGCGGACGCGCGCGGCTGCCAACCTGCGGATGGCCGAGCAGCGGCTCTACGCGCTGACCGCCACCGCCGGCGCGGAAGCGCGCGCTGCCCGCGAGCGGCTGCTCGAAGCGAGGGCGCGCGCCGGCTACCTCCGCGACGTCGTCGTGCCGCGCCGGCAGCGGATCCTCGCCCTGACGCAACTGGAATACAACACGATGCTGCGCGGCGTGTTCGACCTGATCCGCGCCCGCCAGGGGCTCTCCGACGCCCTCCGCGAGCAGGTGATGGCGGTGCGCGACTACTGGCTGGCCCGCACCGGGCTCGACGCCGCGATGGCCGGCGTGACCGGCTTCTCGGCGCGGCCGGAGCCGCCGCGGATACCCGGCATGGACCTGCTCGATCCGTCATCGCCCCCGCGCAAAAGCAAAGCCCATGATTGAGAAGAAACAGATTGAGGAGACATCGATGATCACCCGACGCAACATCCTCGCTTCCGGGGCGGCGATGCTTACGGCCGGCGCCGCCAACCTGCTGCGGAGCAGCCCGCTGCTCGCCGCCGCCACCCGTCAGGCCGTTCGCAGCGGCCAGGGCGGATACGTCCCGGTGGTGACCCCCAACGGCTCGACCCTGCCCTGGCGCTGGGAGGACGGCTGCAAGACCTTCCACCTGATCGCCGAGCCGCTGGTGCGCGAGTTCGCTCCGGGCTTCCGGGTCAACTGTTGGGGGTACAACGGCCAGACGCCCGGCCCCACGATCGAGGCGGTGGAGGGGGAGCGCGTGCGGATCTACGTGGAAAACCGCCTCCCCGAGCCCACCTCCGTGCACTGGCACGGGGTGATCCTGCCCAACGGCATGGACGGCGTCTCCGGCCTCAACCAGCGGCGGATCGAGCCCGGCGAGACCTTCAAGTACGAGTTCGTGGTGCGGCAGCACGGCACCCACATGTACCACCCGCACTTCGACGAGATGGTGCAGCAATCGATGGGGATGATGGGCTTCCTGATCTTCCATCCGCGGCAACCGCCGCGGCGGGTGGACCGCGACTTCGCCATCTTCCTCAACGAGTGGGCCATCAAGCCGGGCACCTCCACCCCCGACCCGACGGTGATGCTCGACTTCAACGTCTTCACCTTCAACGGCCGTGTCTTCCCCGGCACCGATCCGCTGCTCGCCAGGCTCGGCGACCGGGTGCGCGTCCGCATCGCCAACATCAGCATGGATTCCCACCCGATCCACATCCACGGCCACACCTTCCGCTGGACCGCCACCGACGGCGGTCCGCTGCCCGAGACGGCGTGGATCCCCGAGACCACCATCAACGTCCCGCCGGGCACCACCCGCGACATCGAGTTCGTCGCCGACAACCCCGGGGACTGGGCGATGCACTGCCACAAGGTGCACCACACGATGAACCAGATGGGGCACAACCTGCCGATCATGACCGGCGTCGACACCTCCGGTGTGACGGAGAAGCTCGCGGAGGTGATCCCCGGCTACATGTCGATGGGCAACGCCGGCATGGGGGAGATGACGGAGATGGACATGGGCAAGCCGCGCAACACGCTGCTGATGGGAGCGGGAGAAGGGCCGTTCGGCTCGATCTTCATGGGCGGCATGTTCACCATCCTCAAGATCCGCGAGGGGCTGCGCAGCTACGAAGAGGACCCTGGGTGGTACCAGTACCCGGCCGGCACGGTGGCCTCGCCGGTCGGCGAGCGGCAGGCGGTCGCGCCCACCACCATCCTGCCGCCACGGCGACCCGGCCGCTCGCTGCCGCTGTACGGCGATACGCCCTACCAGGTCGTCAGGGCGAGCGGCTGCGGGCAGATGCCGCCAGGAGGCCGGTGAGCCATGCACCGAAAGATAAAGCTCACGCTGCTGGTCCTGGGTATCCTGGGGTTGCTGGGCGGGCTGCTGCTCTGGCGCACCCTGCGCTACGGCTTCAGCGCCCACGACGAGCCGACGCGGATGGAGGCCACGGCCGCGGGCGCCATGCGGCACTGGTCGACGCCCGCCGAGCTGCGCGAGGCGCGCAATCCGCTGCCGTTCACGCCCCAGGTGCTGGCCGAGGCGCAGGCGCACTGGGCCGACCATTGTGCCTCCTGCCACGGCAACGACGGCAAGGGGAAGACGGTGATCGGCGAGCACCTCTATCCGCGGGCCCCCGACATGACGCTGCCGGCGACGCAGTCGCTCGCCGACGGCGAGCTGTTCTCCATCATCGAGAACGGCGTCCGCCTCACCGGCATGCCCGGCTGGGGCAACGGCACGGCCGAGTCCGCCTACGGCAGTTGGGGGCTCGTTCATTTCATCCGCCACCTTCCCCAGCTCACTCCGGAAGAGATCGCCGCCATGGCGGCGCTCAACCCGAAGTCGCCCGAAGAATGGGAGCAGATGCAGGCCGAAAACGACTTTCTTTCCGGAACGGACGAGCCGGAGAGCACCGACGCCGCCTCCCCCGGCGAGCATTCATCACATTCCCACTGACGTGGGCGTCCGAACCAACGACGGAACTCAATAAGGAGTCATCATGCGAAAGATCACCATTGTTTTGACCCTCGCCCTCTCCCTCCTGACCTCGGGCCTGGCGCTGGCCCACGAGGGGCACAAGCACGCCAGCCACCTGATGGGCACGGTCACGGCCATGACCGCCAAACAGATCGAAATCCGGACCAAGGACGGCAAGACGGTCCAGGTGCCGCTCACGGCGGGGACAAAGTACCTCCAGGGCACCAGGAAGGCGACCAAGGCAAACGTAAAGAAGGGGATGCGGGTGATCCTCGAGCTTGGAGCCAAGGGCGTGGCGGAGGAGGTGCGGCTTTCCGCGGTGACCACCGCGAGCGCTCACGCGCACACCGGTCACTGAGTCATGGCGAGAAGAGCTGAGCTGAAGAGCAGTATCCCTTGAATCGAGGGGCGGCGACGGCCGCCGCCCCCTCTTTTACGCTGGACAGCGGCCGCATCAAAGTGGCCTCGCGGCAGCCATTCCCGCGCAATGCTTCCATCGGTTTCTCCGCGGATTCCCGCGGCTTCATTCAAGCCCCATTCCGCGTTGATCTCGATTAAAAGGGCATAAAAATTGCAGCAATTTTATTTGCGAGAGAAATAAAAATGGCGGTGCTTCAAGGCGGAGGGGTGCCTCGATATCGCATTCTAGATGTGCCTCCGCCTGCGCCGACGTTTATTTAAATTTTATCAGTGGTTGAAGAAAGATGCGCGAGAAGAAAATGTACAAAAGGGGCTGACTGTTCCTCTTGACGAAAAGGGAGGCTGGACGTGACAGAGCTCAAGGGTATCCTCGTCGTAACAGGCTCGAACGGAAGAATTGGCGACGCCGTGATGCGCCGCTTTGCCGGGCGCTTCGAGGGCATTGTCGGTTTGGACCGCAAGGCGCCCAGGCCCCCCCCGCCGGGGTGCGTCTACATTCCCGTCGAGATCACGTCAGACGACAGCGTGCGCCAGGGACTGCGCACGATCCGTGAGCATCACGGGGCACACATCGCTTCGGTCGTTCACCTCGCCGCCTATTACGACTTCTTCGGCGAGCCCAGCGCCAAATACGACGAGATCACGGTGCGTGGTACCGGCCGCCTGCTGGGTGGACTGCGCGAGCTGGATTTCGAGGTCGAACAGTTCCTGTTCTCCAGCACCATGCTCGTGCATCGCCCGGCTGCATTGGGCCAGCTCATCACCGAGGAGTGGCCGGTTGAGCCGACCTGGGCCTACCCCGAGTCGAAAGTGCGAACGGAGCAGCTCATCCGCGACGAACGCGGCGGTATGAGCGCGGGTTTGTTGCGCATTTCCGGCGTCTATGACGATCTCTGTCATTCCATCCCGCTGGCCCAGCAGATTCAACGTATCTACGAGCGAAAGATCACGAGCCGCGTGTATTCGGGGAGTACCGCGCACGGACAATCCTTCATGCATATGGATGACCTGGTCGACGCCATTGCGCTGGCGATCGAGCGGCGAGCGACGCTGCCGCCTGAAGTGGCCATCCTTCTGGGCGAGCCCGAGGCGCTCAGCTACGACGAGCTTCAACACACCTTCGCGCGGCTTCTTCATGGCGAGGACTGGGAAACGCTCGCGATACCCGGTGGGCTGGCGCCGCTGGCCAAGGCGGGTGCCTGGGTGATGGGGAAACTGCCGGGAGCGGATGCGTTCATCCGTCCCTGGATGATCGATCGCGCCAACGACCATTACGCGCTTGACATCACACGCGCGCGAACACTCCTCGGCTGGGAGCCGAAGCGGTCGCTCCGTGAGACGATCCCAAAAATGATCGCCGCGTTGAAGGCGGACCCGATCGCGTGGTACCGCGAGAACGACCTCGAGCCTCCTGCCGACCTCGGCGCCCTGGCCGACTCCACGTCTAAAGCGGCCTCGCGTGCCGACTGACGCCACGCCTCACGAGGGGCACACCGACATGGCGATGCCCGAGGAAGCAATGGCGCATGGCGGAGCGGTCTGGCCGCACTTCGCCAACATGACGCTGGGCCTGTGGCTGATCAGCAGCGCCTTCGCGTTGGGCTATCGCAGCGCCGCGCTTCAGGTTAGCGATGTCGCGAGCGGCGCGCTCGTCATCCTGCTCGCCGCGCTCTCGCTCTCGCGGCGACCGTTCTGGAAGCTGTGGGCGCCGTGGGCTAATTCTCTGGTGGGCCTCTGGTTGCTCTTCGCTCCCCTCGTGTTCTGGGCTCCCACGGCCGCCGCTTACTCCAACGACACGCTCGTCGGCGCGCTGGTCGTCGTGTTCGCCATCCTGGCGCCGGGGATGCCGATGGCACCAGGGATGAGCATGGAGCCCGGCCCGGACGTGCCGCCGGGCTGGTCCTACAACCCTTCCAGCTGGCCGCAGCGGGCGCCGATCATCGCGCTCGCGCTCGTCGGCTTTTTCCTCTCGCGGCAGATGACCGCGTTCCAGCTCGGCCACGTTCCCACGCTCCTCGACCCGTTTTTCGGGACCGGCACCCAGCGCGTTCTGACCTCCGACGTCTCGCGCGCCTTCCCCATCCCCGATGCGGGACTCGGCGCCGTCGCCTACATGGTCGAGCTCCTGATGGGCTTCATGGGCGACAAGCGCCGGTGGCGGACGATGCCGTGGATGGTCCTGTTCTTCGGCATCCTCGTCGTCCCGCTCGGCGTCGTCAGCGTCACGCTGATCACCCTCCAGCCGCTCGCGGTCGGCGCATGGTGCACGCCGTGCCTCATCGCCGCCGCCGCGATGCTCGTGATGATCGCGCTCACTCTCGACGAGGTCGTAGCGACTCTGCAGTTCCTGGTCCAGGCCCGCCGGGAGGGGCAGCCGCTGTGGCGCACGTTCTGGCTGGGGGGCACGCTGCGCGGCAAAGCACCGGACACCGGTCCGGTCCACCCCGGCGCAGTCAGCGCCAAGGCGATGGTCTGGGGCGTGACGCTGCCCTGGAACCTGCTCCTGAGCGTGGGCCTCGGCGTTGGGCTGATGCTCGCGCCCTGGGTGCTTGGAAGCGCCGGCGCGGCCGCTCACAGCGACCATCTCGCCGGCGCCCTGATCATCACGATCGCCATCATCGCTCTCGCCGACGTGGGCCGCGCGACGCGCTTTGTCAACGTGCTCCTGGGGGCCTGGGTGATCGCTTCCCCGTGGCTACTGGCCGGCACCACGGCCAGCGCGACGCGGAGCGACATGATCGCCGGCGCTCTCGTGATCCTCCTCAGTTTCCCGCGCGGCCCTATCGGCGAGCGCTACGGTAGCGTTGAAAGGTTTATACGATGATTCCGGGCCACCGGGTCCCGGTCGTCTCTTTTGGATCGAGGGAGGTGCTCAGGTGTCTGTAGCCCGCAAGCTGCTCGTCGCCGGTGTCGCCGTAGAGCTCGTCCTTGCATTCACCCCCGCCCGGGCGCAGGCCCCCTGGCCGGTTCCGGTCGAGGATCCCCTCCTCGCATCCCTGATCGCCGAGGCGCTCTCGAAGAGCCCGGACGTGGAAGCCGCGCGCCAGACGGCGGCCGCCGCGGGTCAACGGCCGGCTCAGGCCCGAGCCCTGCCGAATCCGATGTTGGCAGTCGGGTACACCAACGACGGCTGGTCGCCGAGCCTCGGCACCGAAGAGATGACGACGCTCGGCTTCATGGCGAGCCAGGAGCTGCCCTTTCCCGGCAAGCGTGGCCTGCGTGGCGATATCGCGTCCCGCGAGGCCGGACAGGCCGAGCAACAAGTCGAGCGCGTCGGCCGCGGCATCACGGCCGCGGTCAAGCGTGCTTACTACGGCCTGCTTCTCAGCCGGAGCCTCCTCGACCTCATTCGTGACCAGGAGGAGAACTGGAAGCAGATCGAAGGCGTCGCCCGCGCGCGGTACACGGTGGGGCAGGGCGCGCAGCAGGACGTCCTGCGCGCGCAGGTCGAAGTCACCCGCATCGAGCAGCTCCAGGCCGAACAGGAAGCCGAGGCCGGCATCCGCCGGGCCGAGATCAACCGCCTCCTCGCCCGCGCGCCGGATGCGCCGCTCGAAACCTCCGCCCGCCTGATTCTTCGGCCGGTGCAAGGCGGCCTGGACCAGCTCTTCGCGTGGGCCACCGGCGTCAGCCCCGAGGTCAAGGCCACCGGTCTCGGAGCCGAGAGAGCCTCCCTCGCCGTCACCCTGGCGAAGAAGCAGTTCAAGCCCGACTTCAACGTCCAGGCCGGCTACATGAACCGCGGGCGCCTGGACCCCATGTGGCAGGCCGGGATCGGCATCTCGGTCCCCCTCTACCGGAAAGGGCTGTCGGCCGGCCTGGTGGCGGCGGAGGCGCAGCTCCGTTCCACCCAGAGCAGGATCGAGTCGGTCCGGCTCGAGCTCCGCTTCCGCACCCAGGAGCGGCTGAGCCAACTCGCGACGACGGCGAGAGCCGCAACTCTCTATGGCGAAGGTATCGTCCCCCAGGACCGCATGTCCGTCGAGGCGGCGCTGGCCAACTACCAGACCGGCAAGGTGCCGTTCATCGCCGTCCTCGAGTCCCTCACCACGCTCTACAACGACCGCGTCACCCACCTGCGGCTGCTCGCCAGCCATGAGCAGACGCTGGCCAGCCTGGAGGAGGCGAGTCTCGAGTCGACGTCGGGAATCGTTTCGGGCGCGGTGGGCGGCAGCAGTCTGACCATGGCCGGCTCTGACGGAGGCGCATCCACCAGCGGCTCCGGCGGCATGAGCAAGCAGTGAAGGAGAGGATGATGACTCAGGAAGATCGCGCGCCGGGACAGGAAGGTGAAGGGCCGCTGCCGGACCGACGTGGTCCGGCGAGATCCCGGCTCCCGTTCGTGCTGGTGGCCCTCGTCTCACTCGCCGCCGGCGTGGGCGGCACCGCTCTCTTCCTCCGGGCACCGCGGCCGGCTCCGCCGGCATCTCCCTCTCCCGCCGCGAAAACAGGAGAAGCCCGGGAGCACGCCGGAATTCCAGGGATGGAAGCCGCCCCCGAAGGGGGGCATCCGGCGGCGGCTGGCGAGCGGACGGTCTACGTCTCGCCCGCCCGCCAGCAGCTCATCGGCGTCCGCACCGCCGTCATCGCGCCGCGCGACCTCGGCACCACCCTCCGCGCGGCGGGCACGCTCGCCTACGACGAGACGCGGGTGGCCGAGATCCACACGAAGATCTCCGGTTGGATCGAGCGCGTCTACGTCGACTACATCGGCAAGGCCATCCGCCGTGGCGAGCCGCTGCTCACCGTCTACAGCCCGGAGCTGGTCTCGACCCAGACGGAATACCTCCTGGCCCTTCGGAACAAGGCGCAGTTCGCCGGCAGCCCGATCGCCTCGGCCCGCGTCTCCGCCGACAACCTCCTGTCCGCGGCGAGGGACCGGCTCGAGCTCTGGGACGTCCCCGAGGTGCACATCAAGGAGCTCGAGCAGAGCGGCAAGGTCCGCCGCACCATGATGCTCCACTCTCCGTTCAACGGGATCGTCCTCGAGCGCAACGCCTTCCCCGGCCAGTACATCACGCCGGAGATGACGACCTTCAAGATCGCCGATCTCTCGACCATCTGGGCCTTCGGGACGATCTTCGAGTACGAGCTGCCGCTCATCAAGCTCGGACAAGCAGCGGAGATCGAGCTCCCCTACGGACAGGCCCATCGTTCGCTGGCGGGCAGGATCACGTTCATCTCCCCCGAGATCGATGCCCAGACCCGGCGGGTGCGCATTCGCGTGGAGCTCCCGAACCCGGGCCGGACGCTCAAGCCCGGGACGTACGTGACCGTGGTGATCCGCGCCGAGGGTGGCCGGCGGCTGGCGATCCCCAGGGAAGCCGTGATCGACAACGGGGCGAAGCGGTACGCGATCGTGTCCCATCCGAACGGGTACTTCGCGCCGGCGGAGATCCAGGTCGGGCCGCCGAGCGACGACTTCTATCCGCTCCTCAGCGGCCTCAAGGAGGGGGACACGGTCGTCTCGTCCGCGCAGTTCCTGATCGACTCCGAGACGAATCTCCAGGCGGCCATGCAGTCGATGATCGGCATGCCGGGCATGGACACCAAGGGCGGCGGCGGCATGAAGGAAATGCCGAAGGCCAAGCCAACACCCCCCAAGCTCCCCCCGGCATCGCCCGCGGGCGAGCACAAAGTGACACCGGCAGCAGAAGGCGGAGGGGAACGGTGATCGAGAAACTCATCGCCTTCAGCGCCAATAACGCCTTCATCGTCGTCCTGCTCATGCTCGCCATTGTTGGAGGGGGGGTCTGGGCGATTCGCGAGACACCCATCGACGCCATCCCGGACCTCTCTGACGTTCAGGTCATCGTCCAGGCGAACTGGGAGGGCCGGAGCCCCACGCTCGTCGAAGACCAGGTGATCTATCCCATCGTCACCTCCCTGATCTCCGCGCCCAAGGTCAAGGTGGTTCGGGGGTTCTCGTACTTCGACGTGGGCTTCGTCTACGTCATCTTCGAAGATGGGACCGACCCCTACTGGGCGCGCAGCCGCGTCCTCGAATACCTGAACGGTCTTCAGGGCCGTCTGCCGGCCGGCGTCCAGCCGACCCTGGGCCCTGACGCCACCGGCGTCGGCTGGGGCTTCGAGTACGCGCTCGTCGATCGCACGGGCAAGCACGACCTCGCGCAGCTCCGCACGCTCAACGACTGGTACGTCCAATACTGGCTCCGCTCCATCCGCGGAGTGGCCGAGGTCGCTCCTGTGGGCGGCTACGTCAAGCAGTACCAGATCGAGATCGACCCCAACGCGCTCCTCTCCTACAACCTGCCGCTCGACCGCGTCGTGGAAACCGTCCGGAAAAGCAACAACGACGTGGGGGGGCGCGTCGTCGAGTGGTCCGGCCGCGAGTACATGGTCCGCGGGAAGGGGTACATCGAGAAGGTCGAGGACATCGAGCAGATCAGCCTCGGAGCCAAGCCGGACGGCACGCCGATCCAGATCAAGGACGTCGCGCGGGTGCACCTCGGGCCGGACATGCGGCGCGGAGTGGCCGAGCTGAACGGTCAGGGCGACGTCGCCGGCGGTATCGTCGTCATCCGCTACGGCGTCGATACCTACGGGGTGATCGAGAACATCAAGAAGGCGGTCAAGGAGAGGATCCAGCCGGCGCTGCCGAAAGGCGTGGAATTCGTCACGACCTACGATCGCTCCACCCTCATCGAGCACTCCATCGCGAACCTCAAGGAGAAGCTGATCGAGGAAGGAATCATCGTCTCGCTCGTCTGCGTTCTTTTCCTCTGGCACTTCCGCAGCGCCCTGGTGGCGATTGTCACGCTGCCGCTCGCGATCCTCCTCTCCTTCCTGGCGATGCACTTCATCGGACTGGGCTCCAACATCATGAGCCTGGGCGGGATCGCCATTGCCATCGGGGCCATGATCGACGCGGCGATCATCATGATCGAGAACGCCCACAAGCACATCGAGCACGCCCCGGAAGGGAAGCCGCGGCGCGAGATCGTGATCGAGGCGGCCCAGGAGGTCGGGCGGCCGCTGTTCTTCTCGCTCCTCATCATCACCGTGTCCTTCCTGCCCATTTTCTCGCTGGAGGCCCAGGAAGGGCGGCTGTTCAAGCCGCTGGCCTATACCAAGACCTTCGCCATGGGGTTCGCGGCCCTTACCTCGGTGCTCATCGTCCCCTTCCTGATGGTGCTTTTCATCCGCGGCAAGATCGCCATGGAGGGAAAGAACCCGGTCAACCGCTTCCTGATGTGGGCCTACCACCCCTTCGTGCGCTTCGTCCTGCGCCACCGCGCCGTCACCTTGATCGGGGCGGTGCTGCTGATGGCGAGCACGGTGCCCGTGTTCCTGAAGCTCGGCTCGGAGTTCATGCCCCCCCTCTACGAGGGGACCTTCCTCTACATGCCGATCACGCTTCCCGGCGCTTCGGTGCAGACCGCGCAGCAGATCCTCGCCATTCAGAACAAGATCATCATGCAGGTCCCGGAGGTCGCGTCCGTCTTCGGCAAGGCCGGCCGCGCCCTCTCCGCCACCGACCCGGCGCCACTGGAGATGATCGAGACGATCATCAACCTGAAGCCGGCGGGGGAGTGGCGGCCGGGGATGACCCCGGCAAAGCTCGAGGCCGAGCTGGACCGGATGGTCCGCGTCCCCGGCGTCGTCAATGCCTGGACGATGCCGATCAAGGCCAGGGTCGACATGCTCTCGACCGGGATACGGACCCCGGTCGGCGTCAAGATCTTCGGCCCGAAGCTCGACGGCATCAACGACATCGGAGCGCAGATCGAGGGCGCCATCGGCAGCGTCCGCGGCACGCGGAACGTCTTCGCCGAGCGCGTCACCGGCGGCTACTACGTCGACTTCAAAATCAAGCGCGACCAGATCGCCCGATACAACCTGACCGTTCAGGACGTCCAGATGGTGATCGAATCCGCGATTGGCGGGACCAACGTCACGACCACGATCGAAGGCCGCGAGCGCTTCCCCGTCAACATCCGCTACCAGCGCTCTTACCGGAGCGACGTCAACGCTCTCAAGCGCACGCTGATCGCCACCCCAGGCGGCGCCCAGATTCCCATCGAACAGGTCGCCGACATCTCGCTCACCACCGGGCCTACCGTCATTCGCACCGAGCAGGCCCAGCTCCTCGGCTACGTCTACGTGGACGTGGCGGACCGCGACATCGGCGGCTACGTCGAGGACGCCAAGCAGGTCGTTGCCCGGATGGTGAAGCTCCCCGAGGGCTACTACCTCGAGTGGAGCGGACAGTACGAGTACATGCTCCGCGCCAAGCAGCGGCTGAAGGTCGTGATCCCGGTGACGCTGCTGCTCGTCATCGTGCTCCTCTACTTCAGCACCCGCAACGTTACGAAGATCGCCATCGTCCTGCTGGCGGTTCCGTTCTCGCTGATCGGGGCGTTCTGGCTCATCTTCCTGCTCGGGTACAACCTGAGTGTCGCCGTCTGGGTGGGGATCATCGCCCTGGCCGGCGTCGACGCCGAGACCGGCGTGGTGATGCTGCTCTACCTGGACCACGCCTTCGAGAAAGCCAAGGCGGCGGGCCGGATGAACAGCCTCTCCCACCTGCAGGAGGCCATTGAGGAAGGGGCGGTGCAACGCATCCGCCCCAAGATGATGACGGTCATGGCCATCCTGATGGGTCTGTTGCCCATCATGTGGAGCCAGGGCGCGGGCGCCGACGTGATGAAGCGGATCGCGGCCCCGATGGTCGGCGGCGTCGTCACCTCATTCCTGCTCGAGCTCCTCATCTACCCCGTGATCTTCGAGATCTGGAAGTGGCACAGCGAGGTGAAGCCGGCGCTTGCATCCGCCCAGGGGCACGGATCGACATACGCGGAGGTTCCTGAGGTCGTGGGCAATGGGTCGCGGAGGACATTATGACCCCGCACGAGCCTGCGAGCTGGACTTACGCCTACCTCAGTCTCAGCATGGCGTTGGCCCTGGTGTGGGCTACGCTTCACGTACTCCGTCACGACCTCAACGCCAGTATGTTGCGGGTAAGCCTCTGTACGGCATTGTTGGGGATAACCGAACCAATATTCGTACCAAGCTATTGGAATCCGTTCACGATTCTTAATCTTGCGCGGCGAACCGGTTTTGATCTGGAAAGTCTGTTGTTCTCATTCTCCATCGGCGGCATCGTGTTCGCAGCATACGAGCTCCTGTTTCGCGTTGAACCCGTCGAAACCATCGGCGCCGAGCGCCAGAATGGACGCCATCGGCAGCATACTCTTGCCGTCCTTTCAGCGCCGCTGCTGTTCGTGATCCTTAGTTTCACGACGCGGTTGAATCCGATCTACTCGGCGGCAGTCGCGCTGATTGCCGGCTTCTTTGCCACCTGGTTCTGCCGGCGAGACCTATGGCTGAAGATGATTGTCAGCGGAGGCCTTTTCTTCGCAATCTACTTCTTGATATTCGCTTTATTCAATGTCGCCTTTCCAGGATACGTCGAGGCGGTGTGGAACCTGAAGGCAATCTCAGGTGTTCGGTTAATGGGGGTGCCGCTGGAAGAGTTGATGTTCGGTTTCACCTTCGGCCTTTACTGGTCGAGCGTTTACGAGCACTTGACGTGGCATGGTCAGAGCGCTCTCACGCCGGCGCCGGTTGATCTCGAGAGATCACCGACAAAGAAGGCGGTGAATCCGCGCGGCAGAACATCCTGAGCACCTGATTGAAGCCCGGAGCAAACGCTTTAAACGAAAGGATCGTGTCCAATGTGCTTTTCAGCCCCGGCAAGTTTCATCGCGGGCACTTCCCTGTGTGCGATCGGCGTGGCGACGCTCAAAAGAGCGGAGACGAAAACCGAGATCCCCCTGGCGCTGATGCCGCTTCTGTTCGGGATTCAGCAGCTCGTAGAAGGCTTGATTTGGTTGACATTTAGCCATGACGCACCGCTCCTCAAGCAGACGCTGACGTATCTGTATTCGGGCTTCTCGCACGTGCTGTGGCCGATGTACGTACCGTTCGCCATCGGCGTCCTGGAAGCCGTACGCTGGCGCAGAAAGGCTATCTTCGCGTTCGAGGCCTCGGGAGTCGCGGTGGGGCTCTACCTGCTCTATTTCATCGTCACCCGCCCGGTGGTCGCCGAAGTCATCGGCAGGCACATCGTCTACGTGTCGCCACATTTCTACCAGGTTCCGATGATAGTGCTCTACCTTGCGGCGACGTGTGTCAGTTGCTTCTTCTCGAGTCACGGGTTCCTGAGGTTGTTTGGCGTGCTGGCGTTGTTGTCAGCCATCGCGGCTTACGTCGTTCATCTCATGGCCTTTGTCTCGATCTGGTGCTTCTTCGCGGCGCTCTTGAGTCTTCTCATCTATCTTCACCTCAGATTCAGAGATCTCGGGGGGTTCCCAAGTAACCTGCGTTCCCGCCGGCCATCGCCCGCGGCGGCGCAATAGCGTTTCATTTCCGCGCCCGTCTTCAAGGATTGACGAGGCGCGATGACACACCGAAAGGAGAAAAGTCATGGCATGGTTGACGGCAAACTGGTTCTGGTTGTTGATCTTCATCGCCTTTATCGCGATGCACATGTTCGGTCACCGCGGTCACCGCGGTCACGGTGGCCATAGCGGCCACAGTGGAGGTGATCGTCAACGAAGCGGGGATGAACGAGAAACGGACGAAGCGCAAGGTCGAGCCTCGAACACGATCCCAGGCGGGCATCCGCACTGAAAGTGCCCTTGACCTGGCAACGAATAACCGCGTAGCCTAAGGAGTCTGAGCATGCTGAATATAAAAATTGTAAGCTGGTCGCTGGGAATCTTTACCGCCATCAGCTTCGTCCTGTGCGTCATCTATGGATTGATCGTGCCGGCGAGCTTACACGCGGCTCAATTCTTGGAGATGGCTTTACCAGCTTTCAAGTGGCTGACCTTGGGGGGCTTCTGCCTGGGGTTGATTGAGAGCTTTCTCTACGGCGCATATGCCGGGCTCGTGTTCGTCCCGATCTACAACCTTCTCACCCGCCGGTGGGGCGTGCCGGCAAAGCAGTCGTTAGATTGACAAGGAATTCGGCGCGCCCTTGGACGTTAAGACCATGAACGTAGTCGGCACCAATCGCCACGTCTCAGCCTGGATCCTCGTCTCCTGCGGAGTCTGGCTCATTGGCCTGGGTCTCTATTTCATCGTCCTGCGGCCGCCACTGTTGCCGGAAGACCTGCGCTTCATGGGTACGACGCTCGCAGAGATTCGGACTGCTGTGCCTGGTCTTGAGAGTTGGCTGCAAAGAGTGTTGACAGTCATGGGCGGCTTTATGGCAAGCGCCGGCGTGCTGACCGTGTTCGTTGCCACTGTAGCCATGCCACGGCGATTGAAGGGTACGTCATGGGCGATCGCGCTTTCTGGCGCCCTCACTGTCGCGCTAATGAGCGCCACTAACTTTGCACTCGACTCCGATTTCAGGTGGTTGCTATTACTCCCTGCGTTAGCTTGGCTCGCAGGCGTCGTCTTCTATATCGCCGGACACCCAAACAATGGCGGCTAACGTTACACATCGGGCCGCCAATGACTTTGGCTGACTCGTGCGTGGCATCGACTCTACCCGGGCAGACGGAAGGGTTCTGGCGTGATCAATAGACATCTATTGGTACTTCTCGCCTGCCTGTTCGTCGCCATGATCGGCGCCGGCATTACGATGCCGGTGCTTCCGTTCTACGTCGAGCGGCTCGCGCTGGCAGAAGGAGCAACGCGCCAGTCGGTGGTGATGCACATCGGCTTTTTGACCGGCGTGTACGCGCTGGGGCAACTCATCTTCGCGCCCGTATGGGGGCGCTTGTCAGATCGGAAGGGAAGAAGGCTGCTGGTGCTGATTGGGATTGGCGGTTACGTCGTCTCGCAGGTTCTTTTTGGCCTTGCCACATCGCTGTGGCTGCTCTACGCGGCGCGTATTCTCGGAGGCGTCTTGTCCTCGGCGACACTGCCGGTCTCGGCAGCTTACGTTGCCGACATGACGACTGAACAGGAGCGTGGTCGAGGGATGGCGTGGTTGGGCACGGCGGTGAGTCTCGGCTTCGTCGTCGGTCCTGCGCTCGGAGGAATATTGTCTCGCAGAGCCCTGCATTTCAACGTGCGCTATGGGCACTTGATAATGGATAGTTTCTCGGTCCCGTTCTTCGCGGCAGCAGCTCTCGGACTGCTCACGCTTTTCGCGGCGATGCGGTGGCTGCCGGAATCGCTGCCTCTACATGCGCGGCGTGCGGCGGCTGAAGATACGGAGATGGATGGGCGAAGGCTGGCCCGAAGTCTCGTGCCGGCTTCTCGGTCTGGCGCTCGTCGGACAATTCGGGCTCGCCATCTTTGGGGCGACGTTCGCGCTTTATGCGCAGGCAAAGTTCAACTACGGACCCGTTGAAGTGGGAGCCGTCTTCGTGATGTGCGGCCTGGTGATGACCGTCTTTCAAGTCGGGGCGGTGGGTTTCCTGACGGGACGCATCAGCGAGATTTATAAAATCGGCGCGGGCTTCGCCTTGATGGGAATAAGCCTCGGGCTACTAGCCATCGCGCGTACAACGTTCTCTGTCTTTGCCTTTGTCGGGCTGCTCGCTTTAGGGATGGCTTTTGTCTCTCCGAATCTTGCGGCTTTGATCTCGAAGCGCGGTGGAAGCCGCCGCGTCGGGGCGGCGCTCGGCGTCCAAAATGCGGCGAACAGTCTCGGTCAGGCGAGTGGACCGCTGTTGGGGGGCGCGCTGTTCGTTTGGCAGATGAACGCGCCGTACTTGCTGACCGGAGCCTTGTTGGTAACGGTCGCTTTGGTGATAGGGTGGCAATGGCTGGATAGGTAGCGCGAGGCCCAACTTGCTTGACGAAGGAGGCAGCCACGGCATCAGAAAACGACTTGGGAGTTGATCCTCTGTTGTGTGTTGTGCTGTGCACAGCGCCTGGTTGCTTGACGATGGAGTTCAAAAACTGAAGGAGGAAAAAATGAGTTGTTGTAGTGACGTAATGGAACCCATCAAAGCGTCTTCGTGTTGTACGCCGCAAGACACGGCGGCACATGCCGCGCGGGCGATACGCGATTCAGGCTGCGGCTGCGCGCCTGTGGTTGAGGATACAAAAAAGCTCAAGCTGGTCGGCGTCGTCACCGAGCGCGACGTTTGTTGCGGCGTGGCAGCTGATGACCGACGCGCTTCGGAAGTGCGCGTCGAAGAAATCATGCGCCCTTCGTCTGCGTGTTGTAACGCGGATGAGCCCGTTGAAGAAGCGCGCCGAAAACTCCACGAACATCGCGCGACGAGCTTGCCTGTTGTGGACAGCGCTGGAGGCTGCTGCGGCACCGTCAACGTCCACGGTCTGGAGAAGTCGTAGAGAAACGGACGAAGCCGTACCAAGAGCACCGATGCCACGTTCGACAAAGCTTAACCGGGCAGCTCAACTCAGAAGGAGGTCCCAGATGCAGCACCAGAACCAGGACATGAAAACTTGTATCGAGAACTGTGGGCAATGCCACGACATCTGTCTGGAAACGGTCACGCACTGCCTGGAGAAAGGCGGGCGACACGCCGAGGCCTCGCACGTCCGGCTGCTGCTCGATTGCGCCTCGATCTGCCATACGAGCGCGGACTTCATGCTGCGCGGATCGGACCTGCACAGGTTAACCTGCGGGGTATGCGCGGAGGTCTGCCGGCGCTGCGCCGAGGCGTGCGAACAGATGGCCGAAGACGAGCTGGATCGCCGGTGCGCCGAGGCCTGCCGCCGCTGCGCCGAGTCCTGCCGGCAGATGGCGGGTGCCGCCGGCTGAAGTCCGTTACCGGGGGGCGGCCTGCCGCTCCCCGCTTTTCGATTTCCGGAGGGTAGAGATCTTGAAAGAGCGGAGATGGTTGAGGGGGATCGGCGTTGGCGTGCTATCGATCGGCGCCGCCGCCGGCCTCATCGAAGGGGTAGCCGCCGTCCGCGTCCGCAATCTGAGGGCCGAGCGCGCCGGCCTGGGCGACCGGCTGTACACGGAAGTCCGCGGGCAGGGAGATCCGATCGTCTTCCTGGCCGGACTCCCCGCGACCACGCATTTCTGGCAAGGGACGTTCGATCCGCTGGCGAAGACGCACCGCCTGATCTTCGTCGACGGCCTCGGCTTCGGGCGCTCGCCCCTGCCCGACGTCGAATACACGCTGGAGGATCACCTCGGCGCCCTTCGGCGGACCCTCGTAGCGGCAGGTGCCACGCGGAGGGTCACGTTCATCGCCCATTCCTTCGGCACGCTGCTCGCGTCCTACTATGCGGCGAGATACCCGGGAGAGGTGGAGCATCTCTTCCTGCTGGGCACGCCCGTATTCAGCGGCGAGCGCGAGGCCCGGGAGCACATCCGGGAGATGTCCCCCATGGGTGGCCTCTTCACCTTGAACCCGGTTCTCGCGCGGGAAGCGTGCAAGTTTCACGAGGCCACGCTCTCTCCGGCGTTGGCGCGGATCGTCCCGCTGTTCCTGCCGGACACGCCTCCCGACGTCGCCCGGGAGGGGCTGCTGCACACGTGGAAATCGTTCGACGGCACGCTGCGGAACGTGATCCTGCGGAAGCCGGTCACCCCGGCTCTCGCGGGTCTCGGGCCCAAGGTCACTTTCGTCCACGGCCGGGCCGATCACATCACTTCCCTGGAGCGGGTGCGGAGCCTTGCCGCGCGCCTGGGAGCCCGGGTGATCGTCACCGAAGACGATCACCTCTCCTATCCGTCGCGCAGCGCCGCACGGATCGTCGAGGAAGTGGAATCCTTGGGGAGGTCGAGGGGATGAACGAGGCGTGGTGGCACGCCTGGTGTAGAACCTGCAAAGAAATAAAGGACGTCATTCAAAGGAGGAACCATGATCCATCCCAACAATAAGCTTATCGCGCTCCTGCTTGTGCTCCTGGCTACCGTGGCCTTTACCTTCGGCTCCACCCCCGCTCGCGCCACCGACTTCGACCAGCAGTTCATCGGCAAGATGGTCCCCCATCATCAGATGGGGATCGACATGGCGAATGAGTGCGTCCAGAAGGCTACCCACGAGGAGCTGAAGGACCTCTGCCGGCAGATCGCCTCCAAGCAGCAGGACGAGAGCGGCAAGATGAGCTCCTGGCTCGACTCCTGGTACAAGGGGCAGCCTGGAGCCAAGCCTTCTCCGGAGATGATGAAGAAAATGCAGCAAAGCATGCAGGAGATGAAGGCGATGACCGGCGCCAAGTACGAGGTCCGCTTCATGAACGAGATGAGCAAGCACCACCGGGGGGCCCTCAAGGACATCGAGCCTTGCGTCAGCCGCGCCTCCCATGGGGAGCTCAAGAGCCTCTGCACGACGATGGCCGCGGACCAGAAGAAGGAGATTGAGCAGATGCACGGCTGGCTCTGTGACTGGCACAAAGACTGCCACAAGGGAAGCCACTAGTTTAAAATGCGTTCGAAGTCCCGTCCGATTCTGCGCTGGCCCTTGGGGCGCAAGTGATCGAAACCCCGGACCGCCACCTCAGCCGCCCGGTGCGTAGCGCCGGCACCATCATGGCGGCCACCGAGAAGAACGGAGGAAGGCCTTGAGCTTCTGGCAGGCGCCCGAGGCCCGTCTGGCCGTCTGGGGTTTCGGTCTGAACGCGATGTGGGAGGCCGGGCAGTCTCCCCTGTACACCGACTCTGATCGTAGCTGGGGCTATCTCGTCCGGAGCCGCCTCCATTGCACGGCAGGTGACGTGCTGATCCTGCTGGCCGCCTTCTGGGTGGTCTCTCTGCTCTTCCGTACGCGGTCCTGGGCCGTCCGGGGAGGCTTCGCCGCGGCGGCGGTCTTCGTCGGTCTCGGCTTTGCCTACACCGGGTGGAGCGAGATCCACAACACGCAAATCGCCAGAACCTGGACCTACTCCCCGGAAATGCCACAGATCGATGGCATCGGTCTCGCTCCTCTCCTACAGTGGCTGCTGATCCCGCCGGCGCTGGTCCTTCTGCTTCGCCAGGCGAAGCGGAAACCTGGAGGAGAAACTTGAAGACATTCCAAGGAGGCTTTCATGGATAGGAAGGACAGCGAAATCGGGGTGCTGGAGGGCGGTACCGCATCGACCGAGGCCCGGGACCCGGTCTGCGGCATGACCGTGGACCCGGAGAAGACACCGCACCGTCACGAGTACGCGGGGAAGGTCTACCACTTCTGTAGCGCGGGCTGCCTGACCAAGTTTCGCACGGAGCCGGAGAGCTACCTCAACCGTCAGGAGTCTGCGCCCGTGAAGCCGCCGCCCGCCGCTCCTCCAACGCCCGCCGCGGGCACTATCTACACCTGCCCCATGCACCCGGAGGTGCGGCAGAACGGCCCCGGGACCTGCCCGAAGTGCGGCATGGCCCTGGAGCCGGTCACCCCGCCGGCGAGACCGGCCCCGAAGGTCGAGTACACCTGCCCGATGCACCCGCAGATCGTGCGCGACGGGCCCGGCAACTGCCCGATCTGCGGCATGGCCCTGGAGCCGCGCACGGTGACGGCCGGGGGCGAGGAGGAGAACCCGGAGCTGCGCGCCATGAGCCGCCGCTTCTGGGTGGGCGTGGCGCTCTCCGTGCCGCTGCTGCTGCTCGGCATGTCGGACCTCTTTCCGGCCTGGAGCCCGGCGCGCCTGCTGCCGCCCGAGTCCCTCAACTGGGTGCAACTGATCCTGGCGACGCCGGTGGTGCTCTGGGGGGGCTGGCCGTTCTTCCAGCGCGGCTGGTCGTCGATCGTCAACCGCAGCCTCAACATGTTCACGCTGATCGCGCTCGGCACCGGCGTCGCCTACCTGGAGAGTCTCGTCGCCACACTGGCGCCGGGCCTCTTCCCCCCCTCGTTCCGCGGGCACGGCGGACAGGTGCCCGTCTACTACGAAGCCGCGGCGGTGATCACCACCCTGGTCCTGCTCGGACAGGTGCTGGAGCTGAAGGCGCGCAACCAGACCTCGGGCGCGATCCGCGCTCTGCTCAATCTCGCCCCGCCGACTGCCCTGCGGATCGCCGCCGATGGCACGGAGGCGGAGGTGCCGCTCGATCAGGTGCGGATCGGCGACCGCCTGCGGGTGCGGCCGGGAGACAAGGTGCCGGTCGACGGCGTGGTGGTCGAAGGGCGGAGCGCGGTCGACGAGTCGATGATCTCCGGCGAGCCGATCCCGGTCGAGAAGACCGCCGGCGAGAAGGTCACCGGCGGCACCGTGAACGGCACCGGCAGCTTCGTCCTGGAAGCCCAGCGGGTGGGCGGCGATACGCTGCTCGCCCAGATCGTGAAGATGGTGGGCGAGGCCCAGCGCAGCCGGGCTCCGATTCAGCGGCTGGCCGACAGGGTCGCCGCCTGGTTCGTTCCCCTGGTGGTCGCCATCGCCGTGGTCACCTTCCTGATCTGGTGGGCGTTCGGGCCGGCGCCGGCCCTGGTCTACGCGCTGGTCAACGCGGTGTCGGTTCTGATCATCGCCTGCCCTTGCGCCCTGGGGCTGGCGACGCCGATGTCGATCATGGTCGGCACCGGCAAGGGGGCGCAAAACGGCGTGCTGATCAAGAACGCCGAGGCGCTGGAGCGGTTCGAAAAGGTGGACACCCTGATCGTGGACAAGACCGGCACGCTGACCGACGGCAAGCCGCGGCTCGTGGACGTGATCACCCGCGAGGGGCTGGACGAGAAGGAGCTGCTGCGGCTCGCGGCGAGCCTCGAACGGGCGAGCGAGCACCCGCTGGCTGCGGCCATCGTGCAGGGCGCGGAGGCACGGGGGGTCGGTACCGTGGCGGTCGAGGAGTTCGATTCGCTGACCGGCAAGGGGATCGCGGGCAAGGTCGAGGGGCGCCGGGTGGCGCTGGGCAACCGCGCCCTGCTGGACGAGCTGAAGACCGCGCTGGAAGGGTGGCCCGAGCGGGCCGAGGCTCTCCGGCGGGACGGCAAGACCGTGATGTTCGTCGTCGTCGACGGCGGGATCGCCGGCCTGCTGGCGGTGGCCGATCCGGTCAAGGAGACGGCGGTGGAGGCCCTCGATCAGCTCCGGAAAGAGGGGCTCCGCATCGTGATGGTGACCGGCGACAGCCGCACCACCGCCCAGGCGGTCGCCGCCCGGCTGGGGATCGACGAGGTCGAGGCCGAGGTGCTGCCGGAGGCCAAGGGCGCCATCGTGGAGCGTTTGAAGAAGGAGGGGCGGACGGTGGCGATGGCCGGCGACGGCGTCAACGACGCGCCCGCCCTCGCCCTGGCGGATGTCGGCATCGCCATGGGCACGGGCACCGACGTGGCGATCGAGAGCGCCGCCATCACCCTGCTCCAAGGCGACCTCCGCGGCCTCGTGCGAGCCCGGCGCCTGTCGCGCGCCACGATGCGCAACATCCGCCAGAACCTCTTCTTCGCCTTCGTCTACAACGTGCTCGGAGTGCCGGTCGCGGCCGGGGTACTCTACCCCTTCTTCGGCCTGCTCCTGTCGCCGATGATCGCGAGCGCCGCGATGAGCTTGAGCTCGGTCTCGGTGATCGCCAACGCCCTGCGGCTGCGCGGGGCCAAATTGTGAAGACCTTTCAGGAAAGGACCGTCATGAAGGAATCGAAGCGGATTTTCGCCCTGCTCGCCGGAGCCCTGCTGGCGGCGCCTCTGATGGCCCACGACACCTGGCTGCTGGCGCGTCCGTCGGCCGCTCAACCCGGAGCCGTGGTGGTGCTGGAGCTGACGAGCGGCATGGCGTTCCCGGCGCCGGAGACCGCGATCAAACCGGACCGCGTCGCGCGGGCGGGCCTGCGGCTCGCCGGCACCACCGCCGACCTCAAGGACCGGCGCTCCGCCGCCAGGTTCCTGCAATTCAAGGCGCGGCCTTCCCAGACGGGGATCGCGACTCTGTGGGTCGGCCTGGCTCCGAAGTCGATCGAGCTGAAACCCGGCGAGGTCCAGGAATACCTCGACGAGATCGGAGCCCCGGAATCGGTGCGCCGAGCCTGGCGGGAGCAGAATCCAAAGCGCTGGCGCGAGTTGTATACCAAGCACGCGAAGACGTTCGTGCGCGTGGGCCAGCCTTCGGGAGACCGCTCCTGGGCCGAGCCCGTGGGCCTGGGGCTGGAGATCGTGCCGGAGAAGGACCCGACCACGTTGCGTCCTGGCGAGGACCTGCCGCTCCGGGTTTTGCTCCAGGGCAAGCCGCTCCCGTCTTTCTCGGTGGCTCTCGTTCGCGAGGGAGAAACCCACGGCGTTCTGAAGACCACGGACGAGCAGGGACGCGTAACCTTCCCCATCACCAAGGCCGGGCGGTGGATGCTGCGCGCGACCGAC
>JBDSHF010000162.1:0-3331 GCA_039918595.1 Thermoanaerobaculia bacterium
CGGTCCGGGGAGATCTCGGCCACCAGCTTGGCGAACGGCAGGTCCTGATGCGCGAAGGCGCCCAGCGCGACCTCCCGCGCCCGGTCCAGGATCTCGCCCAGGCCGGGATCGCCGGGCAGCCGCAGGCGCAGCACCAGGGAGTTGATGAACAGGCCGATCATCCCCTCCAGCTCCGCGCGGTTGCGCCCGGCCACCGGCGTGCCGATGGTGAGGTCCAGGCTGCCCGACCCGCGGGCCAGCAGGGCCGCGTAGATCGCCAGCAGGCCCATGAACAGGGTCGAGCCCTTCTCCTGGCAGAGCCGCCGCAGGGCCGCCACCGCCGCCTCCGGCAGCTCCTGCGTGGCGCGGCGGCCGTGGTAACGCTGCACGGCCGGGCGCGGCCGGTCGGTGGCGAGCTGCGACAGCGCGGGCGCGCCCTGGAGCTGCTGCCGCCAGTAACCGAGCTGCGCCTCGAGCGCCGGGCCGCCGGCCAGGAATCCACGCTGCCAGACGGTGAAGTCCGCGTACTGGAGCGGCAGCTCCGGCAGCGGCGACGGGCGTCCCGCGCGGAAGGCCGGGTAGAGCGCCGCGATCTCGCGGATCAATACGCCAATCGACCAGCCGTCGCTCACGATGTGGTGGAGGTTGAAGACCACGCTCCACTCGCGGCCGCCGCGGCGCAGCGCGAGAAGCCGCAGCAGGGGGCCGCTGGTGAGATCGAACGGCCGCTCCACCTCGGCCGCGCTCCACAGCGCCGCCTCCGCTTCGCGGGCCGCCGGCGGCAGCGCCCGCAGGTCGATCACCGGCACGGCCACAGCCAGGGCGGGCGCCACCACCTGGACGGGTCCGGCGCCGGTCTCGGAGAAGGTCGTGCGCAGCGACTCGTGCCGGCGCACCACCTCATTCATCGTGGCACCGAGCGCGGCGATGTCGAGGTCCCCCTCCAGACGCAGGTGGGCGGGGAGGTTGTAGGCCGTGGAGCCGGGGTCCAGGCGGTCGAGGAACCAGAGGCGTTCCTGGCCGAAGGAGAGCGGAAACGGCCCCGCGCCGCCGATCCGGGGGATGGGGGCCCAGGCCTCGCGCTCCCCCCCCGACTCGTAGCCGAGCTCGGCGGCGAGCTGGCGCGTGCCGGCGCCGAGGAAGTCCTCCGCCGCCAGCTCGCGCCAGCGCTCCCCCGCTTTCGCGTTGACCCCGGAGTGCTGGTGGAACTTGACGTCGCCCAGCATGCGCGACTCGGCGTGGAGGCCGTCGGTCATCCGCGCCGAGCGGTCCTTGTAGGGCTCGGACATGTCGGTGTGGTAGGCGATGCCGAGGAACCCGCACAGCTCGCGCAGCACCCGCTCGGGCTCGGCCACCAGCTCCTCGAAGCGCACCACCCGCCGGCGCTCCTCCGGGATCGTGGCCAGGAACTCGCGGATGTTGCGCTGCGCCAGCAGCCAGCTCAGCTCGGCGAGCTGGCGGCGCGTGAAGCCTTCGGCGCGCGGGAAGAAGACCTGCTCGATACGGGCCTCCTCGAAGGAGGCGATGGTGGCGTAGGGGTGGCGCAGCAGGTGGACGTAGCGCGCGCCCTCGAAGCCCGCCTCGGCGCGCCGCAGCGTCTCCAGGCTCCAGGCATAGGTCGGCGTCTTGTCCACCAGCATGCGGTCGCCGATCCACTCCTGGAGAAGGCCGTAGAGCTCGCGCGTCGTGCCCCCCCGGGCCTCGAGGTCGTCCACCACCTGCCGGGCCTCGTCGACGCCGCAGCGGCGGGCCTCCATGACGGCGCGGAGGACCCCCTCGAGGCGGAAGGCATCGCGGCCGGAGAAGGCGTCGCGCCGCTCGGCCAGGGTATCGAACTCCAGCAGCTCCAGCTCCGGCGGCGCGAACATCCCGGGGTGGCCGCCCAGCATCACGCGCAGCAGCGTGCTGCCGGAGCGCGGCGGCGCCAGCACGAAGAGGGCGGGCGGATTCCTCGGCAGCCGGGCGATCGCCTCCGGCAGTGGCCCCGGCTCGTGCAGGGTGGCGCGAAAGCGGGCCAGGAGGCCCATCTCGACCCGCCCTGCCGTGGCCTCTGACGCGCTCGTCTCCTCCACTTCGATCCCGAGCCGCCCGGCGAGAGCCGCGGCGTGCTGCGCGGCCAGGTAGGTGGCGAGCCGGGCCACCGTCGGATGGTCGAAGATCACCACCACGTGGAGGATCTCCCCCAGCTCCTGCTGCAGCCGGTTGATCAGCACGGCGCCCGAGATCGAGGTGCCGCCCAAGGCGAAGAAGTCGTCGTGCACCCCGATCTGCCCGATCCCGGCGACCTCGCTCCAGAGGCCGGCCACCCAGGCTTCCAGCGGCGTGCGCGGCGGCACGGACTCGGCGGACTCCAGCCGTGCCTCGGGCGCCGGCAGGGCCTTGCGGTCCACCTTGCCGCTGGGCGTCAGCGGCATCTCCGGCAGCACCACCATCGAGGTGGGCAGCATGTACTCCGGCAGCGACCGCGCGAGGGTGCCGCGCAAGGCGTCCAGCTCCGGCGCAGTATTGACGTCAATATCGGCCACGAGATAAGCCACCAGCCGCGTCTCGCCGCCGCCGTCCGCGCGCGCCATCACCACCGCCGCCTGGACGCCCGGCAGCTCGCCGAGCGCCGCCTCGATCTCCCCCAGCTCGATGCGCAGGCCGCGCAGCTTCACCTGGTGGTCGATGCGGCCCAGGAACTCGACGGCGCCGTCCGGCAGCGTGCGGGCCAGGTCCCCCGTGCGATAGAGCCGCGCTCCGGGATCGCCCCATTGCGCCGCCAGCGGGTCGGGCACGAAGCGCTCGGCGGTCAGGTCCGGCCGCTTCAGGTAGCCGCGGGCGAGCTGGATGCCGCCGATGTGCAGCTCGCCGGGAACCCCGACCGGCACCGGCCGGCCCGAGGGGTCGAGCACCAGGATCCGCGTGTTGGCCACCGGCCGGCCGATCGGCACCAGCCCCCGCCCGTCCTCCCGCTCGCAGGACCACCAGGTGACGTCCACCGCCGCCTCGGTCGGGCCGTAGAGGTTGTGCAGCTCGGCGCCGAACCGGTCGTGGAAGCGCCGCGCCAGGTCCAGCGGCAGCGCCTCGCCGCTGGCCATCACCCGGCGCAGCGACGCACAGGACGCGATCCCCGGCACCTCCACGAAGACCCGCAGCAGCGAGGGGACGAAGTGCAGCGTCGTGATCCCCTCCGCCGCGATGGTCTCGACCAGATAGGCCGGGTCCTGATGCCCGCCGGGACGGGCCATCACCAGCCGCGCGCCGGTCATCAACGGCCAGAAGAATTCCCAGACCGAGACGTCGAAGGAGAACGGCGTCTTCTGGAGCACCCGGTCCGCGGGCGTCAGGCCGTACTGGGCCTGCATCCAGA
>JBDSHF010000163.1:0-14498 GCA_039918595.1 Thermoanaerobaculia bacterium
CGCTGGTCCTTCTGATACGCCTCCGCTTGCACGATCAGCCGGTTCAGCGTCCGGGAGTGCCGGAAATCGGAGTAGGTCTTCTTGATCTCCGGGTAGAGGAAGCCCCCCGCCGCCAGGAGAAAGGCGAAGGTGTCCTCGAAGATGGGGATGAAGGGAGCCGCGATGATCAGCCCGCCGATGATCAGGCCGAGGAGGCCGAAGAGGAACCGGGCGGCGGGGTCCCCCTGCCGCCAGAGGTCGTAGTTGCTCTTCTCCAGCCGGTTCTGCTCGACGGCGGCCGGGATGTACTGCGGCAGGGTGGTCTCGATCACCTCCCGCTCGAGATCCTGCCAATACGTCTCGGTGCCGCCGCATTCGGTGTAACTCTCGTGGATCTCGGCGAGCTTGGCGCGGGCGATCTCGCGCAGGCGCGCCTCGGCCTCGTTAGGCAGCAGGGCGCGCCGCTTGTGCTCGCACTCCTGGAGCACGGCGAAGAGGACGTTCCCGAAGTCGTAGGACGCTCCCGCGAGGTTCAGCATGGTCGTTCCTTCCTGTCTTCTTCCGCTTACAGCTTGCTTCCGCTTACGGCTTGCCCGGCGGCTGATCGTCCGCCTCGTTCTGCCGGTTGACCTCGTAGCGGATGACGCCGAGCTGCTGGAGCAGCTTGTTGCCGTCGATGATCACGTTGCCGCTGGGCAGTTTGGGGATCTGGCGGATCTCCTTCTTCTGCAGCGCGTCGATGAGCTGCAGGTTGACGTAGGCGTCGCCGGCGCTGCTGTTCAAGGCATTGCGCTCCTTGCGGATGCCCTCGGCCTGCGCTGTCTTCTCGGCGAAGATGGCCTGCGCCCCCTGCTGGCGCTGGACGAGGTAGGCGTCGGCGTTGCGCTTGGCCTGCTCGAAGCCCCCCTCGGCGCGGGTCAGCGTGTCGGTGAGCTCGGCCACCTTCGACTGCAGGTTGGCCTGGTTGGCCTCGCGGGTGGCGAGGATCTCGGCCTCCAGCTTCTCGGCCGTCTTCTCGGCCTCCTTGCGGGCGTTGATCAGGCTCTGGTACTCCGTCTTGAAAGAGAAATCGCCAAGGATCACCTGCTCGACGATCACGCCGTAGGGGAGCAGGTGGGCGCCCAGGACCTTGGTGGCGTCGCTGGCGGCGGCGAAGCGCAACGTCGGGTTGTAGAAGTCCTCCGAGTTGAGGCGGTTGAGGACGTCGCGGACGTAGGCCCGCGCCTGCGGGCGCACCAGCCGGTCCTGGACCTCCTGGGTGCTCGGCGCCACGTATTTCCAGAGATAGCCCACCCGGGTGGGATCGATCCGCCAGCGGACGGTGACGTCGGAGTCGATGTCGTTGCCGTCGCGCGTCTTGAAGCGGAGGTCGTCCTTGGTCTGGCGGTCGCCCGAGCTGACATTGGCCGTCATCCCCAGGTTGCGCAGCGAGACGTCGTACTTCTTCCAGTCGTTGACCACCGGCATGAAGAAGTAGTTCGCACCCGGCTCCATGATCTCCAGGGAGCTGGTGATCTTGTTGAACTTCACCCCCACCTCGGTCGCCTCCGTCGTGTGCGGGGTGCATCCGGCGAGGGCGAAGACCGACAGCAGAAGGCCGCAGGACAGGATCGGGAAAGGTCGTTTGATGGCGTTCATCGCGTTCAGTAGGGTGTTCATGGCTTCTCCGGCTTGTCCGAGCTGATCTTGCCGAGGTCGGTGGGATCTTCGCTGATGTAGATCGGTCCCTTGATGCTGTTGAGCAGGGCGAGGCCGCGGCGCAGCTTGAGCAGCTTGGCCGAGCCGGCGCCCTCGAGGGCGCGGTTGATCTGCTCGGTGCCGTTGGCCTCGGCCGACTTGATCAGCAGGTCGGCCTCGGCGCGCTTCTGGCGCTCGTAGAGGTCCTTGCGGGCGTTGATCTCGGTGATCTGCGCGTTGAACTCCGAGGTCTTGACGTTGATCAGGTTCTGCCCCTCGGCGATCGTCTGGTTGAGCCGCGTCTGCACCTCCGCCTGCTTGGCCAGCTCGCGGTTGGAGAGCACCGACTGGTCCTGGATCTTCTTCTGCTCGGTCAGCGCCTGGAAGGTCGGCGGGTAATCGTACTGGCGGATCAGCACGTCGGTCAGCACCAGCCCGTTGGGCTCCATGCGGCGGGCGAGATCGGCCTTGAGCGCGCGCACCCGGTCGAGCCTCGTCTCGTGGTAGAACTGCTCGGCCCGCAGCTCTCCCAGATATTGCTTGACCAGGGAATCGGTGAACCGGATGATGACCGACTCCTCATACCCGGTGCCGAACCCGAACTTCGAGGCCACCTTGTAGGGGTCCTTCAGCCGGTAGAGGACCGATACGTCGACGTCCACCGGATAGCCGTCCACGGTCGGCACCTTGATGGCCGGCATCTGGCGGTGCTTGTCGTTCGACTCCGAGGGGTTGTTGGTGAACTCCACCACCTGGATGTCGCGCGGGAAGGTGTGGATCGTCTCGTAGCCGGCGATCTCCCGCTGGTAGCCAGGGGGTACGGGCTTCTTCTGCAGCCCCTTGCCGGGGCCGTAGGAGACCTGCCGCACGCCGATCATGCCGGGCGGCACGTAGGTCACCACGCAGGCCCGCAGGACAAACAGGGGCACCAGCACGAGCAGCAGCCGGAAGGCGAGCTTGCCGAACCGGCCCCGCGCCTGCTGGAGGAAGGGGGACTGCATTTTGAAACGAGGGGTTTTCAGGGCTTCGAACATGGTTCGTCCGTTCTGTCTGTAGGAGGGTTCGTACCGATAGATACGAAGCGCTGCGCGTAAGGTTGTGAGTAGCTCGATGGTACCACGGGGGATGGGAGGGGGTTTCTTCCATGGCACGCCCCTTGCGGGAACTTTCCACAGTCTCCACAGAACGGCCGCCCGGTCGTTCCCGTTCAGGAAAAGGAGAGTGGCGCATGCAGGTACCCCTGGAGATTTCTACCCGCTGGATCGATCTTTCCCCCCCGCTCGAAGCCGAGCTGCGCAAGCGCGCCGGCCGGCTGGAGCGGCATACCGACCGGATCACGAGCTGCCGCATCGCGGTCGAGCGCCCCACCGGGAACCATCACCAGGAGGGGGGCCCCTATCGGGTGCGGGTCGACATCACCGTCCCTGGCTCCGAGCTGGTGGCTGACAAGAGCGACGCGGAGGTCTACGCGGCGATCCGCCAAGCCTTCGACGCCGCCGAGCGGCAGGTCGAGACGTGGTCTGAGCGGAGGCGTGGCGACGTCAAGACTCACCAGGAGCTTCGGTCGCCTGAGGGGCAGGTGCTTCGCCTCTTCCCGGAAGAGGGATTCGGCTTCCTTGGCGGTCCGGACGGCCGGGAGGTCTACTTCCACCGCAACGCCGTCCTCGACCCTCCGGGTTTCGACGGCCTGGAGGTCGGAGCGCGGGTTCGCTTCGCCGAGGAGCAGGGGCTCGAGGGGCCGCAGGCGAGCACGGTAAGCCTGCTCGGGAGAGAAGGCTAGAAGAACCTGGCCGCCAAGGACGGCAAGGGGGCGAGCAGGAAGCCGGCGAGCGCCTCGATGAACCCGGGCACGACAAGGTTCTAAGCCGGCTCGTCACCGAAACAACCTGCCGGGGCGCCCATGTGGGCGCCCTTTTCTTCTCTTAAGGTCTACGTCAAGCCTTCCTTCTTCCGCTTTCCGGGCTTTTTCTTTTTCTCCGGACGCGAAAATCGGCGGAAAAAATGTCACCCTTTCCGCCAGCGGTCCCGCTCGGACCATGGTGGTGCGGTGGTGGACCGCCGGAGAGGAGAGATATCTCATGTTTCGCAAATTGCTTTTCTTTGTCGCAGCCCCCGCGTTTCTGTCGCTCCTGACGGCCGGTGCCCTCCAGGCTCGCCCGCTCGCCGCTCATCCGATGGCGCCGGCAGGCCTCGGGGAGCTCTGGAACTGGGTAACTTCGGGGCCGGAAATGTGGACCAAGGAGGGAGGGGCCATGGACCCCAACGGCAACAAACTCCATGGTCCCAACCCGGGCCGTTCGCCTCACAGAACCGTGACGCGATTGGACCGTGCGGCGGCCAAGGGGAGGTGACCGGCTCCACGCGCTCCTGATCCCCGACGGGCAGGCTCCGTCTGAATTTTCTTTTCACCGCCGGTTCCTGGAACCGGCGTTTTTTCTTCCGGCTCTGGCGGGACGGCGGAAAAAGCGTCACAATCCAGGGGTATAGTGCTTGCGTATCCCTATCGAGGGAGGGATGCCTTGAAGATTCATCCTGGTGAGGAGATGTTGAAGAGGCTGCTGCGGTCCATGGACGCGGCGGACCCGCGGGTGCTCCGGCACCTGAGCGGATGTGTCCGCTGCCGGTCCCGGCTCGTCGATTCTCCGCGTCTCTACGATCCCGCTCCGGTAGTGCCGTTCCGCCCGTCGAGGTCCGGGAGCTATGACGCCGCTTTCGAGCGAAGCCTGAGCGTAGTGGCCCACCGGATCCACCTCCTGGAGCGCGAGCGGGACGAAGCGCCGGGCCTGTTCGCCGAGCTGATGGAGCGCACGGAAGAGCAGCGCGAGATTCTCCTCCGGAACAGCCAGCGCTTCCGCACCTGGGGCCTCTTGGAGCTGGTCGTCGAGCGGAGCCTGGAGAGGAGCATCCAGGACGCTGAGATCGGGGAGGAGCTGGGACGGCTGGCGCTGCGTATCGCCGATTGCCTGGATGACGATTGCTACGGTGCGGACCAACTGGAGGATCTGCGGGCGCGTGCCTGGGCCTATGTAGGCAACGCCCGCCGGATCCGGTCCGACCTCCGAGGCGCCGAGGAGGCCTTCCGGCAGGCTCTCACCCATCTCCAGCGAGGGACGGGCGACCTCTTCGAGCAGGCGACCCTCCTGGACCTTCAAGCCTCCTTGCGGAGAAGCCAGCGCCGGTTCGACATCGCCCTCAAGCTTTTGCGCAAGGCGATTTCGCTCTTCCTGAAGATTGGAGACCGGCATCGCGCGGGCCGGTCTCTGGTCAACCTGTCGACGGTTCTCCTCTATGCGGGGCGAGCCGGGGAGAGCATTCCCGTGCTCCATCGGGCGCTGGAGCTGATGGCGCCGGCACAGGAGCCCCGTCTGCTGATGATCGCCAAGCACAACCTGATCTTCGTGCTGACCGACCTGAGCCGTTTTCTGGAGGCTCAGCGGGCCTACCGCGAAGCCCGGCTTCTGTATCGCAGCTTCCCGGACGCCTGGACTCAGAATCGACGCAAGTGGGTGGAGGGGAGAATCGCCCGCGGTCTGGGCCAGCCTGAAAAAGCCGAGGCGCTCTTTCTGGCGGCCCGGGACGGCTTCCTGGAGGAAGGCATTCCCTACGACACAGCCCTGGTCTCGCTGGAGATCGCCCTGCTCTACGCCGGGCAGGGGAGGACGGCGGAGCTAAAGCGGCTGGCGGCCGAGATGGTTCCGATCTTCGCCTCGCGGCAGATCCATCGCGAAGCGCTGGCGGCGCTCGCCTTCTTCCAGCGGGCTGCCGAGGCCGAGCGGGCCGGTGTCACGGCGGTGGAGAGGATCGCGGAGTATCTCCGCAAGGCCCGGTACGCTCCAGAGCTACGATTCCAGGAGAGGCCGGGCGAATAGGGGTGCTAACTCGGAATTCCCTGAAACTGAAGTTCCGGAGAATAGCGGGCTCTGCGGAGAAATTCCGCGACTCTCTCCACCACCTCGACGCCCGCCCTTTCCGCCTCGACGGCTTGCTGGAAAAAGGCGATCGCCGCCAGTGCCTCGCGGTGGATCTGCCGCGAGGTGAAGACCGGCACCATCTCAGCCGCTAGCCGCGTCAGTTCCGCCGTTCTCCCTTGCCTGGCGTAAAGCAGGGCGATCTCCAGCGAGACCAGGGCTGTGTCATAGGGGATCCCCTCGGCCAGAAAGCCATCCCTTGCGGACAGGAAAAGCAATTCGGCACGCCTGAGCTGGCCGAGGCCATAAGCGATTCTTCCCTTCACCCACTTGTGGCGGTTCTGGGTCCAGGCATCCGGGAAATCCCGATACAGCGGCCGGGCTTCGCGATAAACCCGTTGAGCCTCAAAGAAACGGCCGGTCTCGGCCAGTACGAGGATCAGATTGTGCTTAGCGGTCAGGAGGAGCCGAGGCTCTTGCTTCGGGTCGATGAGATCCAGTGCCCGGTAAAGAGGAGGGATGCTTTCCTCAGGCGCTCCTGAATAGTTGAGAGCGAGAGACAGGTTGACCAGGGATCGGCCTGCACGGTGACGATCCCCAAGCTCCAGGAAAGCTGAAATCGCTTCCTCCAGGAGCCTGAAGCATTCATCGAACAGGCGTTGGCTCCGCTTCAAGGATGCCTGCAGATCCAACAGGATTGCCAGTTCGAGACGATCGCCGGTTCCTCGTTCCATGTGGATCTGGACTTGTTGGAACGCCTCTTCCGAGCCCTGGAGGTCAGACTTGATCCGCCGGGCGTTGCCGACATGAGCCCAGGCGCGTGCCTTCAGATCCTCCAGCCGCTCTGATCCATGGCGCGCGGCCTCCAGAAGATTGGTGACCTTCAGCGCCAGGTGTCCCAGCTCTTCTCCACGGCTTGGGTCCTGAATGCTCGTTTCCAGGCTTCGCTGGATCAGTGACTCCAGGAATTCCAGGGATCTGAACGGCTGACCCTGGAAGTCGATCGGCCCGGCGAAAGCGCCTGGAGCTTCCTGCCGCCCTTCTGCCCGGAGACCCCTTCCACTCGCCACGGCGCTCCTGCTCCGTTCGAGGGCGCCGCCGAGGAAGGCGGCGATCTCCTCGACCAGGCCGACGGTGAGCTGCTCCATCTCCGCCGCCTGCTGGAAGACGATGAGGGCGGCCAGCGCCTCGCGATAGACCTCGCGGGACTGGAAGATGGGGAGGATCTCGGCAGCCAGGCACTTGGTCTCCTCGATCCGCCGCTGCCGCATGTAAAGGGCGGCGAGCTCGAGCGAGACGAGCGCCGCTTCGAAGGCGATGCCGTCCTCCACGAAGATCCGGCGGAGCTCGTGGAAAGCGTCCTCGGCTTCGTCGTAGCGGCCCAGCGAGGCGGCGACCTTGCCCTCGGTCCAGCGCAGGCGCCGCTGGTCGGAGCGCGTTCCCACCTGCTCCATGATCCGCCTCGCCTCGGGGAGCAGCGCCGCCGCTTCCCCGCTGCGGCCGGCGTCCTGCAGGCAGCCGATCAGGTTGAACTGGCTCATGCCCACCAGCCGGGGCTCGCGGACGCCGTCGAGCAGGTAGAGGCTGGTGCGGAAGCAGTCGGCGGCGTCCTCGTAGTCCCCCTTGTACTGCAGCGCGAGCCCGCGGGTCATCAGCGCCCGCCCCTGGAGATGGGGCTCGTTGACCTCGCGGTAGATGGCGATGGCGTCGGCGAGGAGGTCCAGCGCCTCGTCGAAGCGCCGCTGGGCGCGGCGCAGAGGGGCCTTGAGCTCCAGGATCAACGCCTCGTCCAGGGGGTCGAGCCAGCTCCGGGAGAGGAACAGCTCCGCGGTCTGGAAGGCGCTCTCGGCCTGGCGGAAGTCGCCAAGGACGCGGAAGGCGTTGCCGAGATAGGCCCAGGTCCGGACCTTGGCCGCTTCCAGCGAGCCGGGGCCGTACTCCTCGCTGTCGAGCCGCTCGGCGACGTCGAGCGCCAGCCGCAGGAGATCCTCGGCCCGGTGCGGAGCCTCCAAGGCTTCCACGCGGGCATGATCGAGAAGGAACTCATGGAACCCCCAGCTCTGGAAGCGGGCGTCCTCCCAGACCAGAGTCCGGCGCCGCTCGTGGCCGAGGGGCTCGATCTCCCGCCAGAGCGCGAAGGCCGTGGTCCGTTCCGCGGCGAGCCGGCCTCGGTGCGCGCCGATCTCCGAGCGGTGATCGTCCAGGAGCCGGCGGATCAGGCCGCGGTGATCGTCGTTGCGCGGCAGGGGGTGCGGGGAGGGAGCAGAGCCGGGCAACAGCGCGAGGAGGCGCTCCTCACAATCCGGACAGATGAAGAGGTGGCGCTGGAGATCACGGCTCTCCCGGTCGGACAACATATCCCTGAGATATCGCTCCAGGGCTGTGCGATCAAGATGCCGATTGCTCATCGAGGCTCACCTTCTTCCTTCCTTCCCCTTCCTAATCAAGTATCACAACAACAGGCTCCGCTCAGAGCTTCCAGAACATCAGGGACGGGGGCCCATGCCTCCGCCATGCGGACAGACGCCGGAGCCCTCTCTGTTGTCAGGGTCTTGATGAGGGTTCGCGGGTTGGGGGGAGTTGTCCTTGAGCATCCCCCAGAGCTTCTGCAGGGCTTCGAAGAGATTACGGATGACAGGGTCGCCCTGGATGGCCGAGGCAGGAGGGGCATCGCTCCGGGCCGGAGCCGCTTGCGCGGACGGCAGCGCGAGCGCCCCGGTGGAGAGCGCCAGGGTCAGGGCGAGGGTGCAACGGTACGTACGGCGGGACATAAGACTCCTTCGAGACAGGTCACGAAGCGGCCACCCTGGCCGCCGATGCCTGTCATATAAGGCCCCGTGCAAGTAAGGGCCCTGTGGACAAAAGGGTGCGAGAACTTGCGAAACTGTAGCCGAAGAGCAGGCTTTGAAGAAAGAAGGGGGAGGGCGTTGGCGGAGCTTCTGTGATGGTGATACGATTGGTCACAAATACAGGGCCCCCTGCGGGAAGGGCGCGAAAGGAGACCTACGTTGAGCGAAATCGAGAGCCGTGGCTATGTTCGTCCCGAGGTGCTGGTCTCGACCGAGTGGGTTGCGAACCATCTGAACGACCCGGGGATCCGGATCATCGAATCGAACGAGGATCCTCTTCTGTACGCGACCGGGCACGTCCCCGGCGCCGTCGAGGTGGACTGGACGCGCGACCTGAACGATCCGCTGCGGCGCGACTATCTCGGCCGGGAGGGGTTCGAGGCGCTGATGCGGCGCATCGGCGTCACCAAGGACACCACGGTCGTCTTCTACGGCGACCGCAACAACTGGTGGGCCACCTACGCTTTCTGGGTGTTCCAGCTCTTCGGGCACGACAAGGCGAAGATCATGGACGGCGGGCGGATCAAGTGGGCCAACGAAGGCCGGCCCCTCGACAGACAGACGCCGAGCTACCCGGCGAGCGACTACAAGGCCGCCGAGCGGGACGATCAGCGCATCCGCGCCTACCGCGACCAGGTGCTCCAGCATCTGGAGGCGAAGAAGCCGCTGGTCGACGTGCGCAGCCCCGACGAGTACAGCGGCAAGAAGCTCCACATGCCGGAGTATCCGAACGAGGGGGCGTTGCGCGGCGGCCACATCCCCGGGGCGGCGAGCGTGCCCTGGGCCAAGGCGGTCAACCCTGACGACGGCACGTTCAAGAACGCCGAGGAGCTGCGCGCCCTCTACGAGGGGGACGCGAAGATCAAGCCGGGGGACGACGTCATCGTCTACTGCCGCATCGGCGAGCGCAGCAGCCACACCTGGTTCGTCCTCACCCATCTGCTGGGCTTCGACAAGGTCCGGAATTATGATGGGAGCTGGACGGAGTGGGGCAATCTCGTGGGAGTCCCCATCGAGCGTTGAAGCCCGCTCCTTTTTTCCGGAGAGTGCGAATGGCCGTACCTGCCAAGTTGACCGACACGCTGGAGACGCTCGAGATGGTCCCCGACCGCAGCGAGCGGATCCAGCTCCTGATCGATATCGCGGGCCGTTTCGAGGAGGTGCCGCCGCGGCTGGCGCGGCGGCCCTTCGCCGCGGAGCACCAGGTCCCCGCCTGCGAATCGGAAGCCTACGTCTTCACGGAGCCGCGGCCGGACGGCACGCTCGACTTCCACTTCGCCGTCGAGAACCCGCAGGGGATCTCCGCCAAGGCGATGGCCGTGATCCTCGGCGACGCCCTCTCCGGCGCGCCCTCCGGCCAAGTCGCCGAGGTGTCGCAGGACATCGTCTACCAGGTCTTCGGCCGCGAGCTCTCGATGGGCAAGTCCATGGGCTTGATGTCGATGGTGGGGATGGTGGCGGCGCTAGCCAAGAAGCAGGCCCAGGCAAAGGGGGCGTAGCGCGCTTTTCCTCCCCCGCCCTTCCTTTCGGCGTTGTCCGTTCAACTTTGTGCCAAAAAGTGCTTGACGGATATCTTCCTCCGGCGTAGATTGAGCCATGGCCGATCCGCAGCCCGCCCGTCCCCGGCTTGTCCCCCCGCCCGCCCTCCATCTGCGGGCGATGGACAACCTGCGGTTCATCCGCGAGACCATGGAAGGCGCCGCCTTCTTCACCGCGGTCTCCGGGCTTGGCGAGGTGGCGGTGGGGGTCACCGCGGTGGTCGGGGCCTGGATTGCCTCCCGGCAGGTGACGGCGTGGGGGTGGTTGCAGGTCTGGCTGTGGGATGCCCTGGTCGCCTTCCTCATCACCACCGGCGCGATCGTCTGGAAAGCCAAGCGTTCCGAGCAGAGCCTGTTCTCGAAACCGGGGCGCCGGTTCGCGCTGGCGCTCTTCCCGCCGCTGATGGCGGGGGCCCTGCTGACGCCGGTCCTGTTCTTCTCCAGCAACGTGACGGCTCTCCCGGGGCTCTGGCTGCTGCTCTACGGCACCGGCGTGGTGACCGGCGGGGCCTTCTCGGTGCGCACCGTCCCCGTAATGGGGATGGCGTTCATGGCGCTGGGAGCGGTGGCGCTGGTTTCGCCGCCCACCTGGCGGGACGCCCTGCTCGCCGCCGGCTTCGGCGGGCTGCACGTGATTTTCGGCATCGTCATCGCCTGGAGGCATGGTGGCTAACGCCCTCAAGCACGACGGCGGCGGCGAGACGATGGAAGGGTCCGAAATGGCCGTCCACGCTCCAGCTCCGCAGACCGCTCTCGACCTCGACCGCGTCATCCACGAGCGGATGCGGCTCGGGATCGTCAGCGCGCTGGCGGTCAACGACCGCCTGAGCTTCAACGACCTCAAGAAGCTGCTCAAGACGACCGACGGCAACCTGAGCGTCCACGCCCGCAAGCTCGAGGAGGCGGGCTACATCGCCTGCGAGAAGTACTTCGAGGGGCGGATGCCCAAGACGGAGTACCAGCTCACCTCGCCCGGGCGTGGGGCGCTCGAGCGGTATCTGGATCACATGGAGGCGATCATCCAGGCCACCCGCGAGGGGTGAGAGAGGGCGATGCCGTGTCTGCATGCTTTGTTTTGCAAAGTTATTTGTCGGAGGAGGGTCGATGAAGAGAATCATCCGGTTCGTGCTCTGGAGCGCCCTGGCGCTGGCGGTCCTTGCGGGGGCGGGGCACTGGACGTTGACCTCTCTGCTGCCGCGCCCGCGCCCACAGGGGCCCGTGGAGGAGGCGGTGGCCGGCGGGTCCGTCGCGGAGCTGCGGCGGGCGCTGGCGGTCCATCCCGTCGACACCCAGGATTCCCAAGGCTTCACGGCCCTGGATTGGGCGGCGCGGACCGGCCGGGTCGAGGCGATCCGTGAGCTGATCCGCGCCGGCGCCAACCCGGGCGGGCAGGATCATGGGCCTAACGGCTGGACGCCGCTGCTGCACGCCGTCCACAAGGGGCAGCTCGGCTCCGCCCGCGCCCTGCTGGCCGCCGGAGCCGATCCGAATGGCCGAGGCCGCAATGGGCTGACGCCGCTGATGCTGGCGGCGGCGCAGGGGGAGCCGGAGATCGCGGAGGAACTGCTGAAGACCGGTGCCGATCCCCGGCTTCGCGGTCCGGTGCGCTGGACGGCGCTGGAGCAGGCGGTGGCCAACGGCCATCCCGCAGTGGTCGATGCCCTGCTGCGGAAAGAGCCGGGGCTGCGGCTGGGGCACGGTCCGCGCGTCTGGGCCGTTCGCGCCCTGGCCTGGGCGCAGGGGCACTCGGACCTGCTCGACCGGCTCGACCGTCCCCGGAATCTGGCGGTGGCGCGATGAGGTCCGCGGGGCTCCACGTCGCCATCATCATGGACGGCAACGGCCGCTGGGCGGTTTCGCGCGGCCGGCCGCGCACGGCGGGGCACGTCGCGGGGGTGGAGGCGGTCCGGCGGGCGGTCGAGGCAGCCCGGGACCTGGAGGTCGGCATGCTGACCCTCTTCGCCTTCTCCTCGGACAACTGGAAGCGTCCGGACATGGAGGTCCGCGCGCTGATGCGCCTCTTCAGGAGCTATCTCACGGCGGAATCCGCCAAGTGCGCCGAGAACGGCGTCCGCATCTCGGTGATCGGCCGGCGAGACCGCCTGCCGTCCAGCCTCGTGCGGGTGATCGAGGAGGCGGAGAGGGCGACGGCGCGGGCCGACCGCTTCCTGCTGCGGATCGCGGTCGACTACTCGGCGCGCGACGCCATCCTCCGCGCCGCCGCCCGGCTGCGCGGCGGCGAGCCCTCCCGCGAGACCTTTGCCCGCCTGTTGTCCGATGCTTACGACGGCGATCCGCACGAGGGTTGCCCGGTGCCGGACGTCGACCTGCTGGTTCGCACCGGCGGCGAGCAGCGGCTCTCGGACTTCCTGCTCTGGGAGTGCGCCTACGCCGAGCTGGTCTTCACCGACCGCATGTGGCCCGACTTCAGCGGCGCCGACCTCGCCGACGCCGTGCGCGAGTTCCAGCGCCGGGAGCGCCGGTTCGGGACGGTGCCGGTGACGGAAAAACAGAGAGGCGGCCTCGCGGCCGCCCCTCGATCCGCCCTCGTGGAGGTGAGCTCCTAGTCGGCTCCCTAGTCGACGGTGCGCGTCATCAGGTCGGCCACCGCGCGGTTGAACCGCACGGGGTCGGGGAGCTCGCCCCCCTCGGAGATCAGGCCGTAGCCGAAGAGCAGGTGGGCGTAGTCCTCGAGCAGCGGGTCGTCCTGGTTCTTCTCGAAGCGCTCGGTCATCCGGGAGAGGATCTCGTGCTTCGGGTTGAGCTCCATGATCCGGCGCTGCTTGGGGCCGCCCCCCTTGCCCTTCTGCAGGAGCTTCTCGAGCTGCGGGCTGTAGTCGTGCTCGGCGCCCACCAGGCAGACGGGAGAGCTGGTGAGGCGATTGGTGAGGCGGACCTGCTTGACGTTGGCGTCGAGCTTCTTCTGCAGGTGCTCCAGGAGCGGCTTCATCTGCTCCTCTTGCGCCTTGAGCTCCTCCTCGGTCTGCTTCTTCTCCTCCTCGCTGCCGAGCGACACCGTGCCCTTGCCCACCGACTTCAGGCGCTTGCCGCCGTACTCGTGGAGCGACTGCGTCAGCAGCTCGTCGACGGTGTCGACCAGGTAGAGCACCTCGTACCCCTTCTCCTTGAACGTCTCGAGATGGGGGGAGTTCTCGACCTGCGAGCGGGACTCGCCGGTCAGGTAGTAGATCTCGTTCTGCCCCTCCTTCATCCGCTCGACGTACTCCTTGAGCGTCGTCAGCTTCTCCGGGTCGTTCGACGACTCGAAGACGAGCAGCTCGAGCAGGCGCTCCTTGTTCTCGTAGTCGGAGCTGGTCCCTTCCTTGATGGCGCGGCCGAACTCGGTCCAGAACTTGCGGTAGGTGTCGACATCCTTTTCCCGCATCTCGTCGAGGACGTCGAGAACCTTCTTGGTCAATCCCTTGCGGATCAGGGTGATGAAGCGGTCCTGCTGCAGCATCTCGCGCGAGACGTTGAGCTGGAGGTCCGGCGAGTCGACGACGCCGCGGACGAAGCGGAGATACTGCGGCAGCAGGTCCTCGCACTTCTCCATGATCTGGATGCGCTTGACGTAGAGCTGCAGCCCCGGCTTCGAAGCCACGTAATAGAGGTCGTAGGGCGCGGTCGCCGGGATGAAGAGCAGCGCCTGGTACTCGATCCGCCCCTCGGCCTTGTACTGGATCGTCTTCAGCGGCTCGGTCCAGTCGTGGGAGATGTGCTTGTAGAACTCCTTGTACTCGTCCTGGGTGACCTCGGAGGCGGGTCGCGTCCAGATCGGCTTCATCGAGTTGAGGACCTTCTCCTCGAGCGCCATCTGGGGCTTCTCGCCGGTCTCCTTCTCCTTGGCGAGGTCCTCGATCTCCGGGTCCTTCTCGGCCTTGAGGATGATCGGGTAGCTGACGAAGTCCGAATAGCGGCGGACGACGCGGCTGACCACCCAGCGGTCGGAGAAGTCGTCCATGCCGTTCTCTTTGTCCTCGGGTTTCAGGTGGAGGGTGATCGCGGTGCCGCGGCCGGCTTTCACCCCCTCTTCGATGGTGTAGGTGCCGTCGCCGGTGGACTCCCAGCGGGTGGCGGTCTCCTCGCCGGCCCGGCGGGTCACCAGCTCGACGCGCTCGGCGGCCATGAACGAGGAGTAGAAGCCGACGCCGAACTGGCCGATCAGCTCCGCGATCGTCTGCTGCGACTCCCCCTGCTTCAGGCGCTCGGCGAGCTCGCGGGTGCCGGACTTGGCGATCGTTCCGATGTTGGCGATCACCTCGTCGCGGCTCATGCCGATGCCGTTGTCCCGGATCGTCAGGGTGCGCGCGTTGCGGTCCGCCTCGAGGCGGATCTCGAGCGTCTCGTCGCCGGCGAGAAGCTCCGGCTGCGTCAGCGCCTCGAAGCGGAGCCGGTCGAGGGCATCGGACGCGTTCGAGATCAGCTCGCGGAGAAAGATCTCCTTGTTCGAGTACAGCGAATGGATCATCAGGTCGAGGAGCTGCTTGGTCTCGGCTTGAAACTGCAGGGTCTCGACGGTAGCGGTTGCCATGAACATGTCCTCCTGA
>JBDSHF010000164.1:0-15319 GCA_039918595.1 Thermoanaerobaculia bacterium
CTCGCCATCGTCAAGACGATCGTGGAGGGGTACGGCGGAACCGTCACGGCGGCGAACCGGCCGGAGGGGGGAACAAGGTTCGAGGTGCGGCTGCCGGGTGGAGACTAGGCTCCGGCGCTTCTCTCGCGACGGAAGCGGGCCAGTTCCTCGTCGCGCTCTTCCTCCCACAGGATGCGCTCCCCCGTGGCGGTATCCACCAACCGAAGCCGGGGTCCTTCGATTCGCAGCAGCAGGCCCGTCGCGAGGCTGCGCAAGGAGCCGTCCGTCTCTGGCTCGATCCGCTGATAGCGATCGTTCGTCAACCGGAACCCCTGAAGCGCGGGATCGAGATAGTCCTGATAGGGGTCGTGCAGGAAATACTCCTCGACGCCCAGGCGCTCGTAGCAGACCTTCTTCTTGGAGAGATCCTCATCGCGGGTACTATCAGAGGTGAGCTCGATGACCAGCGAGGGCACGCGGCCCTCCTCCCAGAGCTTGTAGGTCCGGCGCGGCCTCTTCTCGACCCCCTTCACGAGGAAGACATCGGGAGCCACCACGGCCCGGGGATCGCCCTTGATGTAGTAGAAGAAGAGATTGCCGCTGACGTACACGTCCGGCACGCCCCTGTACCGGCGCTTCAGCGCCTGGATCAGGTCGAACATCTCGTCCCGGTGGAGATCGGTCTCCGCCATCGGTTGGCCGTCGGACTCCGGATAGTAGATGTCACGCTGGAGAGGAATCGCGCTCATGTGCCACCTTTTCTCCAACAGGTCGCCGGATCAGATCACGCCGGCCTGCCGAGAGGCAACTTTCTTTGTCCGGGGACATTTTAGCACGCGGGCTCATCCGCCCGCCGGCTCGATCATCACGTACTCGAAGCTGCCTGAGATCGAGGACCCGCCGGGCGGGATCTTCCCCGGCCCCGCCACTTCACAAAGCACGAAGTAGCGGTTGCCGAGGCGCACGTAGGCTTCGCCGGCCCGCGGTTTGCCTTCCACCCCCACCAGGGCGTGTTCGGGGATGACGATCAGGATCGCCCGCTCGGGGCGATGACGCCAGAGCGCGCAGAAGGCGGCCGATTTCGAGTCGCAATCGCCAGCCCCCCGCACCAGCACCGCGCTCGGCGGCCAGAACCCCAGGATGTGGCGTCCGAGCTCGATCGGGGGCGGCACCTCGTAGCGCAGCTCCTGGAAAAAGGAGAGGAACATTCCGAGAAGGCGGCGGTCGCTCTCCCCCTTCCCGGCCTGCCACAAAGCCTGGAAGCAATCCCGGAGCGGGCCGGTGTCGCTCTCGACCGCCTGCTGGTAGTCGATCTCGACCTTGTCCCCCTTCAGGCGTAGCCCCCTTTCCTGAAGATACCGCCCGAGGATCTCCTCTTTCTTCACGGGGAAATCCTGCTCCATCCATTCGTCGAACGCCCGCAGCCTTGCCACGAGCTGGTCCGCCGCCGCCGGCTCCACGCCGCCCGGGATTCTCCACTGCCAGCGATAGCCCGTGCCCTCGTGGATCTCGAAACGGAGGTACGGCCTCACCCCGCGCCGCTCAGCCTCGCGCTCGAACTGTTCGCGCAACCCCTCTCCCACCGCCCCGTTCAGCTCATCCTCGAAGTAGCCGAAAGAGGTGACGTCGCGTTCGTAGTCCCGCTTGCCGATCTCGCAGGAGACGTGCCGGGCGCGGCCGCTGTAATCGATGAACCCGTAGGTGAGGCGGAGGCGCTCCCCCTCGTCGTCGCGGTGGAACTGGTTGAGGGCTCCAACCTGATGATAGACGTCGGGCTCGAGAGCCGGGACGGGATGGACTCCCGGTCTCCCTCCCGTAAGCACCGGTGGGAGCTCAACCCGGGTCGCGATGCCCGTCACCAGGGCCAGGGCAACCACGAGCCCCCCGGCACAGCCGAGGGCGGCACAGCCGGACCCCTTCACGGCAGGCGCACGACTCCGGTGCGGCCGTAGGGGATGAGCGACCGCGCCAGATCCTCGATCCCCTCGTTGAGGATGACCGTGATGGCGATCAGGACAAAGCCGTAGAAGATCGCCACGGCCATATTGTCGCGCAGGATCTCCTCGTGCTCGGGCAAGTCCCCCGTCATGCGGGTGAACAGCCAGCCGGCGAGCCAGACCGAACCGATCGAGACGGCGCCGATCACGGCGAAGAAGATTCCGCACTGGCCGGCGACCGCGAAGACGGTGAACAGCGAGGCCCGCTGCAGGAAGAGGTCCCGCATCACCGCCATCACCGGGAAGACGACGTGGCGCAACAGCAGGGCCTGGCTCAGGATCGTGGCGCCCAGGGCGATGGCGATCGAGCGGTGTCCCGAGAGCAGCAGCCGCTCCTGCTCCTCGCGCCGCCGCAGCATCGTGTTCAGGCGGAAGGCGAGAAAGACCAGCGCCGTGCTGACGAAGACCGCCACGCCGCAGGCCAGCAGACCGGCCAGGATGCTGAGGAGATCGAAGTTCTTCATGGACTGGGGCAGTATATAGGTCCGCCAGTGCCCAGGGGGGCCACTTCCCGATAGAATGAAGCCGCTATGAGAAAACTGCCACCCAAGATCCGGGACGTTGTTGTGGAGTTGGAGAAGGGGCTCAAGGACTTCTATGGGGATCGCTTTCGAGATCTCCTCCTCTATGGCTCCTACGCTCGCGGCACCGCTTGGGAAGGGAGCGACGTAGACCTGCTTTTGTTACTGGAGGGGCCGATTGACCCGGTCGAGGAGATCCTGCGTCTGCAAGCCGTCAAAGCTCCTCTCGCCCTTGATGCGGACCTGGTGATCTCCATCATGCCTTTCAGCATGGAAGCGTTCGAACGGGCAGAAAGCATGTTTCTGCGAATTGTGCGTAGAGAGGCTATACGGCCCGCGGCATGACCGAACCTCAGAACCTCCTCGAGAAGGCGGCGCAATCCATGGATGCGACCGAGCTTCTCCTGGACAAGGGGTATCTCGATATTGCAGCGTCCAGAGCGTATTACGCTTGCTTCTATACAGCCCAGGCTCTGCTCCTTTCAATGGGCTTTGAGTTTTCCAGCCACCGCCAGGTCCTGGCTCAATATGGACGCCATTTCTCGAAGACGCGGGTTTTGGATCCCAGCCATCACACTCTGCTCATCACCGCCTTTGATCTTCGACAGTTCGCCGACTATCAAACCGAGGTAACGATCAAGACTGAGGTCGTCTTGGATGTAATCGCTCGTGGAAGGCGGTTCATGAAGGACGCCGCTGAATATCTCGCCAATCTCCGAGGATCGCTGTCATAAGGAACATCAGAGCCGTGCTGACGAACACCGCCATACCACAGGCCCGCCAGGATGCTGGGAAGATCGAAGTTCTTCTTGGTCTTCATCCATCCTATGTCCCAGGGGACCGGAAAGCTAGCCCGGACCATATTCGATACAATGAGACGCCATGAACGCTCTGCCCCCGAAGATCCGCGATGTGATCCTGGAGCTGGAAGCAGGCCTCAAGGACCTCTACGGTGAGCGTTTCCACAGTCTCCTCCTCTATGGCTCCTACGCCCGAGGCACCGCCTGGGAAGGGAGCGACGTGGATCTCCTGCTGCTGTTGGAGGGACCGGTACGCCCGGTAAAGGAGATCGTGGCGATGGAGCCCGTAGCCTGGCCCTTGTCGCTCGACTCGGGGCTCGTCCTGTCGGTAATACCGGCCGACGTCGAGGCTTGGCGGCGGAAAGAGGGGATCTTCTTCAAGACGATTCATGAAGACGCCATACCGGTGGCGGCGTGAACGATATTCAGGCCCTTTTGGAAAAGGCGGCCCGGTCTTTCGAGACGGCTGAGATCATCGTTCGATCGGGAGCCCCGGACTTCGCGTCCTCACGCGCCTACTACGGCTGCTTCTATATTGCCGAGGCTCTTCTCTTCAGCCGCGGACAGAAGTTCTCAAGTCATGGACAGGTCATATCTCAATATGGATTGATCTTTGCTCGTACTGATGAGTTGGATCGACGCTTTCACCAGCTCTTGCTTCGGGCTTTCAAAATTCGTCAGCTCGCCGATTATCAAGTCGAAGTGGCTGTCGAGGAAGACGAAGCATTGGACCTGATCCACGGCGGGCGGGAATTCCTGCGTGCCGCCTTCGACTACCTCGCCAATCTCCCCGAGTCCCAATCGGGTGGCGATGCCGGCTCCTGATATCCGCTCCACCTGGAGCCCGCTACGGCACACGATCTTCCGCTGGCTCTGGATCGCCAGCGTGGCCTCCAACATCGGCACGTGGTTTCAGAACGTCGGCGCGTCGTGGATGATGACCACGCTCAGCCCCTCGCCGGTCCTGGTGGCGCTGGTTCAGGCCGCCACCAGCCTGCCGATGTTCCTGCTCTCGCTGCCGGCCGGCGCGGTCGCCGACGTGCTCGACCGCCGGCGCCTGCTGCTGGTCACCCAGATCTGGATGACCCTGGCCGCCTTCGGCCTCTGGGCGTTCACGGCGGCCCATGCCACCACACCCTCGGTCCTCCTCTCCTTCACCTTTCTCCTCGGCCTCGGCGCCGCCCTGAACGGCCCCGCCTGGCAGGCGAGCATTCCGGAGATGGTGCCGCGGGAGGATCTCCCCGCCGCCGTCACCCTCGGCAGCATCGGCTTCAACATCGCCCGGGCCGCGGGCCCCGCCCTCGCCGGCCTGGTGGTGGCAACCGCCGGGCCCGCCGTCACCTTCCTGGTGAACGCCCTCTCCTTCGTGGGCGTGCTGCTGGTCCTCTACTTCTGGCGCCGCCCGGTCGAGGAGGCGATGCTGCCGGCCGAGCGGATCTGGGGCGCCATGACCACCGGCCTGCGCTACGTCCGCCACGCGCCCGAGGTGATCGCCCCCATCGTGCGCGGGTGCACGTTCGTCTCCTGCGGCGCCTCCCTCTGGGCTCTCCTGCCGCTGATCGCCAGCCACAAGCTCAAGGCGGGTCCGGAAGGCTATGGCCTGCTGCTCGCGGCCCTCGGCGCCGGCGCTGTGGCAGGCGCCATGGCCCTCCCCCACCTCAAGCGGAACAACTCGATGGATGCCGTGGTGGCGGTGGCGACCCTCGTCTTCGCCGGAGCGACGATCGCGCTCGGCTACGTGTCGTCATTCTGGCTGCTGATGCTCGCCATGCTGCTCGCCGGCGGCGCCTGGCTCTCGCTCCTCTCCAGCCTCAACGTGGCGGTGCAGACCGTGGTCCCCTCCTGGGTGACCGGACGGGCGCTCTCGGTCTACATGCTCCTCTTCTATGCCGGGCTCGCCGGCGGCAGCGCCCTCTGGGGCATCGTCGGCGAGCACATCGGCATCTCCCGCGCCCTTCTGCTCTCGGCGATCGGGATGATCGTGGGGCTGGCCGCCACGTTCCGCCTCCATATCCGCTCCGGCGAGGGGCTGAACCTCGCCCCCTCCCGCCAGTGGCCCGCCCCGGTCGTGACCCACAACCTCGAGCCTGACCGCGGGCCGGTGCTGGTGACGGTGCGCTACCGGGTCGATCCCGCCCGTTCGGCGGAGTTCACCGACGCCATGCACGCCATCAGCCGGATCCGGCGGCGGGACGGCGCCATGCAATGGGGGCTCTTCGTCGACTCCGCCGACCCGAACCTCCACACCGAGGTCTTCCTGGTCAAATCCTGGATCGAGCACCTGCGCCAGCACGAGCGCGTCACCCACGCCGACAAGGACGTCCAGGAGCGCGCCCGCGCCTTTCATGTCGGCCCCGAGCCGCCGATTGTCGAGCACCTCATCGCCTCGCCACCCCAAGCAGGAGAGCGCTGACGGGAATTGAGGGAAAAACTCGCCTACCGGTTCAGGGTAGATTCCTGAACGATTTCCATTGGGAAGGCGGGTTCATGCGCGAATCTTGGATCACGGCAGCACTCCTCTGGCTCATTCTCGCCGCGGGGCCCGCCAAGGCCGTCGAGATTCCTTATCGATTGGCCGACATCAACCGGACGCCCGACGATCCATCCTCGGTCCGCCTCTCCGAGGAGCCCGCCGGTTTCTTCGAGTTGGGCGGCCCGCTGCTGTTCTCGACGGTGGGCTCCGACAACGCGGACGGCGGGATCCTGTGGAGCACGGACGGCACGGCCCAGGGGACGGTGCAGCTCTCCTCCTCGCTTTGCCCGGTGCCGTGCCACAACATCGTCCCGCTCAAGGTCTGGAACGGTATCGCCCTGCTGCGGATCGGAGTCGGCAACGCCGACAGCTCTTCGTTCTTCCGCCTCGCGCGGACAGATGGCACCGCCGCCGGGACCTACCTGCTGGCCGACTCCCTCGAAGCCGATCCGGTCTTCGGACCGTCCGGCTTCTTCTACTTCGAGCGCTGCAAAGAGGACTTCTGGAGCTGCGAGATCTGGCGTAGCGACGGGACCCGCGCCGGCACGAGGGCCGTGCCGGCCGCCAACCATCTCCCCTTCTACTCCAACCTCCACAGCTTCGCGAGTTGGCAGGACAAGCTCTGCTTCGTCGGGTACCAAGAAGGGGAGTTCGGCTATGGACTCTGGTGCACCGACGGCACCACGCCAGGGACGATCCGCCTCGCCACCGTCCAGGAGGCCTCCGGCGATTCGCAAGCCCTCGTCGTGGCAACTCCCTCCCACCTCTTCTTCACCTCCGGCGAGACCGGGGAGGATCTCTGGGTGACCGACGGCACACCGGCAGGCTCCCGGCGGCTGGCCGACTTCGAACCGGTCGCCGAATGCCAGGTCCCGGACATCAACTCGACGATCGCTGACGGCGACGCGGTCTACTTCGAGACCCACCGGACGGGGCACGGCACGGAGATCTGGCGCAGCGACGGCACCGAAGGGGGGACCCTCCCACTGATCGAGCTGCCGCCAGGAGTCCTGATGACCGAGCCGCCCCACCGCCTCGGCGACCGCTGGGTCTTCCCCGCCGCGGTCAGAGGCCAACCCGTCGTCCTCTGGACGGCGGGCGAAGGCTTCGCGCAGGCGGCTCCCCTGACCGCCTGCGCGGGTGGGGACTGCCCCGTTTTTCAAACTTTCTTTACCGACTCGCCCACGGGACCCCAACTCTTCGCAGGCGAGGACTCGGCTCATGGCCTCGAGCTCTGGATCACTGACGGCAGCAGCACACGGCGGCTGTCGGACGCCTGCCCCGGCTCCTGCCCGGGGCTCCGCTTCATTTACCCGATCAGCACGCGGCTCGGCATTTCGCAGGGCCGGACCTGGTTTCGCGCCTACCCGAGCGCCGAAGCTCTCGACGAAACAGGGGACGAGCTCTGGGTCACCGACGGTACGCCGGGAGGCACCCACCGCGTCACGGGGCACGTCGAGGGCATGGACATCGGCTTCCTCGGCGGCCTCGCCTACTTCGGCGCCGGCAACCTGGAGCGCCCCGCGTCCGAGCTCTGGTCGACGGACGGGTCCGCCGCCCATCGGGTCACTGTATTGAGACGATTCGCGCCAGGTTCCGCACCGGTGTTCCAAGCGCTCCCGGACGGCGTGCTCCTGCATCCTTTCGAGGCCGGTGAACAGCCCAGGCTCTGGAAAAGTGACGGCACGCCGGCAGGAACGGCACCGTTCGACGGCTTCTCGCCGGATTCGAGCCGGAGCTTCGCGCGGTTCCTTCCGCCGGTTGGACCTCTCCGGTTCTTCGAGGTCTACCATCAGTCGCAGGGGCCCGAGCCCCGTCTCTCGTCCGAGATCTGGAGCAGCGACGGCAGCTCCGGCGACACCCGGAGGGTCGCCGCGCTGGACTGGGGGGTGATCCTAGGGCCGTCCATCGCCTGGGCCGGCAAGCTTCTCTTCCTCGTCGAGGCTTCCGAGGGTTGCTCCTTGTGGAGCAGCGACGGCACGGCGCCAGGAACGGGGCGGATCCTGCGGCCCCTGCCGGGGCTGCGGTGCCCGACGGCACTGGCGGACCTCGGCTCCCGCTTCCTCTTCATCGCCCGGGTCAAAGCCGGCCGGCATTTCGTCCCTCAGGTCTTCGTCTCGGACGGCACGCCGGCCGGAACCCGGCAGGTCTCGGCCCTCCAGGAACCCCGTGAACCGTTCTACGACGACCGCCCCGTTCAGGTGGACGGCACGATTTTCTTCCGGCTGGCCGGGTCCTTCGACTCCGAGCCCGAGCTCTGGCAGACCGACGGCGCCTCCCGGACCCGGCGGGTGCCTTTCCTGACCGCGGCCGCCGATCTCTACGCTTTCCGCGGTTCCCTCTACTTCACCGCCCTCCTGTCCGAGAACGGGCGCGGGCTCTTCCGGGTCTCTCCCGGTGGCGGACCTCCGGTCCTGCTGGCGCAGATCAGCCCCTTCCTGGAGGGCGCCTTTGACTCCCTGCCGGCGCAGTTCTCTCCGGCGGGTGACCGGCTGCTCTTCACCGGCAAGGACTTGGAGCACGGCGCCGAGCTCTGGAGCACCGACGGCACACCCGCGGGCACGCAGCCGTTGCGGGATCTTCAGCCCGGCCCCAGATCCTCGGAGCCTCAAGGGCTCGTCTCGGCCGGCGACCGCGTCTTCTTCAGCGCCGACGACGGCACCCACGGGCGCGAGCTCTGGGAGAGCGACGGTTCCGCCGAGGGGACCCGGCTGGTGGCGGACCTCGCGCCGGGAGGGTTTTCCGCTCTGCTTTATTACTCGCACATCGCCGTCGCCAACGGCTTCGTCTTCTTCAGCGCCGACGACGGCAGGAGCGGCCTGGAGCCCTGGGCCCTGCGGCTGGAGCGTTGAAAGAAAGGGACATAAAGGACTGCAAGGACAAAGCAACCCTGATTCTTTTCGTCCTTTTCGTCCCTGCAGTCCTTTACGTCCCTTGTTCCCCCTTCTCGGTCCCCAAGGCCCGATCCAGATTGAATGCCGCGCTGATGACCGCCAGGTGAGTAAAGGCCTGCGGGAAGTTCCCCAGCGCCTCGCCGCGCAGGCCGGTCTGCTCGGAGTAGAGCCCGAGATGGTTGGCATAGCCGAGCATGCGCTCGAAGGTGAGGCGCGCCTCTTCGAGCAGATCGGGCTTGACCTTGCCGGCGCGCGTCATCGCCTCGACCAGCCAGAAGGTGCACATGTTGAAGGTCCCCTCGTCGCCGGGGAGCCCATCCACCCCGCGCGAGGCGTTGTAGCGGTAGACCAGCCCGTCGGCGACCAGGCCCCCCTGCTCCGGCGGCCGGCGGATCGCGTCGAGCGTCTTGAGCATCCGCGGATCGTTGGGCGCCAGGAAAAAGACCAGCGGCATGATCAGGTTCGAGGCGTCGAGCCACTCGCCGCCGAAGGTCTGGACGAAAGTCTGGCGCTCCTGATTCCACCCCTGGGCCATCACCGCCTCGTAGATCTCGTCCCGCGTGGCGAGCACCAGATCCCGGTCAATCGGGAAAGACCGCTGCTCGGCCAGGCGAAAGCCGCGGTCCATGGCCACCCAGCACATCAGCTTCGAGTAGACGAAGTGCTGCCGGCCGCCGCGCACCTCCCAGATCCCCTCGTCCTTCTGCTTCCAGTTCTCCCCGACGTAGTGCAGCAACTCCCGCAGATTGAGCCAGGTGTCGTAGGAGATCGGCGAGCCGTGCTTGTTGTAGAGATAGACCGAATCCATCAGCTCGCCGTAGATGTCGAGCTGGAGCTGATTGACGGCGCCGTTGCCGATCCGCACCGGGCGGGAGCCCCGGTACCCTTCGAGATGATCGAGCGTCATCTCGGTCAGGTCCTTCCGGCCGTCGATGCCGTAGACCATCTGCAGCCCCTCGTTGCGCGTGGCCTCGGTGCAGCGGGCGTCGAGCCAGCTCATGAACTGGGAGGCCTCATCCGCCAGGCCGATGCGGAGCAGGGCGTAGATGGTGAACGCGGCGTCCCGCAGCCAGGTATAGCGGTAGTCCCAGTTGCGCACGCCGCCGAGGTGTTCGGGCAGGCTGCAGGTCGGCGCCGCCACGATGGCCCCGGTGGGCTCGAAGGTCATCAGCTTGAGCACCAGCGCCGCGCGGTGGACCATCTCGCGCCAGCGGCCGTGATAGGTGGAGGCCGAGATCCAGTGGCGCCAGTAGGCGACCGTGGCCTTGAACAGCTCCTCCGTCTGGCCCGGCGAGGGGGGCGCGCCGTGCTGGCTCCCCTTCTCGATCGGACGGATCACGAAGATCGCCTTCTCCCCCTCGCGCAGCGTGAACTCGGCGGAGACTCCACGGCCGTCCGGCCGCAGCGGAACCTCGGTGGCCAACCGGAGGCTCAACCCCGGCGAGTGGAAATCGGCGCCATTCCCCGGGTCCATCACCGTCTCGTGCTTCGCCCGCGCGTAGTCGAAGGCCGGATGGCACCGCACGAGAAACTTCAGGCAGCCGCGCACCACCCGCACCCGGCGGATCAGGTGATCGCGCCAGTCGTTGGTGTCGCCGCCGCCGACCGGCATGAAGTCCTCGATCTCCCCGACGCCGTCTGGCGACAGGAAACGGGTGACGAGGACGTTGGTCTCGGGCCAGTAGAGCTGCTTGGTGACGGCGCCGTTGCCCACCGGCGCGATCTCGAACCGGCCGCCCCGCTCGTCGTCCAGGATGGCGGCGAAGACGCTCGGCGAATCAAAATGAGGGACGCAGTACCAGTCGATCGACCCGTGTTTGCCCACGAGCGCCGCGGTCCGCATGTTGCCGATGACGCCGTAATTCTCGATCGGTTGGTATGCCACGCGTCTCCCCTCGTCCGGGCGGATGCCCGCTTTGGGGCGAAAGGATTGCAACTTGCGCGCCGGGGAGGGGGAGGCCCCGTTCCCAGACCCAGGGCGTTGCCCTGGGCTAAAGAAGGGCGGCCCGTTGGGCCTCAAGCAAATTTCGGCTGGGGGAAGGGCCAAAGGCCCGGGCTCCTTTAGCCCAGGGCAACGCCCTGGGTCTGGGAGACCCGCCGGACAAGGCTGCCTACCCCGTCGCCGGCACCAGCGCCGCGTTCTGCGGCCGCCATCGCGTGGCGCTCTCTCGCAGCTCCTCCATCTCCTTCCAGTAGCTCTCCACCGCCCCCCGCCCCTGGTCGCTCAGGCGCACCAGGGTCTGGGTCTTCTTCTCCACGAAGCGCTTCTCGATCTCGACCATCCCCGCTTCCTCGAGCTTCGAGAGGTGCGAGGATAGATTCCCCTTGCTGAGGCCGGTGATCCGCAGCAGGAACAGGAAGTCGGCCCGCTCGCAGGCCGAGAGCGCGGTCAGGATGGCCAGCCGGGCGGGATCGTGCACCAGCCGGTCCAGGTTCGCGAGCTGTTCGAATGGGGTGCCGCTCATGACGCCTCCGTTGCGGTTCTTCCCAGAACCCGGACGAGCTGCAGGTGATCGAGCAGGCCGGCCAGAATCAGCGCGGAGCCGCAAAGGAGCAGAGCCGCCCAGAAGTGAGCCAGCGCCGGCAGGAAAAGGGTGACAGTCTGAGCGAGTCCCTGAACCGGCATCAGGAACCCCAGGGAGGCGCCGAGAGCGGAGAGCCCCAGCAGCAGAGCCCCCAGCAGCAGGTAGTAGCTCTGGGACCCTCGGCGCTCTCTCCAGAGCCAGACGCCCACGAAGAGCGCGCCACAAAAAACGTACGTCATCTGCACGAAAGCCGTCCTGAGCGACAGCAGATCCATCGCCATGAACTTGTCCGTTGCCACCATCAAGACGACGGCATCGCGCAGGAGCCATCGCGTCTGCAGGTTGTTCCCGTCCGCCAGCATGACGACGGAGGGACTGATCATCCATAGGACCGGGAAGAGAACGAACGCCGGCACGACTGTGTTCACAACCTGCCGCGCGGCGGGTTTCAACATCTGGACCGTCGCGAGCCACGGCGCCGGACCCGCCGGGCTGTAGACCGAGAGCGCGGAGATCGGTTGCCCGGCGAGAGTCCGCCGCTCGACTTGGCCGAAGGTCCGCCGGTAGTACGACCTCGAGCGGAACGTCAGTAAGAATGCTCCCAGGACGAGTACCGTCTGGAGGAGCAGCAGCGCTGGCGGCCAGCCCGCGAAAAAAGCAGTCACTCCCCCGCTCAACGCGACCAGGCCCAGGGGGACCCCATACCGCAGCCCCTGAAGATCCTGGAAATGATGGGTGACGAAACGGATGCGATCGAGGTTCTGAGCGCTCATGATGCCTCCTCCACCGCAGGCTTGAAAACCCGGACAAGTTGCCAGTGATCGATCAGGCCGGCCAGGATCATCGAGGCGCCGCAGAGGAGCAGGGCCACCCCAGGATAAAGCAGGGCCGGAAGAAGAAAATCCACGATCGGAGCGCGCTCCGCGTCCCGAGCGAGAAATCCCAGAGAGGCGCCAAGGACCGCAAGCCCGAGCAGCAGAACCGCCAAAGTCAGGTGGTGGCTCTCGGACCGCCGGCGTTCCCGCCAGAACCAGAAGCCGAGGAAGATCGAACCGAAAGCGGCGTACGTCATCTGCCCGCAGATGGCCCGGAAGGCGAGCGGCGATTTGAAGAAGCTGCCGAAGGCGTTGACCCACACCAGGTAGGAATCGTACAGGGGAGCGGTCTCGGACCGGATCTGAGGATGCCGGCCCATGGATTCGCCCCCCGCGATCAGAATGTTCGGCGGGATCAACTCGAAGACCGCGAAGAGGCTGACGACCAGCATCGCGGTCATCAGAAAATGACGCGCGATCGGTGTCACCTGCTGAAAACCCTCGAGCCGCGGAGTCGGACCCGCCGGACTGTAGATCGAAAGGCTGTGCAGTTCCCCGGCGGTGTACGCCGGCCGCGGCTCGACCGCTCCGAACGAATCCCAGTAGTACCGCTTCGCGACGGACATCAGGAGGAACGCTCCCACGGCGATCAGGCCGAGAAGCAGCACCGGCCAGCTCGCAAAGTGGATCGTCCCCCCCACGCTCAGCGTGATCAGACCGATGGGCACCAGGTACCGCAGCCCCTGAAGGTCGTTGAAGTGACAGGTGACGAATCGAATGCGATCTAAATTCTGGGACTCCATCTCGGCCTCCTTGAAGAACCGGTCTGTACTGCAAACCGATTCTCGCCCGAAAAGTTCCGAATGTCAACCGGTTTCCACTGCAAACTTCTCCCAGATCCCAAGATCTCGATATATGCTGTACTCCCATGCGTCACAACGTCTTCCTCCTCTCCGCTCTTCTGGCGACTGCCCTCGCTTGCCGTAAGGAACCCGCGCCCGCTCCGAAGCCCGGCGCCCCTCCCCCACCCGCTCCCGAGATCGCGCGGGCCACGCGGGAGACGACTCATCCGGTGATCTTCGTCGGGCTCGACGGAGCGGACTGGGAGTTGCTCGACGACTACATGGCCGCCGGCACCATGCCCAACCTCGCGGCCCTGGCGCGCGAGGGGCGGACGGCTACGCTGAAGACGATCCAGCCGCCGCTCTCGCCGCTGGTCTGGACGACGATGATGACCGGCGCCTCCCCGCTGGAGCACGGCATCCTCGACTTCACCCGGCGCAACCCCACGACCGGCGCGCTCGAGCCGATCCCCAGCAGCGAGCGGAAGGTGCCGGCGATCTGGAACATGGCCGCCGACGGCAACAAGAGCGTCGCTGTCTTCGGCCTCTGGGCCACCTGGCCGGCCGAGCCGGTCAAGGGCCTCCTGGTGGCGGATCGCTTCTCGTCCTTCACCTCGCGCGACCACGAGCCGCCCCCCGGCACCGTCTATCCGCCGGAGCAGGAAGCCTGGGCGCGCGAGACGCTCGCCAAGACGGAGGCCGCGGTGGGCTACGACGCCCTCCACGCCTACCTCCCCTGGCTGACCGCCGAGGATTATGGGAAGGCCGCCGCCGAGCCCGACCCCTATGCCAAGCCGGTGAGCGCGTTGCGCCGCATCCTGGTCGAGACCCGCGCCTATCAGGCGCTCGCGACCTCCTGGCTGACCCGCGAGAAGCCGGACCTCGCCGTCGTCTACTTCCAGGGGACGGACACCCTCGGCCACGTCTTCGCGCCCTGGGCGCCCCCGCGCCAGGACGCGATCAAGCCCGAGGACTTCGAGCGCTACTCCCGTGTGCCGGAGCTCTACTTCGCGGAGATCGACCGCATGCTGGGCGAGGTCCGCAAGCTCGCCGAGGCCCGCGGCGCCGTGCTGATGATCGCCTCCGATCACGGCTTCCGCTGGAAGGCGGGGCGCCCTGGACGGCTGGCGAGCGCCGCCGCCGCGACCGCCGGCCGCTGGCATCGCGAGGAGGGGATCTACCTGCTCTGGGGTCCGGAGATCAAGGCGGATTCCAATCGCGGGCACGGCGAGGTCGGCCAGGTCGCCTCCACGCTCCTGGCGCTCCTCGGCCTGCCCCCGGGCGACGGCGTCGCCGGTCCTCCCCTGCCCGGGGTCGAGGCCGTCCACGCGGAGCTCGCCGACTACCGGGTCCATTACAAGCCGGCCCCCGAGGTCCAGGGGAACGAGGAGGCGAACGCGGAGGAGGTCGAAAAGCTCCGCGCCCTGGGGTATCTGGGGTCCAAGGAAGCCGGAGCCAAGGAGACCGCCGCCGCCCCCGGGACAGCCGCACCGTCGCCAACCCGCACCGCCGGCTCCTACAACAACGAGGGGCTCATCCGGCGCGAGCGTGGGGAGATGGAGGCCGCCGTGGCCTCGTACGAAAAGGCCCTCACGGTCGATCCCCAGAACGCCTCGGCGATGTGGAACCTGAGCGATCTGCTCCACTCCCAACACAGCGATCTCGACCGCTCGGATGCGCTGCTGCTGCGCTCGCTGGCCGCCGGCCTTCCCGAGGGGATCGACTTCACCGTCGGCCGTACCGTGGCCTACGCCCGCGGAGGCGAGTCGGAGCGGGCCCTGAAGCTGCTCGAGCAGGCCCTCGCCGCCAAGCCCCAGGACCCCCGCCTCCACCTCCTCCGCGGCCGCTACCGCCTGGAACGCCATCAGTGCGAGAAGGCCCTGGGCGACTTCGAAGCCGCGGCCCGCGCGGATTCGAAAAACGCCCTCGCCTTCGCCTCCGTGGGGCTCGCCCGCCTCTGCATCGGCGACGGCGAGGGAGCGGCCGCCAGTTTCCACCGCTCGCTCGCGATCAATCCCAATCAGCCCGAGATCCGGCGGGCGCTGGGGCAGATCGGGGGGTAAGCTTTGATAGTGCTATTGATGAAAAAAAATTTGATTGCCATCCCTGCCATTCTCGCCATCTTCGGCCTTGGGGCCTGCACCGGAGTCCCCTCTCCACGCACGCATCCCGAGACCGAAGAGAATTTCACCGCAAAAGCCGACGCCAGCCGCAAACAGGAAGAATGGTTCCGGCTCCGGCTGCGGGAAGCCGACGGCACCGTCCGGGAAAACGCAACCGCCTCCGGCCTGCGGAGTTGGAAGGCCTGGTCTGCCGGCCATCCGCTCCGCGAATCGCGCGGCAAGGCCACCTCGCCGCTGGGCGCGCGGGTCTGGCAGGAGGCCGGTCCCCGCAACATCGCGGGCCGTGTCCTCGCGGTCGCCTTCGATCCCACGAATTCCGACGTGATCTGGGCCGGCAGCGCGGGCGGCGG
>JBDSHF010000165.1:0-18971 GCA_039918595.1 Thermoanaerobaculia bacterium
TTCAACGACACCGGATCGACCTCCGGTCCCGAGGCCTGCCTGCACCAGCTCTTCGAGGCCCAGGCCGCGCGGAACCCCGGCCGCGTGGCACTGGTGGTCGCGGAGGAGCGGCTGACCTACGGCGAGCTCGACGCCAGGGCCAACCGGCTGGCGGGACGCCTGCGGGCGCTGGGGCTCGGCCCCGAGGTGCTGGCCGGCGTGCTGATGGATCGCACGGCGGATCTCATCATCACGCTCCTCGCAGTGCTCAAGGCGGGAGGCGCCTACGCGCCGCTCGATCCCAACTATCCGCGGCAGCGCGTGCTGCGGATGCTCGAGACCGCGCGGGCGCAGGTGCTGGTCACCCGGCGCCACCTCGCCGAGGCGCTCGGAGACGAGCTGCCGGCGGGGCTGCGGACGGTGTTCCTCGATCCGGGTTGGGAGAGGGAGCCGGTAGAGGAGGGTGGGCTCCAGGGGCACCCCGCCCTGCCGGACAACCTGGCCTATGTGATCTTCACCTCGGGCTCGACCGGCGTGCCCAAGGGGGTGGCGATCCAGCACCGTAGCGCCGTGGCGATGATCCGTTGGGCACGCACGGTCTACTCGCCCGAGGAGTACGCGGGCGTGCTGGCGTCCACCTCGATCTGCTTCGACATGTCGGTCTTCGAGATCTTCGCCACGCTGGCCGAGGGGGGGAAGATCCTCCTGGCCGAGAACGCCCTGGCCTTGCCGCGCCTGAAGGCGATCGACGAGGTGGTGCTGGTCGACACGGTGCCGTCGGCGATGGCCGAGCTGCTGCGCACCGGCCGCCTGCCGCTGTCGATCCGCACGGTCAACCTGGGTGGCGAGCCCCTCAAGGGGTCGCTGGTGCGGGACATCTACGACAAGCTGCCCGGCGTCGAGCGGGTGATCAACCTCTACGGTCCATCGGAGGACACCACGTTCACCAGCTACTCGGTGGTGCCCCGCGACGCCGGGCACCCGCTGATCGGCCGGCCGCTGACGGGCGAGTGGGCCTATGTGCTCGATGCGGCGATGCGGCCGGTGCCCCTGGGCATCCCGGGCGCGCTGTACCTGGGGGGAGAGGGGGTGACCCGTGGCTATCTCCACCGTCCCGACCTGACGGCGGAGCGGTTCATCCCCAACCCCTACGGCCCTCCGGGCTCACGGCTCTACCGGGTAGGGGACCTGGTGCGGTATCTGCCGACGGGTGAGCTCGACTTCCTGGGCCGGCTCGACCACCAGGTGAAGGTGCGCGGCTACCGCATCGAGCTGGGGGAGATCGAGTCGGCGCTGACCCGTCATCCGGAGGTCCGGGAGGCCGCCGTCCTGGCAATGCCCGAGGACGGTGGCGGCACTCGCCTGATCGCCTACGTGGAGACCGCGAGGGACCTCACCGCCGGCGAGCTGCGGTCTTTCCTCAAGGCGGGTCTGCCCGACTACATGGTCCCCTCGGGCTTCGTGCCGTTGCGGCAACTGCCGCTGACCCCGAACGGCAAGATCGACCGCCGGGCGCTGGCCGCGATACCGGCGATGCCGGCGATGCCGTCGCATGCCGAGAGCGCGGAGGTGGAAAGCGGCGGCGCCCCGCGGAGCCATGCCGAGGAAGTGCTGGCCGGGATCTGGGGCGAGATCTTCGGCCATCCCGTGGGGGTGCACGACAACTTCTTCGATCTCGGCGGCCATTCGCTGCTGGCGACGCGGATGGTTTCGCGGGTGCGGGAGGCGCTCGGGCTCGACCTGCCGCTCTCCTCGGTGCTCGCGGCGTTCACCGTGGCCGCGCTGGCGGAGGAGGTGGAGCGGGCGTTCGCCGAGGAGCGGCCGGCGTTGTCGGCCCTCCCGCCGATCACGCCGCGGCGGCGGGAGGGGAGGGGCGAGCCGCTCTCGTTCGCCCAGCGGCGGATCTGGTTCCTCGAGCGGCTCGTCCCGGGGACGGCGGCGAGCAACATCCCCATCGTGATGCAGCTCGACGGACCCCTGGCGCTCGCCGCATTGGAGCGCGCCGTGGTGGAGATCGCCGCCCGCCACGAGGCCCTCCGCACCACCGTCGAGATCGGGCCAGCCGGCGAGCCGTATCAGCTCGTCGCCCCTCCCGCGCCCTTCCGGCTGCCGCTCGCCGACCTCTCCGGGCTCCCCCTCGACCGGCGGTCGGAGGAGCGTCGGCGGCTGGCGCGGGAAGAGGCCCGCCGGCCTCTCGACCTCGACCAGGGCGCGCTCTGGCGCCGCCTTCTCCTCCGGGCGGGGGAGCGGGAGCACGACCTGCTCGTCAACTTCCACCATGTCATCGCCGACGGCGAGTCGGTGCATGTGTTCGAGCGCGAGCTGGCGGCCCTCTACGCCGCCTTGCTCGGTGGGCGCCCCTCGCCGCTTCCCGCCCTGACGGTGCAGCCGGCCGACGTCGCCGCCTGGGAGCACGACGGGTTGACCCTGGAGGCCCTGTCCCCTCACCTCGCCTACTTCCGGGAGCACCTCGCCGGCGCTCCGGCCGGGCTCGACCTGCCGGCCGACCTGCCGCGGCCGCCGATGCGGAGCTGGCGCGGGGCGAACCACCCCCTGGGGCTGCCGCCGGCCCTCTCCCGGGAAGTCCGCGAATTCGCGCGCCGGCGAGGGGCGACGACCTACATGGTCCTCCTCGCCACCTGGGTGGCGTTCCTGCGGCGAATCAGCGGGCAGGACGACGTCGTCGTCGGCACCGTGCACGCCCATCGCGGCCGGCCGGAGCTCGAGAGGCTGATCGGCTTCTTCGCCAACAGTCTTCCGCTGCGTGTCGAGCTCCCCGGGGATCCCGCCTTCGGCGACCTGCTCGCCACGGTGCGCGCCGGAGCGCTCGGCCTCTTTGCCCACGAGGACATGCCGCTCGAGTATCTGGCCGAGGTGTTGCGGCCAGGGCGGGCCTCCTCCTCCGATCCGCTGTTCCAGGCCTTCTTCGCCCTCCATGGCAACGGCGGCCGGCGAGAGCTGACGCCCGGCCTGACGGTGGCTTGGCGGGAGGAGGACCACGGCGCGGCGCAGTTCGATTTCCTCCTCGACCTGAAGGACGGGGGGGAGGAGATCGCCGGCCGCCTCGTCGTCAACGCGGACCTCTTCACACCGGCGACCGTTCAACGGCTGGCGCGCGGCTGGGAGGCCCTGGTCGCCGACGCGGTGGCGCGGCCGGGGGCTCGCCTCTCGGACCTCGCGCTGCTCGGCGAGGCGGAGCGGCACGCTCTTCTCATGGAGTGGAGCCGGGCTCTGACGGCGCCGGCCTGGACCGGCTCGGTCCAGGCGCGCATCGCGGCCCGGGCGGCCGCGACCCCTGAGGCGATCGCGGTGCTCCCGGCCGAGCCCGGCCTGGCGCCGCTCACCTATGGCGAGCTCCAGTCGCGAGCCCGCCGGCTGGCCCGCCGGCTGCGCGCCCTCGGAGTCGGGCCGGAGGTGCGGGTCGGCCTCTATGCCGAACGCTCGGCGGAGAGCCTGGTCGGCATGCTCGCCGTGCTCGTGGCCGGCGGGGGTTACGTCCCGCTCGATCCGACCTATCCGCCCGAGCGGCTCGCCCTGATGCTGGAGGATGCCCGCATCCCGGTGCTCCTCGCCCGCCGCGGTCTCCTGGCGGCGCTGCCGGCCGGGAACGCCGAGGTCGTGCCGCTCGACGCGCCGCCGGAAGAGGGGGCGGGAGAGCCCCTGGAGGACCCGGCGGGCGTCGAGCCGGAGAACCTCGCCTACGTCATCTACACCTCGGGATCGACCGGCCGGCCCAAGGGGGTCCTGCTCGCGCACCGCGGTTTTGCCGCGCTCGCCGAGGCCCACGTCCGATTGTTCGCGATCGGGCCGGAGAGCCGGGTCCTGCAGTTCGCCTCGCCGAGCTTCGATGCCTCGGTATCGGAGATCTGGAGCGCGCTGATCGCCGGTGCGACGCTCGTCCTCGGCCGCCGTGAGGATCTGCTCCCCGGCCCCGCCCTCCTGGCCACTTTGCGCGAGCGCGGGATCACCCATGTCACCCTGCCCCCCACCGCGCTGGCGGTCATGCCCGACGGCGCGAGCGAAGCCCTGCCGGCCCTCCGCTGCCTGATCGTGGCGGGGGAGGCCTGCCCGGCCGACCTCGTCCAGCGCTGGGCCGCCGGGCGGCGGTTCCTCAACGCCTACGGACCGACCGAGGCGACCGTCTGCGCCACCGCCGCCGTCGTCTCCGGGAGCGGCGACATCGGCGAGGACGGGCGGACTCCCATCGGGCGACCCGTGGCGGACAGCCGCGTCCAGGTGCTCGGCCGCCATCTGGAGCTGTCCCCCCGGGGCGTCCCCGGCGAGCTCTACCTCGGGGGCGACGGGCTCGCCCGCGGCTACCTCGGCCGGCCCGACCTCACCGCCCGCGCTTTCCTCCCCGACCCCTCGGCCGCGGAGGTGGGGGGGCGGCTGTACCGCACCGGCGACCTCGCCCGCTTCCGGCCCGACGGCCAGCTCGAGTTCCTGGGCCGCGCCGACCGCCAGGTCAAGGTGCGCGGCTTCCGCATCGAGCCGGATGAGATCGATGCCCTCCTCCTCGAGCATCCGGGGGTGCGGGAGGCCGCCGTGGTGGCCTACGCGGCGGGGCCGGGGGACCTCCGCCTCGCCGCATACCTGGCGCCGGCGGAGCCCGGCGCGCCGTCCGTCCGTGAGCTGCGCGCTTTCCTGCGCGAGCGTCTGCCCGAGCACATGGTGCCGGCCGTTTTCGTCTTCCTCCCGGCTCTGCCGCTGTCGCCCCATGGCAAGATCGACCGCCGCGCTCTTCCCTCGCCCGCCCCGCCGGCGCTGGAAGAGCCGGGGCCGTGGCGTGGCGCGACCGCCCCGCTGGCCCCTGTCGAGGAACTGCTGGCGGGTATCTGGGAAGAGGTGCTGGGGCGTGGGGAGGTGGGCGCCGGGGACGACTTCTTCGATCTTGGCGGGCATTCGCTGCTCATCGGTCAGGTGCTGGCCCGGGTGCGCACGGCCTTTGGGGCGGAGCTCCCCATGCGGGCGGCCTTCGAGGCGCGCACGCTGGGGGCGCTGGCGCGGCGGGTCGAGGAGGCGCTGAGGGTACCGGCGGCGGCGGGTGTTCCTTCGCGGCCGCTCCTCGCCCGGGTTTCCCACGCGGAGCCGCTGCCGCTCTCCTTCGCCCAGCAGCGTCTCTGGTTCCTCGACCGGTTGGAACCGGGATCTCCGGTCTATAACGTGCCGGTGGCGCTCCGCCTCGCCGGACCGCTCGATCCAGGAGTCCTGGAACACTGCCTGGACGAGGTCTTCAGGAGACACGAGGTGCTGCGCACCACCTTCGCCGAGGGGCCGGACGGAGAGCCCCGACAGATCGTGGCGCACTTTCATCCCGCCGTTCTGCCCCAGGTCGACCTCGCCGTCCTGCCCCCCGCGGCCGCCCGCGCGGAGGCGGAGCGGCAGGCGGCGCGGGAGGCGCGGCATCCTTTCGACCTCGTCCGCGGCCCGGTGGCGCGGGCCCTCCTGCTGCGGCTCGGCGAGCGGGAGCACCATCTGCTCTTCTCCTTTCATCACATCGCCTTCGACGGCTGGTCGGTCGGCGTTCTCCAGCGCGAGCTGGGCGCCCTCTACGGCGCCTTCGCCGCCGGGCGGCCGTCCCCTCTCGCCGAGCCGGCGTTCCAGTATGGAGACTTCGCCGTCTGGCAGCGGCGCTGGCTCTCCGGCGAGGCGCTCGCCGGTCAGCTCGCCTACTGGCGGGAGCGGCTCGCCGGGGCGCCGGCCGCCCTCGAGCTGCCGACCGACCGGACGCGCCCGCCGGTCCAGAGCTTCCGCGGCGGCACCCTCATGCTCGCCTTCCCGGACGGGCTCGCGGCGGGGCTCCGTGGCCTCGCCCGCGGCGAGGGGTCGACCCTGTTCATGACCGCCCTGGCGGCGTTCTCGGCGCTCCTCGGCCGGTTCACCGGCCAGCCGGATCTGGTGGTGGGCTCGCCGGTAGCAGGCCGGTCAGAGGAGGGGATCGAGGGGCTGCTCGGCTTCTTCGTCAATACCCTGGCCCTGCGCGCCGACCTCAAGGGCGATCCACCTTTCCGCGCCCTCCTCGGCCGGGTGCGGGAGTCGGCGCTGTCGGCCTACGCCCACCAGGACCTCCCCTTCGAGCGTCTGGTCGAGGAGCTGCATCCGGAGCGCGACCTGTCGCGAAGCCCGCTGTTCCAGGTGATGTTCTCCCTGGATCCGGCGCCGGGCGGCGAGCTCGCCCCGGGGCTCGGCTGCGAGCTGCTGGGGATCGACACCGGGACGGCCAAGTTCGACCTCTCGCTCTTCCTGGAGCAGAAGGAGGGCGGGCTGAGGGCCTTCCTGGAGTACGCGTCCGACCTCTTCGACGCTCCCACCGTGGCGCGGCTCGGCCGCTCGTACCTGTCCCTGCTCTCGGGGCTGGTGGAGGAGGGGGCCGGCTCGCGGCTCTCCGAGCTGCCGCTGCTGGGGGCGGGGGAGCGCTGGCAGATCCTTGGCGAGTGGAACGAGCTCCGCTCTCCGGCAGTGACGGACGTGTGCCTGCACGACCTGGTGGCCGCGCAGATCGCGCGCACCCCGGAGGCGGTGGCGCTGGTCCACGGCCACGAGCGGCTCACCTATCGCGAGCTCGGCCTCCGCGCCGGCCGGCTGGCCCGGCGGCTGGCCGCGCTCGGGGTGGGGCCGGAGGTGAGGGTAGGGGTCTGCCTGTCGCGCACGCCGGCGCTGGTGACGACGCTGCTGGGCATCCTGAACGCCGGGGGCGCCTACGTGCCGCTCGACCCCGGCTATCCGCGGGAGCGGCTGGGGTTCATGCTGGAGGACGCCGGCGCCGCGGTGATCGTCACCGAGCGGGCGATCGCCTCGGGCCTGCCGGCCTCCCCGGCGCGGAGGCTGCTGGTGCTGGACGAAGAGCCGGAGGACCGGGGCGCGGAGGCCGAGCCCCGCCGGGCCCTCCCCGGCAACCTCGCCTACCTGATCTACACCTCGGGCTCGACCGGCCGCCCCAAGGCGGTGGCGATCGAGCATCGCAGCCCGGTGGCGCTCGTCCGCTGGGCGCAGGGGACCTTCGATCGCGAGGAGCTGACAGGGGGCGTCCTGGCCTCGACTTCGATCTCCTTCGACGTCTCGGTGGCCGAGCTGTTCGTGACCCTTTCCTCCGGCGGCCGGCTGATTCTGGCCAGCAACGTCCTGGAGCTGCCGGAGCTGCCGGCGGCCGCGGAGGTCACGCTGGTCTGTGCCGTGCCGTCGGCGATCGCCGCGATGGCCGGCGCGCGGGCGCTCCCCCCGGGGGTGAAGACGGTCAATCTGGGCGGCGAGCCGGTCAAGGGCGCCCTGGCGGAGGCGCTCTACGCCAGCGGCGTCGAGCGGGTGCGGAACCTCTACGGCCCCTCGGAGGATACGACCTACTCGACGTTCGAGATGATCGAGCGGGGGAGCCGGCGCGAGCCGACGATCGGGCGGCCGGTCGCCGGCACCCGGGCCGTCCTGCTCGACCGGGAGCTGCGGCTGGTGCCGGTGGGAGCGCTGGGGGAGATCTACCTCGGCGGCGCCGGGCTGGCCCGGGGGTATCTCGGCCGGCCGGAGCTGACGGCCGAGCGCTACGTGCCCGATCCGCTGGCGAGCGGGCCAGGCGAGCGCCTCTATCGCACCAGCGACCTCGGCCGCTACCTGCCCGACGGCCGCCTCGAGTACCTGGGCCGGCTCGACCACCAGGTGAAGGTGCGCGGCCACCGGATCGAGCTGGGGGAGATCGAGGCGGCCCTCCTGGCGCACCCGGAGGTTCGCGAGGCGGTGGTGGTGGCGCTCGGCGACTCGGCGGACGACCGCTCCCTCGCGGCGTACTTCGTGGCCGCCGGCACGCCGGCCCCCGCCGCCGGCGAGCTGCGCGATCACCTGCGCGGCCGGCTCGCCGAGCCCATGGTGCCAGTCTCCTTCACCCGCCTCGAACGGCTGCCGCTGAATCCGAACGGGAAGGTGGACCGGAAGGCCCTGCCGGCGCCCGAGACCGTCGAGGCGGAGGCCGGCGGGGCGGCGACGCGCCCGCCCGCCAATCCCCTCGAGGAGCTCCTTGCCGGCATCTGGGCCGAGGTGCTGGAGCGCGAGGAGCTGCCCGGAGCCGAGCACAACTTCTTCGAGCTGGGCGGCCACTCGCTGCTCGCCACCCGGGTGGTCTCGCGGGTACGCGCCGCGCTCGGGATCGAGCTCCCCCTGCGCGCGCTCTTCGCGTCGCCGACGGTCGCGGAGCTGGCGGTGGCGGTGGCGGGGCATCTGGGCACGGCCGGAAGCACGGCTCCCAGCGCCCCGATCGAGCCGCTGGCGGACCGCTCGGACCTCCCCCTCTCCTTCGCCCAGCAGCGGCTCTGGCTGCTCGATCGCCTGGAGCCCGGCGCGGCGGTCTACAACCTGCCGCTCGCCTATCGCGTCGACGGTCCCCTGGAAGTGGCCTGCCTGCGGCGGGCCTTGACCGAAGTGATGCGGCGGCACGAGGTTTTGCGCACCACCTTCGCGGCGGTGGAGGAGAGCGGCGAGCCGCGCCTGGTCGTCGCCCCGCCGGGCGCGTTCCCGCTGCCCCGCGTCGACCTCTCCGGACTTTCCGCGCCGGCACGGGCGGCGGAAGCCGACCGGCTGACGGACGAGGAGGCCGGGCGCTCCTTCGACCTCGCCACCGGCCCACTCTTCCGGGCGTTCCTGCTCGCCACCGGCGCCGCTGGGCATCGGCTCCTGATCACGATGCACCACATCGCCTCCGACGGCTGGTCGGTGGACGTCCTCCTCGGCGAGATCTCCGCTCTCTACCGGGCCTTCGCCGCCGGGCTCCCCGCGCCCCTGCCGGAGCTGCCGATCCAGTATGCCGACTTCGCCGCCTGGCAGCGGCGCTGGCTCGCCGGCCCCGTTCTCGAGGCCCAGCTCGCCTACTGGCGGCGGCGGCTCGCCGGGGCTCCCGAGGCCCTCGACCTGCCGACCGACCGCCCGCGTCCGGCGGTCGAGACCTCGCGCGGCGCCCACTTTTCCATCCCTCTCCCCCCGGCCCTGGCGGCGGGTGTGCGAGCTCTCTCCCGGAGCCAGGGGGCGACCCTTTTCATGACCCTCCTCGCCGGCTTCGCGACCCAGCTCCACCGCTACACGGGCGAGGTGGACCTCCTCCTCGGCTCGCCGGTGGCAAACCGGAACCGGTCGGAGATCGAGGGGCTCCTCGGCTTCTTCGTCAACACCCTGGTGATCCGCGCCGACCTCGCCGGCGACCCGGGCTTCGACACCCTCGTCGCCCGCCTGCGCGAGACGGCGCTCGCCGCCTACGCCCACCAGGACCTGCCGTTCGAGCGCCTGGTCGAGGATCTGCAGCCGCAGCGCAGCCTGGCCCGCAGCCCGCTTTTCCAGGTGTCGTTCGTGCTCGGGGTGGAGGGTGCGGTCCGCGAGATCGCGCCGGGGCTGCCGCTCTCCCCCCTCCCGGTCGAGAACCGGACCTCCAAGTACGACCTGACGCTTGCCGTCGAGCTCCAGGGGGAGGCGCCGGTCGCCACGTTCGAATACCGGACCGACCTGCTCGACCCCACCACGGTGGCGCGCTGGGCCGGCCACTTCGCCCACCTGCTCGACTCGGTGGTGGCCAGCCCCGGCGTCCCCCTGTCGAGAGCCGGCCTGCTCTCCGCGGCGGAACGTCACCAGTTGGCGCGGGAGTGGAACGACACCGATGCCGTGGAGGCCGCGCCCGCCTCCGGAATCTGCCTGCATCAGCTCTTCGAGGCCCAGGCGGCGCGCACGCCGGACGCCGTGGCCTTGGTCGCTCCCGACGGCCGCCGGCGGCTGAGCTATCGCGAGCTCGATACCCTTGCGGACGCCCTGGCGCATCGCCTGCGCTCCCTCGGGGTAGGGCCGGAGGTGCTCGCCGGCGTGCTCATGGACCGCACGGTGGAGCTGGTGGTGGCCCTCCTCGCCGTGCTCAAGGCGGGGGGCGCCTACGTGCCCATCGACCCCGCCTACCCGCGGCAGCGGGTCGCCGTCCTGCTGGCGAGCTCCCAGGCCGCCGTGCTCCTCACCCGGCGCTCCCTGCTGGAGGACTTCGCGGGGAGCGTGCCGCCGGCGGCCGTGCCGGTGCTGCTGGATGAACGTGAGGAGTCCGGAGGTGCCACCGTGGCGCGGGCGGCCATGGCCCCCTCGCCCGGCAACCTGGCCTACGTGATCTACACCTCGGGCTCCACCGGAGAGCCGAAGGGCGTCGCCATCGAGCACCGCAGCGCCGTGGCCTTCGCCCGCTGGGTCCAGGACGCCTACACGCCCGAGGAGAGGGCGGGAGTGCTGGGCTCGACCTCCGTCTGCTTCGACATCTCGATCATGGAGATCTTCGTCACCCTGGCCTGGGGCGGCAGGATCCTGCTGGCGGAGAACGCCCTGGCCCTGCCCACCCTGCCGGCCCGCGACGAGGTGACGATGATCAACGCCGTGCCCTCGGCGATGGCCGAGCTGGTGCGGAGCGACCGCCTGCCGGATTCGGTGCGCGTCGTCAACACGGGGGGCGAGGCGGTCAAGGGGGCGCTCGCGCGGCGGATCTACGAGGCCAGCCGGGCCGCGCGCGTCGTCGACGTCTACGGCCCGTCGGAGGACACGACCTATTCGACGACCTCGCACATCCCCCGTGACGTCGAGACCCCCGCCATCGGCCGGCCGATCCGGGGCTCCCGGGCCTACGTTCTCGACGCCGGGCTGCGCCCGGTGCCCATCGGCGTCCCCGGCGCCGTCCATCTGGCCGGCGACGGCCTCGCCCGCGGCTACCTGGGGCGGCCGGCGCTGACGGCCGAGCGCTTCATCCCCGACCCCCACGGCGCGCCCGGCGCGCGCCTCTACCGCGTCGGCGACCTCGCGCGCTACCGGGTAGACGGCGAGCTGGAGTATCTCGGCCGCATCGACCATCAGGTCAAGGTGCGCGGCTTCCGCATCGAGCTGGGGGAGATCGAGGCGGTCCTGGCCTCCTACCCGGCGGTCGAGCGGGCGGTCGTCGCCACCCACGACTACGGGAAGAACGGAGCGGAGGATGTCCGCCTGGTCGCCTGGGTGGTGCCCGGCGCGGGAGGGCAGGTCGAGCCCGAGGCTCTGCTTGGTTGGGTGGGGGAGAGGTTGCCGGAGTACATGGTACCCTCGGCGGCCGTCGTGCTCGCAGATCTGCCCCTGACGCCGAACGGCAAGGTGGACCGCATCGCCCTGCCCATCCCCGCCGCCCCCGAGGGGACGGCCGCCGAACCGCCGCGCTCCCCTCTCGAGCAACTGGTGGCCGGGCTCTGGGCCGAGGTCCTGGGCGGCGGACGGATCGGCCTCGAGGACGACTTCTTCGCGCTCGGCGGGTACTCTCTGCTCGCCATCCGGCTGCTGGCGCGCCTGCGCATCGCCACGGGCGTCGACCTGCCGCTGCGCGCGCTCTTCGCCCACCCGACCGTCGCCACACTGTCGGCGGAGATCGAGCGCGGCCTGCGGACGCCGGGCTCTCCGCCGCTGCCGCCCATCGAGCCGGCAGCGGCGGCGGACGAGGCTCCGGCCTCCGCCGCCCAGGAGCGGCTCTGGTTCTTCCACCAGCTCGACCCCGGCGGCTCGGTCCTCAACGTCCCTCACCCCCTCCGGCTGACCGGTCTGCTGCGGCCCGCCGCGCTCGCCGGGACCCTGGCCGAGATCGCGCGCCGCCATGCCTCCCTGCGCACGTCGTTCTCCTACGGCGCCGAGGGGCTCCGGCAGCGGATCTCGCCGCCGCTGGAGGTGTCGCTCCCCCTGGCCGACCTCGGTGCCCTGCCCCCGGGGCGCCGGGAGGAGGAGGCCCGCCGCGCGATGGCCGAGGAGGCACGGGAGCCCTTCGACCTCGCGGCGGGGCCGCTCTGGCGCGCCCGCCTGCTGCGGCTGGGGGAGAGTGAGCACCAGATGCTCCTCACCTTCCACCACACGATCTCCGACGGCTGGTCGATCGACCTGTTCGACCGCGAGCTCGCGGCCCTCTACCCGGCCCAGGCCGCCGGCCGCCCCTCCCCGCTGGCCGAGCCGGCGCTCCAGTACGCGGACTTCGCCGTCTGGCAGCGCCGCTGGCTGACCGACGAGGTGCTCGCTCCGCAGCTCGCCTACTGGCGCCGGCAGCTCGCCGGGATGCCGCCGGCGCTCGAGCTCCCCGTGGACCGCCCGCGCCCCTCCCGCCAGAGCTTCCTGGGAGAGGTCCGGCTCCTGCCGCTCCCGCCCGATCTCTCCGCCGGGATGAAAGAGCTCGGGCGCCGGGAGGGGACCACCCTCTTCATGACCACACTCGCCGCCTTCGCGGCCCTCGTCGGCCGCTACACCGGCCGGACGGACGTGGTCGTCGGCTCGCCGGCCGCCAACCGGCACCAGCCGGGGACCGAGGGGCTCTTCGGCTTCTTCGTCGGCAACCTGGTCCTCCGCCTCGATCTCGCCGGCGATCCCACCTTCCGGGAGCTGCTGCGCCGGGCTCGCGAGGTCGCCCTCGGCGCCTACGCCCACCCGGACCTCCCCTTCGAGCGCCTGATCGAGGAGCTGGAGCCGGCGCGGGACAAGAGCCGCAGCCCGCTGGTCCAGGTGATGCTCTCGGTGCAGGCCGCGTCCGAGGAGACGTTCCGCTTCGCCGGGCTGGCCGCCGAGCCGGTCGAAATGCACACCGACACCTCGCAGTTCGATTTCACGCTGTTCGCCAACGACGGCCCGCAGGGTGTCATTCTGGCGGCCGAGTACAGCACCGATCTCTTCGACGGAGCGACCGTCGAAAGGATGCTCGCGCACCTTTCCATGCTGCTCGCCGCGGTGGTGGCCGACCCGGAGCTGCGGCTCTCCGCGCTGCCGGCCGGGATCGCGCCCGGGCAACGCCCGGCGACGGCTCCGGCGGCGCCGGCGGTAGCGGAAGGGAGCGGGGGGACGGCCGGGGACGAGCTCGCCCGCCGCCAGGCCCTGCTCGCCGAGCGCCGCTCGCGCCTCGCCGCCGCCGGCAAGGATCTGCTCGCGAGCCGCCTGCGGAGAAAAGAATGAAGCGTGCCGATACCACGGACCGGGAAGCCCGTCTGGCCGAGCGCCGGGCGAGGCTCTCGGCCGAGCAGCGGGGCCTGCTGGAGCAGCGCCTGCGGACGCGGAGCCCACGGGCGGAGGCAGCCCCCGCGGCCTCGCCCTCGCTGGTGGCGATCCAGCCCGTCGGCGCCCGCCCCCCGTTCTTCTGTGTCCACCCGGCCGGCGGGGACGTCCTCTGCTTCCAGGCCCTCTCCCGGCACCTGGGGCCGGACCAGCCCTTCTACGGCCTCCAGTCCCGGGGGCTCGCAGCGGGGGAGGAGCCGTTCTCCAGCCTCGAGGAGATGGCGGCGAGCTATCGGGCCGAGATCGCCGGGGTCAGCTCCGGGCCGTATTATCTCGGCGGCTGGTCGCTGGGCGGCGCCGTGGCCTTCGAGCTGGCGCGCCAGCTCGCCGCCGAGGGGAAGGAGGTGGCGCTGCTCGCGATCGTCGACTCCACCCCCGGACCCTGGCCGCCCGGGACGGATGTGGAGGACGAGCAGGACGACGCCTACTGGCTGATGGAGATCGCCGATTACCTGCAGCGTCTGTGGAACGTCGATCTCGGCCTCACGGGCGAAACCCTCCGCGCGCTCTCGCCGGAGGCGCGGGTGGACCGCTTCCTGGCGGGACTGAAGGGCACCCCGTTCGGCGCGGCGGCGAGCCCGGAGCCGCTCCGCCGCCTCCTCGGCGTGTTCAAGGCCAACGTGCGCGCCTTCCGGCGCTACCGGCCAGGCCCCTACCCGGGACGGATCACCCTCTTCCGGCCCGCGGACGCCGGCGACCCGGAAGGCGGGATGGCGGCGGCGGACCCCACGCGCGGCTGGGCGGCGCTCTCCCCGCGGCCGGTCGAGATCGAGACCGTTCCGGGGGACCACATCAGCGCCCTGGCCGAGCCGCACGTGCGGACCCTGGCCGGGCGGCTGCGCACCCGCATCGACCAGGCGCCGGGACTTGACCCGGGCGCCCCGCTCCCGGAGACTCCGTAACCGCCATGAAAGCTCGCCTGTGGAAGTTCCTGCGCTGGGCCGTCCTCGTCCTGGCCGTACTGCTCGTCGTCGCCGGGCTGGTCTTCTACGGGCTGGTGCGCCGGGCTTGGCCGGAGGTCGACGGCCGCCTCGCCGTCCCCGGCCTTCAGGCCCCCGTCGAGATCGTGCGGGTCGAGCCCGGAATCCCCCATCTCTACGCGCGGAACGCCCACGACCTCTTCTTCGCCCAGGGGTACGTGCACGCCCAGGACCGCCTCTGGCAGATGGAGTTCAACCGCATCGTGGGCCAGGGGCGGCTCGCCGCGCTGTTCGGCGAGGGGGCCCTCGAGATCGACAAGATCATGCACGTCCTGGGTCTCGTCCAGGCCGCCGAGCGGGACTGGCAGACCCTCTCGCCCGCCACCCGCGCCCTCCTCACCGCCTACGCCGGCGGCGTGAACGCCTACCTGTCGACCCACCGCGGCCGGCTGCCGATCGAGTTCACCCTGCTCGGGGTCGAGCCCCGCCCCTGGACGCCCGTCGATTCGCTGACCTGGGGCAAGCTGATGGCTCTGAACCTGAGCCTCAACCACCCCTTCGAGATCCTGCGCGCCGACCTGATCGCCAAGCTCGGCGAGCCGGTCGCGCGGCGGTTGATGTCCCCCTACCCGGCGAGCGCGCCGGTGATCGTGCCGCCCGGGGCCCATGCCGCCGGCGGCCTCGCCATTCCGCGCGAGCCCCGGAGCCGCCTCGCGGCGCTCCCCGGTTTCGGCATGATCTCCGGAACCGGGCCGGCCTGGGGGAGCAACGGCTGGGTGGTCGCGGGGAGCCGCACGGCGAGCGGCCGGCCGCTGCTCGCCAACGACACCCACCTGGGGCTCCAGATGCCCTCGGTCTGGTACCAGGTCGGCCTCCACGGCGGCGGCTACGACGAGGTCGGCTTCTCGTTCCCCGGCATGCCGTTCGTCGTCATCGGCCACAACCGGCGGATCGCCTGGGGGATCACCAACCTCTGCGCCGACGTGCAGGACCTCTATGCCGAGAAGCTCGACGACCCGGCGCACCCGAAGCGCTACCAGTTCCAGAACGCCTGGCGGGACCTCGTCCTGCGCCGCGACGAGATCGCGGTCAAGGGGAAGCCCAGCGTCACCTTCGAGGTGCGGGAGACCCACCACGGCCCGATCCTCAACGACGCCGTCGTCGAGCTCAAGGGGAGCCCGCCCACGGCCCTGCGCTGGCCGGCGCTGGCGGGCACACACCTGGTCGACGCCCTGTCCGCGCTCAACCTGGCGGCGGACTGGCCTTCCTTCCACCGGGCGCTGGCGGCCTGGGACACCCCGAGCGTGAACTTCGTCTACGCCGACGTGGACGGCCACATCGCCTATCAGTCGACCGGCCGCGTCCCCATGCGGGCCGCCGGCCACCAGGGGCTGGTGCCGGTCCCCGGCTGGGACGGCCGCTCCGAATGGCAGGGTTTCATCCCCTATGAGGAGATGCCCAACCTGCTCGATCCGCCGTCGGGCTTCATCGTCACCGCCAACAACAAGGTGGTGGGGGACGAGTACCCCCACTTCCTGGCCTACGACATGGCCGACCCCTACCGGGCCCAGCGCCTCAACGACCTCCTGTCGGCCGGGCACCGCTTCACCCGCGAGAGCCTGCGCGCCATTCAGGCCGAGACCCTCGGCCTGCCGGCGGCGGCCATCCGCCCCTATCTCCTGGCCGTGCCGCCGGCCGGCGAGCGCGAGAGGAAGGCGCTCGACGAGGTCCGCCGCTGGGACCTCCGCTACGAGCCGGGATCGGCCGGCGCCTCGGTCTACGAGGTCTGGTACTGGTATTTCCTCGAGGACACCCTGGTCGACGAGCTCGGCCCGGACGTGTTCAAGGAGTACCGCACCGTCGGCCTGAGCCAGGTGCCGTCGATCGTCGACCTGATGGCGCGGCCGGGCGACCCGCTGTTCGACGACCGGCTGACCCCCGCGGTCGAGCATCGCGACGACATCGTCCGCCGGAGCCTCAGCCACGCCGTGGCCTGGCTCTCCAAGCGCTACGGGGACGATCCCGCCGGCTGGGCCTACGGCCGGGTGCACTCGGTGACCTTCGTCCACGCCCCGCTGGGGCAGAGCGGCATCGCCCCCCTGGAGCGCCTGTTCAACAGCGCCACCTTCCCGGCCCGGGGCACCGCCTTCACGGTCGACGCCGCCATGGCCGACGTCGTGAACCCCTTCGCCGTGGTCTTCGGCACCTCGCAGCGGATGATCGTCGACTTCTCCGATCTCGAGGCCTCGACCTGGGTCAACAGCACCGGGCAGAACGCCCAGCTCTGGAACCCCCACCGGGAGGACCAGATCCCGAAGTGGGAGGCGGTCCAAGGCTACCCCATGCGCTTCGGCGAGGCGGCGGTGCGCGCCCACCCCGAGGCCCGCCTGACCCTGGTGCCGGAGGGAAGCAAGTAAGGTAGGCCTTATCCGCCGCTTGCCGCCGGGGCCTCCGGCGGCGGCTCGTAGGCCAGGAACTCGCGGACCTCGCGCTTTCCGGCCTGGACCAGCGCCACCGCGGCGAGGCCCACGCCACAGCCGAAGTAGACCAGCGGGATGTTGCGGTGGAGAAGGTCGGCGACGACGCCGGCCGTGCCGGCCGCGATCGGCATGGTGCTGAGCCCGAGCGTCTCAAACAGCCCGAGCACGCGGCCGCGCATCTCGGGGGGCGTGGTGAGCTGCGCCAGGCTCAGGGAGTGGATGGTGTTGAAGCCGGCCATCAATCCCGCCGCGAAGAGCAGCGCCATCGCCGTCCAGGGCGAACGGACGAAGCCGAAGGCGACCGCGGCCGGGCCGATGCCCGCCGCGCAGATCAGATAGGCCCACACCCGCCGCCGTCCCGTGATGTTGGTGGCCCCCGCCGTGATGCTGCCGAGGAACGAGCCGGCGCCGAAGGCGGCCACCAGGAAGCCGTACCAGTCGGGCCGGACGCGCAGGAAGTCCTCCACGAAGAAGGGGAGGAGGACGACGATGGTGATGATGAAGAAGCTGTCGAGCGGCGACAGGAAGAGGAGGTAGCGCAGGCCCTTGCGGCCCGCCACGTAGCGCAGGCCGGCCTTCAGCTCGCGCCGGAAGTCGGCGCCGGCCTCGCGCCACGTCTTGGACGAGGGGGGGGGCGGCGGCGGCAGCCGGATCAGGGACTCGGCCGCGGCCGAGAAGATGTAGGTCACCCCGTCGACGAGAAAGAGAATGCCGGGGCCGATCACGCGGAAGAGCACTCCTCCCAGACCCTGGCCCACGAACGTGGAGACGTCGAGCGCCAGGCGGTTCGCCGAGTTGGCCCGGGTCAGGTCTTCCTCGGGCACCAGGTCCGGGATCGCGGCGCTGATCGCCGGCCGGAAGAAGGCGTCGCCCACCCCCATGATGGCGGAGAGGACCAGCAGGCCGACCAGGATGGTCCCCGAACGCCCGGGCTCCAGGAGCACCAGGGCCGCCAGCGCGATCGCCGCGACGCCGCGCACCACGTCGGCCAGGATCAGGATGGTGCGCCGCGACATGCGGTCGGCCAGGGTGCCGCCGAACGGTCCGAGGAGGATCGCCGGCACCCACTGCGACAGCATCCCGAGCCCCAGCAGCGACGCCGAGTCGGTCTGGCGCTTGATCCAGAAGATCATCGCGACGGAAAACGCCTGCGAGCCCAGCATGCTGACGAACTGCCCTTGCCAGAGCAGCAGGAAATCGCGGTTCAGGAGACGCACGGGGCGCCGGTAGCTCATTCGCTTTTACGCCTTTTCCCGGTCGGGGTCCGCTTTCGATGCACGCGGGACACTACTATATTCGGGCTCCATTGGAGACCTCTTCAGGAGGAGACGCTGATGAAACCGTTGTCGGAGATCCCGCGCCCGGCAGGCTCGCTGCCGGCACGCTCGCTGCGATTCGCCAAGAATACGATGCAGTTCTACGAAGAGGCATTTCGCGAGTGCGGAGATATCTTCGCGACGCGGATCCCGGGCCTCGGCGAGTGGGTTTACATCTGCTCGCCGGACCTCGTCAAGGCCATGCTCGAGGCGCCGCCCGAGGTCCTGGCCGGCAACGGTATCGAGGAGTTCAGCCTCGCCCACGTGCTCGGGCGTGGGGCCACCTCCCACCTCGACGGTCCCCCCCACCTGGAGCGCCGGGAGGTCACCTGCCCCTATCTCGCCGCCCAGGGGAGCCTGCGCCACGTCGACGACATCCGCCGGATCGCCGAGCGGAGGGTCGCGGAGTGGCCGCTCGGCAAGCCCTTCCCTCTGGTGCTGGAGCTCCAGAAGGTCGCCCTCTCGGCCCTGCTGGAAGTGTTTTTCAGCGGCGCCTCCCCGGACAGGATCCAGCGGCTGGCCGACCTTTACGAAAGCTTTTCCTTCAAAGGCCTGCGATCGCCGACCGTCTCTCATCCCACCCTGCAGATCGATTTCCCCGGCAGCCCCTGGCGCCGGGTCCGGAAGCGGCAGCGCGAGGTCTTCGAGCTGTTTTCCCAGGAGATCGAGGCCCGGCTGGCCGCTGTCGACCGGCCGGAGGCGGACGGCCTCGTGCTCGGCATGGCCCGGGCGCGCCTCGGGGACGGCAGCCGGCTCTCGCCGGAGGTCATTCGCGCCGAGATCCTCGAGCTGCTCTTCCAGGGGCATGAGCTGACCGGCGACTCGATGACCTGGACCCTGGGCGAGCTCGTGGCCCATCCGGAGGCGCTCGCGCGGCTGCGCCAGGAGCTCGATTCGGTGGTCGGAGGGGACGATCTCCGGAGCTCTCACCTGCCTCGCCTCCCCTATCTGGAGGCCGTGGTCTACGAGGGCCTGCGCCGGCGCCCCACCAATTTTTCCACCAGCGTGCGGCGGGTGAAGCAGCCGTTTCCGCTGGGCGGCTACATGCTCCCAGAGGGAACCCTGGTCGCGATCTGCTACCCGGCGCTGTCGGTGCGCGAGGACCTCTTCCCCAACCCCAAGAGCTTCGATCCGGACCACTTCTACGGCAAGCGGATCCCGGCCGACGTCTGGAGCCCCTTCGGCGGCGGGCCGCACGCCTGCCCGGGCCAGGACCTCGCGCTCGTGGTGATGAAGGC
>JBDSHF010000166.1:0-6586 GCA_039918595.1 Thermoanaerobaculia bacterium
CCGGCCGATCCACCCGGCGATGTCGGCGATCACCGCCTCGGACACGTGGCCCGGCTTCCCGTACTCCGCCGGAGTGCTCTTCCCCTCCCCCTCGATAAAGAGGTGGTTGAGCTTGGGATAGGTGTAGAAGACCGCTTTCGGCAGCGCCTGCTTCCAGGCCGCGAAATTGTCCATCGTCACCTGATAGTCGCGCTCCCCCTGGAGGATCAGAAGCGGCTGCTTCAGAGCCTTCGCGGCTTCGGGCGAATTGTAGCCGTGCAGGTCGAGCCAGTAGGAGACGGGGGCGCCGAGCGCGGTGCCGGTGGCGTCGGGCTTCAAGGCCTTCACCCGGGCGACCTCGGCGCGCAGGGATTCGAGCCGGCTCTTCTCCGGATCGGTGACGACGCCGTCCGCGGCGTCGAGATAGGCGACCTGCTCGAGGATGATGTCCTCCAGCGGCTTGGCGGCTCCCGCCATCACGATCAGGCCGGCGAGTTGCGGATCGCGCTGGCCGATGCGGGGGATGAGCATCCCGCCCAGGCTGTGGCCGAGGACGAAGACGCGCCTGGGGTCGATCCCCTCGGTATGGCGCAGCAGGTCGGTGGCGGCGAGGGCATCGTCCACCGTCTCCTGGCGGACCGTGAAGTCCTTCACGGCGGCGAGCCTGGCGCCGTGCTGCCGGGTGCGCTTCTCGTAGCGGAGCACGGCGACGCCGCGCGAGGCGAGCCCCCAGGCGAGGTCGCGAAAGGGTTTGTTCCCCTCCACCGTCTCGTCGCGGTCGTTCGGCCCCGAGCCGTGGACCAGCACCACCGCCGGGAAGGGACCCGCTCCCACCGGCACCGAAAGGGTTCCGGGCAGGGCCCATTCGCCCGTGCCGCCGGCATCGACCGTCACCTCGCGCTCGCGAAACGCATCCTTGTAGACATAGGCGGCGGGAGGGGTGGAATCGGCAGCGGCCGGAGCCGCGGGCTGCTGGGGAGGGACGATGAAGAACCCGGCGATTCTGCCGGCAGTGTCGACGACCACCTTGAAGTCGACCGTGCTCCGCTCGAACTCGACGGTCACGAAGGCGACGTCGTATCCCCCCTGCTTCTCGGTGCGAACACCGCCCCGGCGCTTGTAGGCGCCCATCTGATTTTGCACCGCCGTCCAGATCTCGGCGAGCTTCTCCGGCGGCGCCGCGGCCCTCATGGCGTCGGCGAAGGGGCTGGCCGCGGCCTGGAATTCCCCCTTGGCAAGGCGGTCGATGAGATCGGTCGCCGTGGCTGCGGGAGCCTTGGCCGGAGGCTTCGAGGCGAGCGGGGCCTGGGCCGGGAGGAGGGAGGGCAGCAGGAGCAGAGGCAGCAGGAGACCGAGGAGGCGTTTCATGAAGGGAATCCTACTCCGGGGACCTGTCAGGAGAGATGACATACTCCCCCGTCATGAAACGGCATCGCCGCCACCGCTTCCGGGCCTTCCAACCGGTCCTGCGCCCAGCGCCCGGCCGGGAGCTCCCCCCGGAGTTGCGGATCGGGCAGGTGGAACGTATCGCGGAGGCGCTGCCGGAGGGGATCGAGGACCCGGGATTCGAGCGCCTGCTGCGGCGCATCGACGGCGCGCCGTTCTTCGGCGGCAACGAGGTGGAGGTCTACTTCGAGGGGCGCTCCGCTTTCGGCGCCATGCGGGACGCGGTGCGGACGGCCCAGCGCGAGATCCTCCTCGAGTCCTATATCTTCAAGGACGACTCCACGGGCCGGCTGTTTCTCGCCGAGATCCAGGCCGCGGCCGACCGCGGCATCAAGGTGCGGGTGCTCGCCGACGCCGTCGGTTCTTACGAGACCAAAGCCGAGTTCTGGCAGGAGATGGAGAGCCACGGCATCGAGTTCTATCTCTTCCACCCCCTGTTCAAGAGCATGTGGTACCAGCCGTTCCGGGACCATCGCAAGATCCTGGTCGTCGACCGCCAGGTGGCCTTCACCGGCGGCATGAACATCGGCGAGGAGTACGGCTCCTGGCGCCGCCGTCCCAAGCCGGGGGAGACCTGGCGGGACACTCACGTGCGGATCCAGGGCCCGGCGGCCTGGGAGATGGCCGTCGTCTTCTCCGAGGGTTGGGTCCACGCGGGGGGCGCGGAGCTCGAGATCGAGCCGCTGCCGGCCGTGGCGGCCGAGGCTCCCGGGGTGCGGATCCTGGTCCTCGATTCACGGCCCAAGCGGGGGCAGGCGGAGTCCGCGGCGGTGATGGCCGCCGTCGCGGCGGCTTCACGGCGCACGCTCTGGATCACCAACGCCTACTTCGCCCCCGGACACCGGGCGATCTCGGTGCTGGGCGAGGCGGCGGCCCAGGGAGTGGACGTCCGCCTCCTGCTGCCGGGGAAATCCGACGTACCGATCGCCCGGCGGGCGGGGCACGGTCACTACGGCCAGTTGCTCGAGCGGGGGGTGCGAATCTTCGAGTACCAGCCGGCCATCCTGCACGCCAAGACCCTGGTGGCGGACGGCCTGGTCTCCATCGTGGGCTCCACGAACCTCGACTTCCGCTCCTTCCTCTTCAACTCCGAGTGCGACGTGCTCGCCCTCGACGCCGCGATGGCGGCGGTGATGGAGAAGGCCTTTCTCGCCGACCTCGAGAATTCCATCGAGATCCGCCTCGAGGACTGGCGCCGGCGCTCCTGGACCAAGAAACTCGGCGACCGCGCGGCGCGGTGGCTGTCGCCGCTGCTGTAGGATCGGCTCTGTCTATGTTCCCCGCTTAGCGGCCCGGGGCATCGCTTCGATGATCGCCTGCAGGGCTTTGTTGACCGCTTCCGTGGTGACGAAGACCTCAGCTACGTCGTCGTCCAGAAGGACGGCCACGCGGCGCCTTTGTAAGGCGTCAGCGAACCGGTTCGGCTTGGCCTTCCCGTAGTCGAACTGATATTCGGGCAGCAGGTCGTCGTGCGGATCGCTGAACTCCATACCTCATCATACCCCTGCCGCTCACCCCGCTCCCATTGGCGGTAGGATGCACGGGAGCCTCAGAACCCGCCACCCCACTCCACCGTATTCAAGGAAGGCATGCCCCCCAGCGCCCATACCCGCAGGAACCTTCTGCTCGGGGTCGTTCTCGGTCTTCTCGCCCTGGTGGCAGGGGTCGCGCTGGCGGAGACGTTCCTCCCCGAATGGCAGGCGGGAGCGCCTCCGGACCCGGCGCTGCTCCGCCAGCGCTTCCGCGAGCTCGCGGCGCGGGGGGGCTTCGTTCTCGAGTCCGGCGAGCCGCACGCGACTCTGGTCACCCGCGGACCCGAGCAGTTCGAGCCTTTCCGCCCGCTGGGAGACGAGGGCGCCGGCTGGCTGCTCGCGACCCGTACGGCGATCCGCGCCACGGTGTCCCACGACGTCCGCGATCCGGAGGGGAAGCCCGCCACGCTCGCCATCGACTTCTCCTTCGACGGCCAGCCGCAGCTCCTGATGTCCTGGCGCCGGGAGCCGGCGTCGATGTTCACGCTCGTGGACGCGCGGAAGGCCGTCCATTCCGCCGAGGTCCTCGCCCCCTTGCTCCTCGCTCCCGGCGAGACGCTCGGCCCCAAGCAGCAGGCGATGATCATCACCTTCCCGCGGCTGCTCTATCCCATCGCGGGAGGGCAGCGTCCGCAGTACCTGATCGCGCTGATGACGCAGGGGGCCTTCCTCGAGCGCCGCGCCGGCCCCCTGACCCGGACCAGCGGCGTGGAGGTGGACGCGTACGTGGCCCGGATCGCGCTCGCGTTCTGGCGCACCCTCCCCCTGTTCCTGGCTCTCGGGGGGCTGTTCCTGGTCCTGCTGCTGAAGGCCCGCCTCAGCCTACTCAACGGCGCTCTGCTCGCCCTGGCGGCCCTGCTCACGCTCTACCCCGCGCCGGGCTACTTCAACAGCCCACTGGTCTTCAACCTGGTCTTCTCGGCCGTCCACGCGCTGCAGATTTTCCTGGTCTGGTCGTGCGGCGAATCGCTGCTGCGCTCGACAGATCCCGGCTTCACCACCAGTCTCGATGCCCTGCGGGCCGGCCGGCTCGGCCCCCGGGGGGGCCGGGCCCTGCTCGTGGGCTTCGCCTGTGGAGCGGGGCTCGCCGGCCTGCGCCTCGGCCTGCTCTCCCTCGCCGTGGCCGTGCCCGGCGTCTGGCTGGGACGGGCGAGCATGAGCCTGCCGCTGCTCCGCCCGTTCGGCAGCCCGGTGGCGGACGGCATCCTGCTCGCGGGCGCCGTGACGCTCGCGATCGCACTGGCGGTGCGCCTCGTGCCCCTGCGCTGGGCGCCCGCGGTCGCGGCCTTGATGGCGGGCCTGTTCGTGAGGCCGCTCCCGGTCGAGCCGTTCCTCGCCGGCATGGCCGCCAATGTGCTGTTCGCCGGCCTGCTGGTCTGGATCGGCCGGCGCAACGGCCTCACCGCCCTGCTGATCGCCGCGCTCTGCTCGCTGACGCTGCCGTCGGCGATCCTCGCGGCCGACTACCTGGCCTGGATGCCGGACGGCTTCGCGGTGACGGCCGGTCTCTCCGCGGCCGTCGTCCTGCTTGGGCTGGTGGGGATGGCGCGCTCCGGCGCCTCCGAGGAGAAGCGCCTGACGCCACCGGCGTTCGTGCGGCGGATCGAGGAGGAGCGGCGCTTCCAGCACGAGATGGATCTGCTCGCCAAGATGCAGCGCGGCCTGCTCCCCCGCACGCTCCCCCGCCTCGACGGATATGAGATGGCGGCCCGCTCGATCATCGCCAACGAGGCCGGCGGCGACCTCTACGACGTGCTGAGCGACGGCGAGGGGTACGTCTGGATCGCCGCCGGCGACGTGGCGGGGCACGGCTACTCCTGCGCCATCGCCCAGGCGATGACCAAGTCGGCCCTCGCCAGCCTCGCCGGCCACGGCCGCACCCCGGCGGAGGTGCTGCACCGGATGGACCGCGTGCTGCGCGCCGCCGGTTCGACGAGGACTTTCACCACCCTGCTCCTGCTGCGGCTGAACCTGGAGACCGGCGAGGGGTTGCTGAGCAACGCCGGCCACCCCTATCCCCTGCTGATGGCCGGCGGCCGGGTGGAGGAGATCGAGATCTCGGCCCTGCCGCTCGGCCAGGGTCCACCCCGGAGCTACGAGAACCGGGAGATCCTGCTGCCTCCCGGCGGGCACCTCGTCGTCTTCTCCGACGGCCTGTTCGAGGCCGTGGACGGCAACGAGGTCGCCTACGGTTTCGAGCGCCTGCTCGAGGCGCTCCGCGGCGCGGACGGGCGCTCGGCGGAGAAGATCCTCGAAACGCTGCTGGAGGACTGGCGCCGCCACTTGCGGACGGCCCAGCCGCTCGACGACACCACCGTCCTGGTCCTCCGGCGCTCGGCCGGCGGGGAGGGCGGCCGGTGAAGGCTGAGCGTGGACGGCTCTGGCCCGCGCTCGCCGGCGGGCTCGCGGCTTTCGCGCTCGGCGTCGCCCTGGCGGTGGCGTTCCTGCCCGAGTGGCAGGCCGCGCACCCTGCCGATCCGCGGCTCTACGAGCGGGAGTTCCGGCGGATTGCGGCCCGGAGCGGTCTCCCCCTCGCCCCCGGCGGACCGGTGTCCAGCCTGACGATCGGGTCCGACGACTACGAGGATGCCTATCGGAACTTCGGCGAGGCCGCCGCCGGCTGGTTCCAGGCGCAGAGGAACCAGATTCTCGTCCGGCTGCGCCAGGGGGTGCAGCGGCCGGGGGGCGCGCGGTCGGCCCAGGAGCTCAGGGTGGAGTTCACGCTCGACGGGCGCCCCTGGAGGATCTCCTGGGAGAACACGACCGGAACGATCTTCCTGCCCACCGACCGCGGCCCGTTCGAGCGTCTGGGGGAAAGGTTCGCCAGCCTCCTGGTAGCGCCGGGCGAGTCGCTCGGGCCCCCGGTGCGGGGCACCCTGGTGGGCGGCCTTCCCACTTGGCAGGTGAGGAACTTCACGGCGGATACCGTGTCCCCTCCCCAGAGTCTGTTGATCGGCGTCACGCCCCGCCAGTCGGTGTTCGCACACAGGGCGGCCGGCTGGATCGGGGCTCCCGGCAGCCGGCCGGACGAGAGCTTCGGCAAGACGCTCCTCTCCGGCCTTTTCTGGCTGCCGGTGATTCTCGCCGTCGTTGGGATCTTTCTCACGCTCCTCCTGCGGGCGCGGATCGACCTGGTCAACGGCGCCCTCCTCGCCCTGCTGGCCCTGCTCTCCGCGAGCCCGCGCTGGCTGCTGCGCTTCCTCATCGCCAGCCCCTGGATGGTTGCCATCGGCTGGGTCTTGGGCGCTCCCGGCAAGGCGCTGGCGATCCTGCTGACCTGGTCGGCGGGCGAATCGCTGTTGCGCGCCGTGCGGCCGGATTTCACCACCAGCCTCGACACCCTGCGGCGGGGACGCCTGGGGCCCCGGGGCGGCCGGGCCCTCCTCGCCGGTCTCGCGGCGGGCGCCGCGCTCGCCGGCCTGTCGCTCGCTATCTACGCCCTCGCCGTCGCCCTGCCCGGTCTCTCTCCGGCCGCCTCGAGCGTCGACGTACCGCCCTTCCGCCTCGACGGCGGACCGGTCACGGACGGCATCTGGCTGGCCGCCGGAGTGACCCTGGCGCTGGCCCTCGCCATGCGCTTCCTGCCGGCCCGCCTCTGGCCCTGGGGGGCCGCCCTCCTCGCCGGCTAC
>JBDSHF010000167.1:0-8808 GCA_039918595.1 Thermoanaerobaculia bacterium
GCCAGCCGTGCCGCCTGGTCGGGCAGGCGGAGGGTCTGGAGAGCCAGGGTGTCGCGCATCAGCGAGCCGCGCTGAACCCCGATGTCCCCCAACTGGGCGACGATGTCGTTCACGACCCGGTGGTTCGCCGTCGCCGTGGTGCCGAGCACCGGCATGTTGACCGGCATGGCCTGGAGGACGTTCACCAGCCGCTGGTAGTCGGGGCGGAAGTCGTGCCCCCAGTCGGAGATGCAGTGCGCCTCGTCGACCACGACCAGCCCGAGCCGGTTGGAGATCGGCAGCAGGACGTTGCGCACGAACTCGTCGTTGGCCAGGCGTTCCGGCGAGATCAGCACCGCGTCCGCCTCGTCGGCGAGGATGCTCTTGGTGAGACTGTCCCAGTCGCTGCGGTTGGTCGAATCGATGGTCAACGCCCGGATGCCCAGCCGCTCGGCCGCCACGATCTGGTTGCGCATCAGCGCCAGCAGGGGGGAAACGATGAGCGTCGGCCCGGCCCCCCGGTCGCGCAGGATGCGGGTGGCGATGAAGTAGACCGAGCTCTTCCCCCAGCCAGTGCGCTGGACCACCAGCAGCTTCCGCCGGTGATTCACCAAAGCGTCGATCGCCTCCCACTGGCCGTCCCTGAAGTCGGCGGCGGGGTCCTGCAGAGCCTGCCGGAGGAGCTCCTGGCCGGTATGAAGGTCAGTCATTCAGGAATCGTCCTCTGCCGTTAAATTGCCGATAAGTTGCCGATAAGTTGCCGATAACACGTAGACCCGCCCCCGCCGGGAGGGGTCCGCGACGACCAGCCAGCCATCGTCGGTCCATTTCTGGAGGAGCAGCCGGGCGGTGCGATCGGCGAGGCCAAGGAGGCGGGCGACCTCGGGGGCGGTGATGCGGTCCTGGCGAGCGAAGAGTACCAGGACGGCCCGGGCGCGCGCGTCCAGCCGGCGCAAGGCCTCCGGCTCTCCCGGGGAGCCCGCACGGGTGACGCGTAGTATTTCTTCTCGGGTGGAGGTGAAGGCTGTTGCCAGCACCGCGAGGTAGTACTCCAGCCAGGAGGTCAGGTCGGCCGCATCCCGCCCCTCGTAGTAGTTGTGGTGGGGGTGGACGGCGAGCGAGTTGTAGTAGGCGGAGAGATCGCGGGCGTGCTCCTCTTCGAGAGAGAAGAGGCCGTTCAGACCATAGCCGTCCCGCTGGAGGAGAAAGGTCGCGAGGAGCCGCACGGTCCGGCCGTTGCCGTCGTAGTAGGGATGGATGGTAACGAACTGATAATGGGCCAGACCGGCGATGAGGGGAGGCGGCAGCCGCTCCTCCCCGGCCTGCCGGATCCAGGCGACGAGGCCGGCCATCAGGGCTGGAACGTCCTTAGCCTCGGGCGGCAGGTAGACCAGGGCTCCCGTCTCGGAATCCCGGATGGTGTTCTGGCCGTCGCGGTAGCGGCTGGGGCGCGCCCGGCCTTCCACCAGGGCGTGGAGGCGCTGGATCAGCTCTTCGGTCAGCTCGGCCCCTCGTGCCGCCCACTCCTCTACGCGCAACAGGGCCTTCCAGTAGCTCCGGACTTCGCCCACGTCCCGTTCACGGCCGTGGAGCGGAACCTTGCTCCCGGCGAGGACCTGCTCGGCCTCGGCCAGGGTGAGCCGGTTCCCTTCGATCCGGGTGGAGTAGTGGGTCGCGCGAAGCCGTGCCCGGTTCCGCATCTCGGACTGGATGGCCGGCGGCAGGGGCACCTGTTCGACGACCGTCCGCGCCGCCTCAATCTCCATCAGGCGGCGGGCCATCGCCGGCGTCAGCGCGTAGCGCGGCTGCCAGGGTCCCACGGGGCTGTCTCCCATCGTCTATACTTTGTCACGCCCGCGCCGGGGAATGCCCACCCCCGCCTGCCTCGTTTTAGAAGTGAAAGGAGCCTGAGCATGGCTGTGAAGGACCAGGAACCCGCTGTTCTCGAAGCGGCGAAGCCCGCCGCCGACTCTGTCTATAAAGAGGACGCCCTCGCGGCGATGACCACGGCGCGACAGCGCTGGGATGCCGCCACCGCCAAGGCGGAGGCCAAGGCGCCGTTCTGGAAAGAGGACTTCACGACCGTCTCCGGCATGGAGGTCCCGCACCTGGTCACCCCCGAGCAGGTGGCGGACGTCGATCCCCTGAAGACGATCGGCATCCCGGGCGAGTTCCCCTATACGCGCGGCATCCACCCGACCGGCTATCGCGGCAAGCTCTGGACGATGCGCCAGTTCGCCGGCTTCGGCACCGCCGCGGACACCAACCAGCGCTTCAAGTACCTCCTCTCCCAGGGGCAGACCGGCCTCTCGGTCGCCTTCCACCTGCCGACCCTCTACGGCTACGACTCGGACCACCCGATGTCGAACGGCGAGGTGGGGAAGTGCGGCGTGACGGTGGACACCCTGGCCGACATGGAGGTCCTCTTCGAGGGGATCCCGCTCGGCGAGGTGACGACCTCGATGACCATCAACTCGACGGCGCCGATCCTCTTCGCGATGTACCTCGCGGTGGCCGAGAAGCAGGGAGTGGACGTCCAGCGGCAGGTCTCGGGCACGCTGCAGAACGACATCCTCAAGGAGTACATCGCGCAGAAGGAGTACATCTACCCGCCGCGGCCGTCGATGCGGCTGATCACCGACCAGTTCTCCTTTGCCGCGCGCGAGGTGCCGCGCTGGAACACGATCTCGATCTCCGGCTACCACATCCGCGAGGCGGGCTCGACGGCGCTCCAGGAGCTGGCGTTCACGCTGCGCGACGGCATGGAGTACGTCCAGTACGGCGTCGACGCCGGCCTCGACATCGACGAGTTCGCGCCGCGGCTCTCCTTCTTCTTCAACAGCCACAACGACTTCTTCGAGGAGGTCGCCAAGTTCCGCGCCGCCCGCCAGATCTGGGCGACGGTGATGCGCGACCGCTACGGCGCCAAGAATCCGCGCTCCTGGATGTTGCGCTTCCACACCCAGACGGCCGGCTGCTCGCTGACCGCCCAGCAGCCCTACAACAACGTCGTGCGGACGACGATCCAGGCGCTGGCGGCGGTGATGGGCGGCACGCAGTCGCTGCACACCAACTCGCTCGACGAGACGCTGGCCCTGCCGACCGAGGAGAACGCCCGCATCGCCTTGCGGACGCAGCAGATCATCGCCCACGAGTCGGGGGTGATCAGTGCGGTCGATCCGCTCGGCGGCAGCTACTTCGTGGAGGAGATGACCCGCCGGATGGTGGACGGCACCTTCGACTACTTCCGCCGCATCGACGACCTCGGCGGCATGGTGGAGGCGATCGAGGCCGGCTTCCCGCAACGCGAGATCATGGACGCCGCCTTCGCCCACCAGCGGGCGTTCGAGGAGAAGCAGAAGCTGATCGTCGGCGTCAACGCCTACCAGCTCGAGAACGAGCCGCCGATCGACATCCTCTATATCGGCGACGACCTCGCCGAGCGGCAGATCGGCTTCATGAACAGCGTCAAGGAGCAGCGCGACGCGGGGGCGGTCGGGCGGACGCTGGACGCCCTGAAGAAGGGGGCCGCCGGGACCGAGAACACGATGCCGCTGATCCTCGACTGCGTGAAGGCCTACTGCACGGTGGGGGAGATCAGCGACGCCCTGCGCGACGTCTTTGGCACCTACGAGGAGCCGGCGGTCTTCTGATGATGTCCGCGACGATGATGCGGGACCTGCTCCTCTACATGCTCTGGGCCGACCGCATGATGCTCAAGGCGGTCCGCGAGGTGAAGCCGGAGGACCTGACGCGGGACGCCGGGGTCAGCTTCGGATCGCTGCTCGGCACCATGGTCCACATGCTGGGCTCGCAGCGGCGCTGGCTCGCCCGGTTCGCGGGCGGCCCCTCCGAGAGCCCCCTGAGGTCGCAGGATTTCCCGGACCTGGCGGCCTGGATCCAGGGGTGGGAGGAGACCGCGGCCGGGATCGAGGCGTTCCTTGCCGCGCTGACCGAGGACCAGCTCGCGGCCGAGATCACCTGGGAGGACACCGAGATTGGGGCGGTCACGCGGCCGCTCTGGCAGCCGGTCTCCCATATGGTGAACCATTCGACCTATCACCGCGGACAGGTGACCTCGCTGCTGCGCCAGCTCGGATACCAGCCTCCAAAGACGGACCTGATCTACTTTTTTCTGAAGTAGGGGCGTCCGGCAGGCGCGAACGCCGTCTTTCCGGTACGGCGTGTCGCCCCTCTGCTACAATCCGGCCCCATGAGTGGAGAAAGAAGGATTCGTATCCTGATCGCCAAGCCGGGCTTGGACGGCCATGATCGCGGCGCGAAGGTGGTGGCGCGGGCGCTGCGCGATGCCGGGTACGAGGTGATCTACACCGGTCTGCGCCAGACCCCGGAACAGATCGCCGCCGCGGCCGTCCAGGAGGACGTGGACGCGGTGGGCCTGTCGATCCTCTCGGGAGCCCACAATGTCCTGCTGCCCGAGGTGACGCGGCTGCTCAAGGAGCAGGGGGCCGAGGACATCCTGGTCTTCGCCGGCGGCATCGTGCCGGAGCAGGACATGGCCGGGCTCAAGAGCGCCGGTGTCGACGCGATCTTCCTGCCCGGCACCTCGACGAAATCGATCGTCGAGTACCTGCGGAACCGTTTCGCCGACGTCGTGGCGTCTTCCCAGGTATCTTCCTAGGTTATCTTCCATGTATCTTCCTAATACGGCTGCCGCAGTGCTACGTTACTCAATTGGGACGGAGGAGGAATGAAGAGAAGGATTCTGCTGGCGGACGACAGCGTCACGATTCAGAAGGTCATCGAGCTGACGTTCATGGACGAAGACTACGAGGTCCGCGCCGTCAGCAACGGCGACGAGGCCGTGGCGCTGCTTTCAAGCCTCAACCCGGATTTCGTGATCGCCGACGTCCACATGCCGGGAGCCAACGGCTATGAGGTCTGCCGGCGCGCGAAGCAGAGCCGGCCGGACCTGCCCGTGCTGCTGCTGGTGGGCACCTTCGAGCCGTTCGACGAGGCCCAGTCCCGCGCCGTCGGCGCGGACTCGCACCTGAAGAAGCCGTTCGACTCGCAGGAGCTGCTGCAGCGGGTCGAGGAGCTGCTCGCCTCGAAGGCCCCCGCCGCCAATGCCGCCACCGCCGCCGCGCCCGAAGCGCCTCCGGCGTCCCTGGCGGACTGGACTGCGTCGGCGCCTCAGGCGGTGCCGGACTGGCTCGCCGCCGCAGCGCCCGCGGCTCCGGACTTCGCCGCGGCGCCGGACCTCCCGGCGGAGGCGAGCTGGAATCAGCCCGCCGAGCCGGCCTGGGGCAACTTCGAGCTGGAGCCCGAGCCCGCCGCCTCGCCGTTCGCCGCGCCCGCGGCCGCCGCCATGCCGGCGGCCCCGGAGCCGTTCGACCACGAGCCCTCCTTCTCGCTGGAGCCGGACCCCGGCTTCCAGGTTGAAGCCGAGCCGGTCTTCTCCCTGGAGACGGACGAGCCGTCCTTCGGCGTGCGGGACGACGTCTTCGGCGCGCCCAGCGAGCTGTCGCTCGACGAGGCGCCGCAAGACCGCTATGTATTCGACCAGGAACCCGCCGTCGAAGAGCCCGTCGCCGAGGAGCCCGCGGCCGCCGCCGGGTTCAACTGGACCCCGGAGCCCGAGCCCGAGCCGTTCCACTTCGAGCCCCCGGCCGCGCCGGCCTGGGCGCCCGCGGTCGCCGAGCCCCTGATCGAGCCCCAGCTCCAGTGGAGCGAGCCGGAGCCGTTCACCGCGCTGGAGGCGGAGCCTTTCGCCGCCACCCCCGAGCCGGAGCCGGCGTTCCCGCCCGGGCCGACGATGGCGCCTGTCTACGAGCCCGAGCCGGTATACGCCGCAGAGGCTTCCCAGGACGCCAGCCATGAAGCGACCGGGAACGGCCATGGGCGGCTCTCGGACGACGACGTCGACCGCATCGCCCGCCGGGTGGTGGAACTGCTCGGCGACCGTACCGTCCGGGACGTGGCCTGGGAGGTGATCCCGGACATGGCGGAGGTGATCATCCGCGACCGCCTGCGCGAGCTCGAGGCCCAGGTCGAGTAGCGCAGCCTTCGGCAGGGCCGGAGGCGAACAGGGAGCGGTGGCATCACCGCTCCCTTCTGTTTGATGAGGACGATTTATCAGGAGTACAGACTGAGGAGACCGACGTGAGCGGCACGAGCACGGAGACGACCAGCACCGAGATGGACAAGCGCTTCGATCCGGCCGGCTACGAGCAGGTCTGGCAGCGGCGCTGGGCGGAGAAGGGGTATTTCATCGCCGAGGCCCCCTCGGCGAAGCCCTCGTTCTGCATCATGATCCCGCCCCCCAACGTCACGGGAAAGCTGCACGTCGGCCATGCCCTCCAGTCCACCCTGCAGGACCTCCTCACCCGCTGGCGGCGGATGCAGGGGTACAACGCCCTCTGGCTGCCGGGCACCGACCACGCCGGCATCGCCACCCAGCTCATGGTGGAGCGCCACCTGGAGAAAGAAGGCACGAGCCGCCGCGAGATGGGGCGCGAGCTTTTCGTGGAGCGGATGTGGCAGTGGAAGGAGCAGTACCACGGCAACATCCGCGAGCAGCTCGACCTGCTGGGCGCCTCCTGCGATTGGACGCGCGAGCGCTTCACCCTCGACGCCGGCCTCTCGCGCGCCGTGCGCGAGGCGTTCGTGCGCCTCTACCGCGAGGGGCTGATCACCCGCGGCGAGTACATGGTCAACTGGTCCCCGAAGCTCGGCACGGCGGTCTCCGACCTCGAGGTGGAGATGAAGACCGTCCAGGGCAAGCTCTACCACGTCGCCTATCCCGTCGAGGGGAGCGACGAGCGGATCGTGGTGGCCACCACGCGGCCGGAGACGATGCTGGGCGACACCGCCGTGGCCCTCCATCCGGAGGACGAGCGCTATCTCCATCTCCATGGCAAGGCGGCGATCCTGCCGCTGGTCGGGCGGCGCCTGCCGTTCGTGGCCGACGAGGCGGTCGAGCGGGAGTTCGGCACCGGGCTGGTGAAGATCACCCCGTTTCACGATCCCAACGACTTCGAGATGGGGAAGCGGCACGACCTGCCCGGCATCACGGTGATCGGCCTGGACGGCCGGATGACCGCCGAGGCGGGCCCGGACTTCGCCGGCCTCGACCGCGCCGAGGCCCGCGAGAAGATCGTCGAGCGCCTGCGGGCGGAGGGGTATCTGGTCAAGATCGAGCCGCACACCCACAACGTCGGGCACAGCCAGCGCAGCGGCGAGGCGATCGAGCCGCTGGTCTCGACGCAGTGGTTCTGCGACATGGCGGGCATGGCGGCGGACGCAGTGGCGGCGGTGCGCGACGGCCGCACCAAGCTGGTCCCCGACTCCTGGGACAAGACCTGGGAGCACTGGCTGCTCAACATCCGCCCCTGGTGCATCTCGCGCCAGCTCTGGTGGGGGCACCAGATCCCGGCCTGGTACACCGAGGACGGCCGCTGCATCGTGGCGCACAGCCTGGAGGAGGCGATCGCCGAGGCGGGCACCGACCGGCTCACCCAGGACCCCGACGTGCTCGACACCTGGTTTTCCTCGGCGCTCTGGCCCTTCTCGACGCTGGGCTGGCCGGACGACACGCCGGACCTGCGGACCTTCTACCCCACGGACGTGCTGATCACCGGCTTCGACATCCTCTTCTTCTGGGTGGCGCGGATGGTGATGACCGGTCTCCACTTCACGGCCGACGTGCCGTTCCGGGCGGTCCACCTGACCGGCCTGGTGCGCGACGCCGAGGGGCAGAAGATGTCGAAGACCAAGGGGAACGTGCTGGACCCCACCGACCTGGTGGCGGAGTACGGGGCCGACGCCCTGCGCTTCACCCTGGCGTCGCTCGACAGCCCCGGGCGGGACATCCCGCTCAACCGCGACCAGATCGCCGGTTACCGCGCCTTCGGCAACAAGCTCTGGAACGCCACCCGCTTCGCCCTGTCGCGCATTCCGCCCGAGGCGCGGGTGCGGGAGTCGATCGATCCGGCGGGCCTCGCCGCTCCCGAGCGCTGGATCCTCTCGCGGCTGTCCAAGGTGGCGGCGGAGGTCGACGCCCGTTTCGAGACCTTCCGCTTCGACGAGGGTTGCAACCGGCTCTACCACTTCTTCTGGGGGGACTTCTGCGACTGGTACATCGAGCTGTCGAAGCCCGCGTTGATTGGGGGAACAGCCGGCGACGCGCCGCGGCCGCGGGTGGGGGACGTGCTGCTGACGGTGCTCGACCGCGCCCTGCGGCTGCTGCATCCGGTGATGCCTTTCCTCACCGAGGAGCTCTGGCAGCGGCTGCCCGGCCATGAGGCGATCCACCCGGAGACGATCGTCCTCGCCCCCTACCCGCGGCGCGAGGAGGGGTGGGAGGACGACGAGGTTGAGGCCGGCATGGACGCGCTGATCCAGGTGGTCACCCGCGTGCGCGCCCTGCGGGCCGAGATGGGGATCCCCCCGAAGGCCAAGCTCGACCTCCACCTCAACGCGGTGGACCCCGGGGTCGGCGGGCTGCTCGCCGAGCAGGCGCCGCTGATCCAGTTCCTCACCCGCGTGGAGACGGTGGCGATCGGCCCGGCTCCCGAGGGGGCGCGGCGCGACCTGACGGCCGGCGTCGAGATCGGCGTCACGATGGAGAAGATGGAGAAGACCGAGATGAGCCCGGAGGAGCGGGGGCGGCTGGAGAAGGAGCTCGAGAAGCTGACGACCGAGATCACCCGCTCCGCGGAGCGGCTGTCCAATCCGGACTTCCTGGGCAAGGCCCCCGCCCACGTGGTGGAGGGGGGCAAGGCCAAGCTCGCCGAAATGCGCGAGCGGCAGGCGGCCATGCGGTCGAGCCTGGGGCTCGCCTGAAGAGAGCCGACGTGGACTACGACC
>JBDSHF010000168.1:0-13877 GCA_039918595.1 Thermoanaerobaculia bacterium
GATCGCCCAGGCCGCCAAGCTCACCCGCAAAGTCGCCACCCCGATGGACAACACCGATTTCCAGACCCAGTGGCGCGGCACCATGGTCCAGCGCTACACGGAAGCGGCGCTCTGCGAGGTGGCGGGATTGGATCCGGGGCGGCTGGCGCCGAAGCATGGATTGCCTGTTTTGCCGGTGGTGGGATAGCCTCTTGAATTTCGAGGCTGTATTCGGGATCGTCTCGGATTTCTTTGAAGAAAAAGGATTCCATTACGCGGTCATCGGTGGCGTCGCTCTCGTCGCCTATGGATTGCCCCGTACGACCCTGGATCTCGACTTTATCGTCGAATCCCCAGCTCAAGACGATCTCATCCGCTTTCTTGAGTCACGCGGATATGAGACGCTCCACCGATCCAGCGGCTATTCGAACCACCAACATCCCGACGACCTCTGGGGCAACCTCGATTTCGTATACGTAAGCGGTGAGACGAGCCAGGAGATCTTTGCCGCTTGCAGGACCGCGACAGGCCCGGGTGGTCAGCAGATTCCCGTTCCGAAGCCCGAACATCTGGCGGCGCTGAAAGTCCTTGCCATGAAGAACGATCCAGGACGAGCGCTCCAGGACATGGCGGATATCCGGTTTCTCTTGAACCTGCCGGGAGTTGACCAGATCCAGATCAGGGATTACTTCGATCGCCAAGGCATGCGGAACCGATTCGATGACCTCAAGAAAGCCTGACCTCCTCAGTCTCGAAAGGGATATCCCCACCACTCCGGAGGATATTCGCGCCCTTCGGGAGAACCGCCCCAAGGTCGGAAAGGATTGGCTGAATCAGCTCACCAGGATGTACGAGCAGATCCCCAACGCCGATGAGCTCCGCCGGCGACGACGCACGTTCGAGGGGTTTGAGCCTTTCGAGCTGTAAGACAAGACCTCTGGGATCAGCAATTGATAGTTTTGGACCTGAATCAACGTGTGGGTAAGGCGATCCAGGATAACCCATCGACCTCTCTGAAATGAGAGTCGAAAGAGAGCAGACCAGAACGGGTCTCAACGGCTTGGGCGGCGATCCATATGTCATTCGTTGGAATCGGCTTGCCGCGCTTGCGCAGGCTGGCAAAGATTTCTCCGAAGCGTTCGGCAGTGGTGATAGTCAGTGTCACGATCTGAACACGAGGCTCACGCAGGAACCTGTCGAGGACGCGCCGGTTCTGCTCATATCGAGAGCCGTTATGAAACCCAAAAAGGAGCTCTCCCAAGACTACCGTAGAGATCAGGACTTCTTCCGCTTCGCGGACATGTATGCCGATCTCAGGCTGCCCCTCCACAAGGGCCGAGTAAGCGTTCGTATCAAGTAGGATCCTCATGACCAGAGGGATTCGTCAATTTCTTCGAACACCTTAATGGCTCTCAAGAACTCGTCCGCTTCTTCCGCCGACCAGATCCCCATGTATTGATCAAGGGAGTTCCCGATGACTCCGGGCTGAGTGGAGGCATCCCGCAGATCTGCCGCCACATGCGGTAAAGGAACGATCCGGAATCTTGCACCGTCTCTCCGGGTGATGATCACCTCTTCCCCACCTGCTGCTTCCTCGACGAGGTGTTCGAGGTCTCCTTGCGCTTCCTTCAGATTTACCTTAATCATCGTGCCAACCTCCTGGTCATCAAGAGTTTAGCAGAAGGAAGTAGCTCGTCCATTTCGGGTTTGATACGCTGGCCACTTGAGGCTCCCCGTGGACACCCCAACCCTCCGCCTCCAGATCACCCCCGCCGAAGGCGCTCCCTTCGACTATTCGCTGCGCGGCGACACCCTCGTGGTCGGCCGGGCCATGGACGCGGACCTCACGCTCGCGGACCCTTTCCTCTCGCGCCGGCACTCGCGGTTCTTCCGCACCGGCGCGGAGCTCTTCGTCGAGGATCTGGGGTCGCGCAATGGGACGATCGTCAACGGCCAGGCGATCCAGCAGGCGACGCGGGTACAGCCGGGGGACGTGGTCAAGATCTCCAACAGCGTGATCGCCATCCTGGCGCCCGCCCCGGTGAAGGCGCTGGAGCCCGCGGACGACTTTCTGGATGGGACGGTCTTCCGCCGCGCCTCGGAGCTGCTCGACCGGCAGAACGCGCCGGCCGCCGCCGCCAACGCCGCGGATATCCGGCGCTATGCCGAACGCCTCAAGCTGCTTAACGAGGTCCATCAGGCGCTCGGCCGCTCGCTCACCCTGGAAGAGCTGCTGGAGCTGATCCTCGACCGGGCTTTCGATCACCTCCGCCCCGACCGCGGGGCCATCCTGCTCAAGGAGATGAACGGCGGCTACCGGCCCGCCGCGAGCCGCTCCTCCCTGGGCGGCCCGGAGGGGTTGGTGTTCTCCCGCAGCCTGGTCCGCGAGGTGGCCGAGAAGGGGATGGCGGCGATCGTGTTCGACGTCCAGGCGGACGAGCGCTTCGCCGCCGCCCAGAGCATGCTCCTCTCCGGCATCCGCAGCCTGATCGCCGCTCCCCTGCTCGATCCGGAAGGCTCGCTCGGCCTGATCGTCCTCGAATCCCGGGCCGGAGTCCGCCAGTTCTCGGAGGAGGATCTGGAGCTGCTGGTCTCGCTCGCCGCGGTCGCCGCCCTCCACCTGCGCAACCTGGCGCTGGCCCTGGAGGCGGCCGAGCGGCGCCGGCTCCAGGAGGAGCTCGCGCTGGCGCGGCGCATCCAGGTGGCGCTCCTCCCCGACCGACTGCCGGAGGTCCCGGGCTGGGAGCTCTACGGCGGCAACATCCCGTCGCGCGGCGTTTCGGGGGACTACTACGAAGTAGTCACGCGAGGCGAGGGGCGCGAGTGCGTGCTCATGGTGGCCGACGTAGCCGGCAAGGGGATGGCCGCCTCGCTGCTGACCGTCTCTCTCCAGGCCCTCTCGGCCGGCCCGATCGAGGACGGCCTGCCGCCGGACGAGATCTGCGCCCGTCTCTCGCGCCAGCTCTACCGCCGCACGCCTCCCGAGAAATATGCCACCGCGTTCCTCGGCATTTTGGAGACGGCGACCGGCCGGCTGCGGTATACCAACGCCGGGCACAACCCGCCGCTGGTCCTGCGCGCCGCCGGCACGGCCGAGGAGCTGGGATCCACAGGCGTCCCGCTCGGCCTCCTCCCCCAGGCCACGTACCGCGCCGGCGAGACGATCCTCGGGCCTGGGGATATCCTCGTCCTCTATACCGACGGGCTCGTCGAAGCCGCCGACCCGGAAGCGAACGAGTACGGTCTGGATCGCCTCCGGGAGGTCTGCCTGTGCGGTCGCGCCGAGGCCTGCGCGGCTCTGGCCGAAGTCCTCGCGCGGGACCTGGAGGCGTTCGCCCGTGGCGTCCCCTTCGCGGACGACCGCACGCTCGTCCTGGCACGCCGGGTGAAAGACCTGAATTCATGACCGAAACCGTCGCCATCCTGCCCGCCGCCGGCGCCTCCCGCCGGATGGGCCGCCCCAAGCTCCTGCTCCCCTTCAAGGGCGGTCCGCTCGTCGGTAGCGTCGTGAATGCTCTGCTGGGAGCCGGTGTGGAAGAGATCGTGCTGGTGACCGCTCCGGACGACGAGGAGCTGCGGGGCTGGGCGCGGCGGGCCGGCATCGAGAGCGCGGTGAACCCCGATCCGGAGCGCGGCATGCTCTCCACCATCCGCGAGGGGATCGCCGCGCTGGGCGGAGCCGCGGAGCTGGCCCGGCGCGGCGCGATCCTCCTCGTCTCCCCCGCCGATCTGCCCAACCTGCGGGCGGAGACCGTCGCCGAGGTGCTCCGCCGGATGCGCGAATCCGGCGCGCCGATCGTCGAGCCCGTCTTCCACGGCAAGCGCGGCCATCCGCTGGCGATCGCCCCGGCGCTGATCCCCGAGATCGACACGCTCGATCCCAACGTGGGCCTGAGGCAGCTCCGCGACCGGCACGCCGCGGAGCTGCTGGAGATCGCGGTCGAGGACCCCGGGGTGGTGCAGGATGTCGATACGCCGGAGGAGTACGAGCGGCTGGCGGGATCCTGATCGTGGGAAAAAATCTACCGGTTCTCCCTCCCATCGTGATCGCCCACCGCGGCGCCAGCGGTTACCGGCCCGAGCACACGCTGGCGTCCTATGAGCTGGCGATCGGGTTGGGCGCCGATTTCATCGAGCCGGACCTGGTGTCGACGAAGGACGGCGTTCTGATCGCCCGCCACGAGAACGAGATCTCGGAGACCACCGACGTCGCCGGCCGTCCGGAATTCGCGGACCGGAAGACGGTCAAACGGATCGACGGCCGCGAGGTCGCCGGCTGGTTCACCGAGGACTTTTTACTCACCGAGATCAAGACGCTGCGTGCCAAAGAGCGGCTGCCGTTTCGCGATCGGTTTTTCGACGGCCGGTTCGAGGTGCCGACCTTCGCCGAGGTGCTCGATCTGGCGCGGCGGAAGAGCGCCGAGACGGGGCGGACGATCGGCGTCTATCCCGAGACCAAGCACCCCAGCTACTTCCGCTCGCTCGGGATTTTGCTCGAAGAGCCGCTGCTCGCCGAGCTGCGAGAGGCGGGGACGACGCCGGCTTACATCCAGTCGTTCGAAGTGGAAAATCTCAAGGAGCTGCGAAAAGTGACCGATCTCCCCCTCATCCAGCTCCTCGAGACCGCGGGGCAGCCGTGGGATTTCGCCGTGGCGGGCGACCCCAGAACCTATCGAGACCTCGCCACTCCCGCCGGACTCGCGGCGATCGCCACCTACGCGGACGGCATCGGCCCGGATAAGCGGATGATCGTCCCCGCGGACCCCGCCGGCCGGCTCCTCCCCCCCACCGCGCTCGTCGAGGACGCCCATCGCGCCGGGCTCCTGGTCCACCCCTGGACGTTCCGCAGCGACGGCACGTTCCTCGCCGCGGAGTACGCGGGCGATCCGGAGCGGGAGTACGAGCAGTTCTTCGCGCTCGGCGTGGACGGCCTGTTCAGCGACTTCTCCGATGTGGCGGTCCGTGCCCGCGAGCGCTGGAGGCGTGGATGAGCCTGACGCTGGAGGAGCTCTCCACCGGCACCGATCACGAGCGGGTCGTCCTCTTCCGCGACCCCGAGGCTGGCTACCGGGCGGTGATCGCCATCCACAGCTCCGTGGCAGGACCGGCGGTGGGCGGCACGCGCTACTGGACCTACGCGGACGAGGAGGAGGCGGTGGCGGACGCCCTGCGGCTGTCGCGCGGCATGACGTTCAAGAGCATCATGGCGGGGCTCCCCATGGGCGGCGGAAAATCCGTGATTCTCCGCGATCCCGTCGATACCGCGGACCGCGCGGCGCTCTTCCGCGCCCACGGCCGGGCCATCGAGCGGCTCGGCGGGCTCTACATCGCCGGCGAGGACGTCGGCACCCATCCAGCGGACATGGAGACGATCGGCCAGGAGACCCGGCACGTCGCCGGCATTCTCGGTGATCCCTCCCCTCATACCGCCCGCGGAGTGGTCCGCGCGATGAAAGCCGCCGCATTCCACCGCTGGGGCGCGGACGATCTCGCCGGCCGGACGGTGGCGATCCAGGGTTGCGGCAATGTGGGCTTCCACCTCGCCCGCGAGCTCGCCACGGCCGGAGCGCGCCTGATCGTAACGGACGTCGATCCTGAGCGGGTACGGCGGACGGTGGAGGCCACCGGAGCGGCGGCGGTCGAGGCCGGCGCGATCCAGACCGTCGAGGCAGACATCTTCGCCCCCTGCGCCCTCGGCGGCATCCTGAACGCCGGGACGATCCCCGGCCTGCGGGTGGAGATCGTGGCCGGCGCCGCCAACAACCAGCTCTGGGAGGACAGCGACGGCGACAGGCTGCACGCCCGGGGCATCCTCTACGTCCCGGACTACGTCGCCAACGCCGGCGGCGTCATCAGCGGCGGCCAGGAGATCCTGGGCTGGAGCGGAGAGCAGACGAGCGAGCGGATCGCGGGGATCTACGATACCCTGCTCACCGTGCTCCGGCTGGCCCGGGCGGAGGGGATTTCCCCCCATGCCGCCGCCGAGCGGCTGGCCTGTGAGCGCTTATCCCTGCTGGCAGCGAAGAGGAGACAGCAATGAGTCTGGAAGTGAAGAACGATGAAAAAGCGGGCAAGTTCTACGCCACCGTGGAAGGCCAAGAGGCGAAGATCGAATATGAGAAGTCAGGCGAGGTGTACGACCTCCAGCACACTTTTGTTCCCGAGGGGCTGCGCGGCCACGGCGTCGCCGAGCAGCTCGTGACCGGAGCCCTGGAGCAGATCCAGCGGCAGGGGGGCAAGTTCGTGCCGAGCTGCCACTACATTCAGGATTTCCTCAAGACTCACCCGCAATATCAGAAGGCAGCGGCGGGCTGACGCAGGTCGAAAAGCTGAACGCATAGGCCCGCACCCCCGCCCGCGGGAAGCGCAGCACCAGGCGGCGACGCCGGAACTCGGCGGAGTCGACGAGGCGCACCAGCCGCCCGCGCTCCCAGACGGCGAAGGTGCGGCCGTCCCGCTCCACCACGTCCGGCCCGCGCTCCGCCGAAGCGACCGGCTCGCCGTCCACCTCGATCTCCAGCTCCCCCGCCGGCGCCAGCACCAGGTTCACGCCCGCCGCGTCGCAGACCAGCTCCAGCTCCGCTCCCGGCTCGCGGGACTCCAGAAACTCGGCCTCATGAAGCCACCGGCCGCGGGCGGCGAACATCCCCGGCGGCGCCGGCCCCTCCTCGCGCTCCCGGTGCCTCACCTCCTCGCCCGGCCGGTACCCCTCGGCGGCCAGCAGACGGCCGCGGTGGAAGCCCAGATGGGTCTCGCGGGTCGCCGGATGGCAGACGGCCCCGGGCCGGTCCTCCGCGCGCACCGGTTCGAGGATCTCCGGCATCGGCGCCGTATCCCCGGCCTCGCGCAGCAGGCGCTGAATCCAGTCCTCGGTCTCGCCGTAGGCCCCCTCGCCGAAGCGCTCATAGCGCAGATAGCCGCGGGCGTCGATCAGATAGCGGGACGGCCAGTAGTGATTGGCGAAGCGCTCCCAGGTGGCGCGATCGGCGTCGAGCAGCACGGAGTAGGGGATCCCCTCATCGCGCACCGCCGCCGCGACCAGGGCGGGATCGGCGGAAAGCTCGAACTCCGGCGCGTGCACGCCGACGATCGCCAGCCCGCGGCCGGCGTAGCGCTCGTGCCAGACCTTGAAGTACGGCAGCGTGCGCAGGCAGTTCAGGCAGGTGGATTCCCAGAAGTCCACCAGCACGACGCGGCCCGGACAGCCGGCACGGATCGACAGCTCCGGCCCCTGGATCCACAGGCCGGACGCCAGCTCGGGTGCGTGCAGGGGGACGGAGATCGCGGGCAAGGAAAGGTTTGGAAACGCCGAGCCCGGACCGGAGCCCGAACCCGGCGTGATCGATGCGGCTCTAGTTGTGGACCGAGACCGACAGGTCGTAGTTGTTGCGGGTGTCGGAATCCAGGAACACCTGCCAGTAGGCGAACGTCGCCTTGCTGCCGGAGTTGGTCAGGGAGACCGTCTCGGAGTTGCCGTTGCCCGTCGAGGTGGCGACCGGATCGCCGTCGGAGCAGCTCGAGAACGCCGCGAGATCGACGTCGCCGTTGGAGTTGTCGAAGTCCAGCGTGATGGTGACCGTCTTGCCGGCCGGCACGCTGATCTTGTACCAGTCGGTGTCGTTCACCTTGACGATGCGGTTGTTCTGGGTGCCGGCCTTCAACGTCTTCGCCTTCGAGCAGGAGTCGTTCTGCTCCGACTTGTCGTCCGAGCCGCTGGCCAGGTTCTTCTTGATCTTCGAGTAGGTGGTGACGAACGAGCCGTAGCAGTCGAACGTCTCCTCGCCGCAGGACGACGGGCCGAAGTAGAGCTGGCCGTAGAGCTGCTGGGTGTCGGCCCGGAAGATTCCCGAGCCCGAGGAGCCCCCCTCGGTGGGACCGTCGGTCCAACTGGTCCGCACCAGCGACAGCCCTTTCGTGCCCTGGTACTGATAGCAGGCGGAGTTGTCGTCCTTGAAGCCGAAGCTGATCCGCTTGTAGTCGCCCGCCGGATGATGGATGGCCGCCGCGTCGGTACCGTCGGGCACGCCCTTCCCCGTCCAGCCGGCCCAGTAGAGGTTGTCCGGCAGCGCTCCCTCGACGATCATCAGCGAGTAGTCCGAGGTCGGGTTGTGGGAGACCAGCGTCGCCCCGTTCGACCGCGGAACGCTCTGGATCGACGGCGGGTTGCCGTTGCAGCTCGCGGTCTGGTAGAACCAGAAGAACTCGGCCGATCCCGCCGCGCCCTGCGAGCTGATGCAGTGATTGGCGGTCAGGTAGTAGGGGGTGAAGTCCTGCACGTTGTCGTTGATGAGCTGGCCGGAGCAGAAGAAGCTGCCGCCATCGTCGACGAAACTGATGCCGGAGACCGCCTTGGCCACGTCCGCCCACTCGGGGTGGCAGGTCACGTCGTTGTGGCAGGGGCCGGCCGCCTTCTCGCCCACCAGGCTGCGGGCAACCTTGTCCACCGGATCGAGATAGTAGTGCTGCAGGTTGTCCACCGCGAACGGCAGCGCGCCGGCGGCCGCTCCGGCGGGGGCAACGCTGGCCGGTGTCAAATACTCGATGCGCACCCGCTCGCCGAAGAACGAGCCGGTCCAGAAATCGCCGGCCGCGGTCGCGGAGGCGTCGTGGAACTCCACGTTCCGGTCGGGGTCGAACCGCGAGTAGCCGCTCTTGGCGATGCCGCTCGTGTCGGCCGAGTAGACCGCCAGCTCGGCACCGGCCGGCAACTGGACGTTCTTGAAATGGAGACGGAGGCCGAGGGCCTCGGTCGAGGCGATCTCAGCCGCCCACAGACGGCGGCCGCCCGCGGCGTCGTACCAGTTGCCGTCCTGGGCGGAGACCTGGAGGCTGCGGCCGATGCCGAAACGGAGCGCCTTCACCCGCGGGCCACGCTCGCCGAGCTCGTCCTCGCGCAGGAGCCCTTCCCGGTTCACCGCCGGCAGGCGCACCTCCGGCAGGTTGCCGAGGCCGATGCCCATCTCCTCCGCGGGAGTGGGACGCACCGCCTTCTGGGCCTTGTGGAGCGCGGGCCCCTGGACGCCGAAGGTCTCGGCCGGATCGTTGGAAACCGGGGGCTTGGCGGCCCAGCCGGTGGTGCTCGACGCCAGCAGGGCACCGAAGCCGATCGCCAGCGCGAGCCGTCCCGCCTGACGTCTGGGAGTGAAGAATCCTTGCATCCTGATCTCCTTTTCGAGCTGCTGCAGAGCGCCTGGCGCCGGGGCTCGATGTTTCAAGTCATAGCATTTTACCACTGAGTCGCCGGTGAACCTACCCGTCATCGGGGCGCCCCCTGCACGTAGGCCGGATCGTTGGTGGCGTTGTTGACCACCTGGCCCGCGGCGAGCAGCCGGCCGGACCGCACCAGCGCCTCGACGGTGAAGCCCCCGGTCACGCCCGCCGCCGGGATCGGATGCTGGTTGGGGCTGAGCTGCCGGGCCCTGCCCGGGGCGAGCGCGATGCCGTCGAGCCGGCCGAGCACCGTGCCGTCGAGCGCCCGGTAGATCAGGTCATAGACGCCCCCCTCGCTCGTCGACGGGTTGAACAGCCAGAGCGTCGTCCGGTAGGCGGTGTCCTGCCGCAGACCGGTCAGGATCACCTGGTGACCCGCCGCCGCGGCGTCGGGATCCCCCAGGGCCGCCATCGACTGCCCGAAACGCCGGGCCGGCTGCGCGTTGTTGTAGCTCTCCCCCTGGAAGACCGGCAGCGCGCCCGAGGGCTCGCGGCTGACCAGCGTCAGGATGCCGATGGCGTTGGTGATGTGCCACTGGCCGTTGATGACGTCCGCGAGGCGCCGCGTCTCCCCGGGCTGGAGGGTCAGCGACACCGGCGCGGTCGGCTGGGCCAGGGGACCGACGCTGCTGAACGAGAGGTCCGCGTGGAGCGCCTGGGCGCCGGGGTTGGCGAGCACCACGTCGGTGCGGAAGAGGCTGCCGAAGGGGCCCGGCGCCGACAGCGCCCCGACCAGATAGGCGCGGGAGGTCTTCGCCACCGCCGCCTCGAGGAAAGAAGGATCGCTGGTGGCCAGCCGGATGACCGACGCGTACGGATAGAGCGGGCCGCCGGTGACCGTCTCCACCTGGACGCGGTAGTCGCGGCCGGAGACGCCGTACGTCCCGCGGATCTCCACCTCCTGGAACTGCCGCTGGCCGAACGGCGCCAGCGTCAGCACCGGGGTGACGGCGATCTGCGCGCCCGCGGCGTTGAAGAAGCGGACGCGGTAGGTGGCGGGCGCCGCGGTGGGATTGCTGACGCCGAAGTACGAGAGCCGCTCGGCGTCGCCGGTCAGGCCCACCAGCGTCTGGACCGCCGGCACCGAGCCGCCCAGCGTCAGGCCGGGCACGGTCTGGCCGAACCTGGAACCCCCCTGAGTGGTGGCGTTGAACGAGGCCACCACGGGCGCCACGGTGACCGCCCCCTGCGGGGTGATCGAGAGGAAGCCGCTCACGTTCTCCCGCCCGAAGAGCTCCTTGAGCACGCCGGCGAGGAACAGGGTCGCTCCGGGCCCGATCGTGCGGGTCGCCCGCGGCGGCGCCGCCTCGGTCAGGCCGCGCTTGCGGAACTCGATCACCACCGTCACCGGCAAGGCCCCCGGGTTGTAGACGTAGAGATCGGTCGTCTGCACCAGCGCTCCCGAAGTCTCCGCGATCCACGGCAGGAGCACCCCTGGCGCCGGTTCGGGATCGGGGTCGGGATCCGGTCCGGGGCCCGGACCCGTCGAGCTGATCTGGAACGTCTTGTTCGAGCTGCTCGACGTCTGGCCGTTGCTCACGGTGAGGTTCACCGCGTAGCTCCCGGCCTGAGCCCAGGTGTGGGTCACCGAGCGGCCCGAAGCCGTGGCGCCGTCGCCGAAGTCCCAGGCGTAGGTCACATTGCCCGCGGCATTGGCGGTGAAGCTCACCGCGGTCCCGGCGTTCGCCTGGCACTGGGTGAAGCCGAACTGGTTCTGGCATGGAGCGCTGGTCTGGAACGTGCCGTCGACCGGTGGCGGCGCGGTCGAGACCACGGCCACCACCCGGTTGGCCTGGGCGGACGAGCCGGGACGGCTGATCGTGAGCAGGACGTTGTAGCCGCCGGCGTTGACGAAGGTGTGGGTCACGATCTTGCCCACCGCCGACGTGCCGTCGCCGAAATCCCAGGTGTACTGGGTCGGCCCACCCGAGGAAGAGCTGGCGTCGAAGGTGATCACCTGCCCGGGCTGGGGGGAGCTCGGCGCGTAGTTGAAGCTCGCGCTCAGCGCTCCGGTGCCCGAGATCGTCACCCCCTTGAGCCCGAGGGCGCTGCCACAGGCGGAGTTGGTGGCCGAGACCGGCTTGTTCCCCGGGTTCGACCAGGACACCGCGATCTGCGGCCCGGTGGCGGCGCCGGCGATCGCGCCGTCCGCGACGCTCCAGGTCCAGCCATTGGGATTCGGCGTGCAGCCGGTCGCCGTGGCGGTGAACTGATACAGGGTGCTGACCTGACCGGAATCAGGGCCGGCGACGTCGATCGCCGAGCCGCCGCCGCCGGTCAGGCCGGTGCGCTGGTGGGAATCGAACAGCGACAGCGCCGCGCGGTAGAAGATCCCGCCCACGAACTTGCCGCCGCGGGGAGCCACCAGGTTGAAGCCCGTCGGCCCGCTCCGGTAGTACCAACCCCAGTAGTTGAACGGCGAGATGTCCTGCGGCGCCGCGGGGTTGCTGACGTCGAGCAGCCATTCGTGCTGGGTGTCGCTGGAGCAGCGGCTGTCCGTCCCCAGGTAGAGGAACGGGGTGCCGTCGCTGCGGGAAAAATCGAGATACTCGGTCCCCTGCCCGTTGTATTCGCCATTGGAGAGCGGCGCGCCGAGCCCCGAACAGGAGCCCGCGATGCAGCTCACGTCGTAGATCGACAGCCGGTGCACCTCGCGGCCGGCGGCGGGCTCGAAGGCCGAGGTCCGCGCGGCGAGATAATAGGCGCCCGCCTGCTTCCACAGGGCGATTCCGTTGACCGACCGGTCGTTGAGCCCCGAGAGCGTAAGCTGCGGGCTGGCCGGATTGGCGAGGTTCCAGATCTCGAAGCCGCGCGAGGAGCCCGCGCTCGCCACCACGAACTGATCCACACCGTCGACGAAGCTCGGCGTCTTCGAGCCGAGCCGTCCCAGATAGACCCCCGGGCACTGGACCGCCTCGCCGATGGCGGGAACCGCCTCGAAGCAGCCGTTGTAAAGCTTCGCCTGGGTCATGTCATAGGCGAACAGGCCGCCGCTCGGCTCGCCTCCCGGCGCCGCCAGAAAGGCGTAGCGCCGCCCGCCGAGAGTCGCGGCGTAGACCTGGTTTCCTTCCTTCTTGTAGCTCTGGTAAAGGAGCTTCGGGCTGCTCTTGTCCGTCAGGTCGATGATCGCCATGCCGATGCCCGACGTCCCCGCGACCGCCACCTCGTCGTCCACATTGGCCGGCGCGTCCACGTCCTGAAGCGGCCACTTGATCTCCGGATTGCTGCTCCAGATCGGGAAGGCGTGGAACGAGAGCTGGGAGAGCGGCTGCGGCAGCCCGCTGTGCGCGTCCCAAACCTGCAGCCCGTGCGAGAGAGCGATGAAGAGATACTGGTTCTCCGTATCCAGCGACATGAACCAGGGGAAGCTCGAGTAGGCCTGCTGCTGTTCGAGGAAAGCGCTCGAATCCGTGCAGAAGGCCGGCCCGAACTGGCCGCAGGTCGTATAGGTGCTGACCGGCCGCAAGCCCCCCCAGCGGTCCGCGGGCGCCGGCGCGGCGGGAGTCGCGCAGGAGGCGCGTCCGCAACCCGAGCGGTCGCACGTCGCCGCGGCGAGCTCGCCGGGGACCGCGAGATTCAGGCAGAGCAGAAACAGAAAGGCGAGAGGGTAACCCAGGGTGCGCTTCTTCATCGCGGCTCCTTGTCGGAACGTGAACGTCGCCATCAATGCCGCTAGAGCATATAGCAACTTTCGCACCAAGCCCACCTTTCGATAGGATGTCGCTCGACCGTGGCCGACCTGTCCTCCCCGCAACCCCCACCTCCGCGGCGACGCGGGCGCCGGCTCTTCCTCGCGATCCTCGGCCTTCTCGTGGCCTGGCTCGCCTGGGAGGCCGCCAACTGGCCGGACGTCGCCGCCCTGACCGACCGGCACCCGCGGACCACCGCCTTCATCGCGCGCTACCAGGGGTGGGGGCTGTTCGGGCCGAAGAAGAAGGTCGAGTGGACCTGGGTGCCCTACTCCCGGATCTCCTCCAACCTGAAGCGGGCGGTGCTGGTCAACGAAGACATGCGCTTCTTCTCCCACAACGGCTTCGACGAGGCCGAGATCCGGTCCGCCCTCCAGGACGCCTGGCGGGAGAAGTCGATCCCGCGCGGCGCCTCGACGATCACCCAGCAGGTGGCCAAGAACCTCTGGCTCTCCGGCTCCTACAATCCGCTGCGCAAGGTGAAGGAGGCGATCCTCACCCGCCGGCTCGAGGACAAGCTGTCGAAGCGGCGCATCCTGGAGATCTACCTGAACGTGGCGGAATTCGGGGAGGGGATCTACGGCGCCGAGGCCGCCGCCCGCCACTATTACCGCAGGTCGGCGGCGAGCCTCAGCGAGCGCCAGGCCGCAGAGCTCTCCGCCAGCCTCCCCCGCCCGAAGAGCTGGCATCCGGGCGTCCAGAGCCGCGCCTACCTGCGGGAAGTCCGCCACACCCAGCGGCGCATGGCGGTGGCGCGGTGGCTGGCGCGGGAGATCTGAGCTTGAGGCCCATCGGGCCGCCCTCCTTTAGCCCAGGGCATCGCCCTGGGTCTGGGGGCGATTGGTCACAATCCCGATGTGGCCTGAAAGCGCGGAACGCGGCGGCGCGGTTTTGGCTGACAGTAACAAATCGCTGGTCGATGGTAGAATGGAGCGTAGGCCGGGAAGAGACCGTGTGGCCCTTGGAGCCTGAGAGCCCGACTGAAAGCTTGGTCGTGGG
>JBDSHF010000169.1:0-11310 GCA_039918595.1 Thermoanaerobaculia bacterium
CGCCCACGTGCACAAGCATCCAAATCCTCTTCTTCCGTAACGGAAATATCGACAAACTTCTATTTTCTCCTTGACTTCTCCTCCTGCGGCTCATACCCTGCCGTTTACTCACTCCAATTGTCGAGAAGGAGAAGTTTGCAATGGTTTGGAAGAAGAGTGACGACCCACCGACCCAGCACCCTGAGCCGACCCCCGCACCGCGCCCGATGACCGCCTCGGCGCCCGCGCCGCCGCCCGCGTCCACGTCCGCCGCCCCGAACGAGCCCCCCCGGCGCAGCTCGACCAACGCCACGATCGGCCCCTCGATCTTCATCAAGGGGGACCTTTCCGGCGAGGAGGACCTCGTGATCGAGGGGCGGGTCGAAGGGAAAGTGGACCTCAAGCAAAACAACGTGACCATCGGCAAGAATGGCCGCGTGCGCGCCGACGTGTTCGGCAAAGTCGTCATCATCGAGGGAGAGGTGGACGGCAACGTCTTCGCCCGCGAGCAGGCGATCCTCCGCCAGGCCGGAGCGATCCGGGGCAACATCACGGCCCCGCGCGTGATGCTCGAGGACGGCTCCCGCTTCAAGGGGAGCATCGACATGGAGGCTCCGAAGGAGGGCGCTCCTTCCCGCCAGGACCGTGACCGTGAGGCGAACCGGCCCGAGGCCACTGGAGTGAAGGCCACCGCCTGATGAGTTGGTTTTCCTCCCGCGGCTCCGGCCCCCGCAAGGAGCAGGGCCGGGTTCAGACCGAGGTCGAGCCCGACGTCCACCGTTCGCTCGCGCTGGCGGCCCTCTGCGAAGAGATCCGCCGGCGCAAGCTGCAGGTGCTGGACCTCGGCTCGGCCGTCGGCTCGAACGTCGAGTTCCTTTCCCAGTACGGCTGCAAGCTGTTCATCGAGGACCTCTACGCCGCCCTCTCTTCCCGCACCACGGGGAGTGACGGCGAGCTCGCGGGTCCCAGCTTCTTCGCCGAGTTCCTCGCGCTGCCCGAGGAGACCCGCTTCGACGTGGTCCTCGCCTGGGATCTCTTCGACTATCTCCAGCGCAAGGAGCTGGCGGCCTTCTCCGAGCAGCTCCGGAACCTCACCAACCGCGGAGCGCTGGTCTTCGCGCTGGTCTCGTACCACAAGACGATTCCGGCTCAGCCGTACCGGTTCCGGATCAAGGACGAGCAGCACCTGATCTACGAGCGGCGCACCGGCGCCGACCGCCCCTCGCCGCGCCTCGCGCCGGCCGAGGTCACCGGCCTGCTCAAGGGGTTCCGCGTCGACCGCTCCTTCCTGCTGAAGCACGGCATCCAGGAGTACCTGCTGGTTCGCGAATAGTCAGTTAGCCGGACAGGGGCGGGGCTCGGTCCCCGTCCCCCCGTTCCTTCCCCGCCGTGTCACGGCGTTTGCAGTTCCCTCAGCACCTCTTCTGCGTCAAAGAGCCGGCCGGCCTTCTTGCCAAGGCCACTGCCCTGTCCTACCGTGAAGGCATGACAACACCAGAAACCACTCAGATGCGACAACTGGGCTCCATGGCCGTCTTTCCGCTCTCTCTCGGTTGCATGGGGATGTCCGGGATGTACGGCCCCGCCGACGAGGACGAGAGCATCGCCACCATCCACGCCGCGCTCGACCACGGCGTCAACCTGCTCGACACCGGCGACTTCTACGGCATGGGGCACAACGAGATGCTCATCGGCCGCGCGCTCCGGGACCGCCGGGACAAGGCCCTGCTGTCCGTCAAGTTCGGCGCTCAGCGCGGTCCGGACGGGAGCTGGATGGGCTTCGACGCGCGCCCCGCCGCGGTCAAAACCTCGCTCGCCTATACCCTCAACCGCCTCGGCGTCGATCACATCGACATCTACCGGCCGGCGCGCCTCGATCCCGCGGTGCCTATCGAGGAGACGATCGGCGCCATCGTCGACATGATCAAGGCCGGCTATGTCCGCGCCATCGGGCTGTCCGAGGTGGGGCCGGAGACCATCCGCCGGGCGCAGGCCGTACACCCGATCGCCGACCTGCAGATCGAGTACGCGCTGATCAGCCGCGGCCCCGAGGAGCGGATCTTCCCAGTGCTCGCCGAGCTCGGTATCGGCGTCACCGCCTACGGCGTGCTCTCGCGCGGGCTGCTCAGCGGCTCCAAACCGTCGGGCAAGGGGGATTTCCGGGCCTATCTGCCGCGCTTCAGCGGCGAGAACGGCGAGCGGAACCGGCGCCTGGTCGAGGCCCTGGAGGCGCTCGCGGCTGAGAAGGGGATCACTCCCACCCAACTCGCCATCGCCTGGGTGCTCGCGAAGGGCAAGAGCATCGTGCCGGTGATCGGCGCGCGCACGCGGGCGCAGCTCACGGAGTCGCTCGGCGCTCTCCAGGTCGAGCTGTCGCCCGCGGAGCTCGCCCGCATCGAGGAGGCCGTTCCCGCCTCCGCCGTCGCCGGCACCCGCTACGACGCGCACCAGATGCGGATGCTGGACAGCGAGAAGTAGCCGCGACAGACCGGCTTCTCCTTACGGAGAGCGCCCGGCGGATAGCTCGCCGGGCATTCTTCGCGATTCGCCGGCCCCGGCGGATGGCTCGCCGGCCATTTTTCGCGGCTCGCCGGAGCCGGCGGATGGCGCCAAGTCCCCGGCGGATCGCTCGCCGGGGCCGGTGGATGACAAAATGTCCCCGGCGTGAGGCTCGCCGGAGCCGGCGAATGACGAAACGTCGCTGGCGTGAGGCTCGCCGGGGTCGGCGGACGACGAAACGTCCATTCCGTGAGGCTCGCCGGAGCCGGCGAATGACGAAATGCCCCCGGCGGATCGCCCGCCGGAGCCGGCGAAGGGCGAAACGTCCCCGGCGAACGATGAAACGAGCTTCGCGGGTGTCCATCCACGCTTTCGGTGTCAGCATGAATCCATTCCCGCAAAACACGCAACCGATCCGGACCACCTCTGGTCGACGGATCAGGATAAATCTTCGACCGAGGCGGTAGAGACGTTCCAGGTCCTATACGACACCCTGCGAAGGCCACGGGGACCGCGGAACGTCTCTCGAAGGGCTTGCCGCTTCATCCGTCACTCCCGGTGAGAAGGCCACCAACTGACGTCCGGAGGGTGGGGCTTCTTCAGAGATGGACTCTCTTTAGAAAGGTTTATAGCCTCTGCCTGCCCCGGCCGGGCATTTGCCATTGGCAACGACATGCCCTCCGGCGGAGACGCCCCGCGGTCCCCGTGGCCTTCGCAGGGTGTCGTATAGGACCTGGCGCGTCTCTACCGCCTTCGCCGGAAGGTTATCGTGGGTCCCACGCGGCGGGCGGCCTTCACCATCGCGCAGCGTCGAGCGCCAGCGGCTTCTGGCAGAAGACGGCGAGCCCCAGCTCCTCCGCCCGCTCGATCAGCCCGTCGAAATCGGTGAACCGGGGCGCGGGGAGGGGGAAGGGCGGGTTCGAACGACCTCGTGAAAAGGGGATAGACCCGGTAGATGCGTCGTTGAGGGCAACCGCAGGTCGCCCCTACAACCTCCGGCGCAAGGTATACGTGGGACGCAGGTTGTAGGGGCGACCTGCGGTCGCCCTCAACGCCGCCGCTACCGGATCGGTCGGCTTACCCCTTGGAATCGAAAACCCGCGCCGCCCGCAGCAGAGCCACCGCCGATTTCGCGTCGTGGATCTCGCCGCTGAGGGATTGTTCGACCGCTTCCTGGAGGGGCATGCGCTCGATGTGGAGGACCTCGTCCTCTTCCAGGCCCTGCTTCGTCAATTCGAGGCCGGTGGCGAGGAAGAGCCAGATCTTCTCGTCGGCGAAGCCAGGAGTGGACCAGATCCAGCCGAGGGGCTCGAGTTTGGAGGGGCGGTAGCCGACCTCCTCCTCGGCTTCGCGGCCGGCGCAGGTCTCGGGGGATTCGCCGTTGTCGAGCTTGCCGGCGGGGATCTCGAGGAGCCAGCCGCCGGTGGCGTAGCGATACTGGCGGACGAGGAGCACGGTGCCGTCGTCGAGCACGGGCACCACGGCGGCGGCGCCGCGATGGCGGACCAGCTCGAGCTCGACCTCCTTGCCGTTGGGGAGGCGGACCTTGTCGATGTCGACATTGAAGGTGCGGCCGCGGTAGATCTCGCGGCTGCCGAGCCTTTCCCCCTGCGGCCGCTCCTCGCCCGATCCGCTCAACTTTCGATCCTCGCGCCGGTGCCGCGGAGTTGGAGGACGCGGAAGGGGCCGCTTCCCACCGCCGTGGCATCGAACTTCTGGCCGCGCTCCTCGGCCAGATGCGCCTGCCAGGCCACATATTGATCGCGGGTCATCGGGGTCGCCTCGAGGATTCCCTCGGCTACCGCGAGCTTCCCCTTGGCGGTGACCGGGAAGACGATCACCCCGTCGTCCACCTTGACGCGCAGCGACGACCCGTCCTTGGTCTCGGTGAGCTCCATCCAGCACCCCTTCATCGGGCAGACCTCCGCCACCTGCCCCTCGATGCGGACTTTCTTGCCGACGTAGGCGTCCGGATCGGCGAGGATCTTGGCGACCGAGGTGGTCTCGGCGAGGGTCACCCCCGTGCCGTAGCTCTTGGCGCCCTCCCCCAGGAGAGGCGAGAGGGCGAGGAGGATCAGAGACAGCGACAGGGAAAGTCTCTTCATGGCTCAGCGCTCTCCCTGCCCGGTGGGGATCATCTCGGTCTGCTTGTAGCCGGCCGGGATCTCGAAGGCGGAGGCTGGGACGGTGACGTTCTTGTCGAGCTCCGTCACCTCGACGCTGGTGCGCGAAGTGGTCGCCCCCTTGTTCCCCTTCTGCGGGGTCGAGGTGCTGACGGTGACCATCTTCAGGGGGAAGCCCTCATATTGCCCCACCTGGGCGGCGATCAGCTTGTCGAACTCGGCATTGCCGGTCCGCGGCGGCTCGGCCCGCAGCCAGACGCCCAGGCCCGGATCGGTGAGCTTGGTGGTCGCCCAGACATCCTGCTCGCTGACCACGTTCGAAACGTTCCCCATGCCGAGCACCTTGATCGACATGGTGTAGGACGTATGGGACTTGTAGTGCCGGGTGGGAACTCCGACCACCAGGCCGCCGTCGCTTTCCGCGCCCTGGGTCGACTTGAGGTCGGAGAACTGCACCTTGAGCAGCGGCCCCATGCCGTTCATCACGGCGCCGACCGTGCCGAGCATCCCCTGGAGGCTCCACTCGGCGTAGGTCTTGTCCTTGGGATTGACCAGGAAGAGGGTCTTCCCGCCGTCCTTGCTGAGGATGTAGGTCCCCTCCTGGGTGAAGGGGCTGCCGTTGCTCGACAGGAAGGCGACCTTGACCTTGTCGCCCGAGACCCAGCCCTCGGCCTGGACGTCGCTCCCCTGCGTCTTTCGCCCCTCGGCCTCGGTCTTGGTGACGGACTTGTAATGGATGCCCGCGAAGGCGGGGACGGCGGCCAGCAGGACCGCGGCACTGATGAATGAAAGGGTGAGTTTTCTCAAGCGTAGCTCCTCCTAAGATAGGAGGCGATGATGCCGCATTGGGTGGGGGGGTGGCAAGGAGGGGGGTTGCGGCCTCGATACAGGAGGACGGAGATAAACGGCAGCGGCCTGCCCTTCGAGGCCTCACCCCCTGGCCCCCTCTCCCAGAGGGAGAGGGGGAAACAACCTTGCGGAAACCTGTTCTTGTCGATCGTGGGCCCTCCCTCTCCCCTGGGAGAGGGACCGAGGGTGAGGATTCGAAGGGCAGGCCGCCCCCGTGATCTCCGCCCCCCTGTACCCTGACCCTCCCCTACCGCAGCCGCACCCGCCCGCCCAGCTCACCCTCCACCGCCCGCACCAACCCCTCGCTCACCGCGTTCATCTCCTCGATCGAATGCTCGGAGAGGTCGTTGCGGTACTCCAGGGCGAAGGTGACGGTGCGCACCGGCTCGCCGTTCTCCTCGTGCTCGAAGAGGTCGACGATCGAGACCTTGCGAAGCCAGTCCGGACCGTTCCGCTGCAGGCAGCCCGCGACCTCCCCCGCTTCCACCCGATTGCCGAGGGTGAAGGCGAGCATGCGGACGCTCGGCGGCCGTAGCGGCGGGAGTGAGAAGGCGACCGGCGCCGGCTCGTGGCGCAGGGCCACGGCCTCGATCTCGAAGTAGTAGGGGCGCGCCTTCTTGATCCCGAAGGCCCGCGCCACCGCCGGATCGAGCTCGCCGAAGATCCCCACCCGCCGGCCGTCGAGAAGGATCGTGCCCTGGCGATAGGGGTGCAGGACCGAGTAGAGCGGCGCCTCGGGGTCGGGGTGGGTGACCTCGAAGGGGACCCGCAGCTCGGTGGCCAGATCCTCGACGATCCCCTTGAGATACCAGACGTCGACCGCGCGGGGCTTGTCGGCCCAGCTCGGATCGCGGGAGGGGCCGGTGGCGATCAGCCAGAGGATCTCGCGCTCGTCGTTGACGCCGTTGGCCGCCGCCGGGTTGCGGTGGAAGGTGCGGGTCCACTCGTACATCCTGATCTCGTCGACGCCGAAGCGGAGGTTGTCCGCGGCGGCCTCGACGGCCTGGGCGAGGCCGTTGTTCTTGAGCAGGGAGAACGAGCGGTCGAGGGCGTTGGCGGTCTCGACGTGCTCCCAGAGCGGATGCCCCTCGGCGATGCCGAGGTTCTCGGCGAGCTGACGGCTGTAGAACCCGTTGGTCATCACCTCGTGGAAGCCGAGGCCGAGGATCACCTCCTCCACCCGCTTCTTGGTGCGCTCCCAGGGGGACTCCTGGACCCCCATGGCGACCGCCGGCAGGGCCAGCGGCAGCTCGTCGTAGCCGGCGTTGCGAGCCAACTCCTCGTAGAGGTCCTCCCGGTTCTGGACGTCCCACAGGCGGCCGGGGGGCACCCGCACCGTCAGCTCCTCCGGCCCGCCAGTAGTCGTAAAGCCGTAGCCGGCGAGGCGCTCGGCGATCTCGGTGGCCGAGAACGGCCGGTGGAAGTAGGCGCTGACGCGGTCGGGGCGGAGCGCGATCGTGCGCTCGGGATCGCGCCAGTCGCCGGCCACTCCCACTCCGCGATGATGGGCGCCGGCCCAGGTCTCCAGCAGGTGCGCCACCCGGCCGGCGCCCACCAGCGGCAGCGAGGAGTCGCCGCCGCGCTCGAAGCGGGCCGAGGCGTCGGTGGAGAGGCGCAGCCGGCGGGCGCCCTTGCGCACGGCGACCGGATCGAAGGCGGCGGCTTCGAGCAGCAGCCGGCGGCTGCCGGCGGTCGCCTTGGAGTCCTCGCAGCCGATGACCCCCGCGATGCCGAGGATCTTCTCGTCGTCGGCGATCACCAGGATCCCCTCGTCGAGGGTGATCGGCTCCGGCTGGAAGAGCGGCCAGGCGCGCTCCCCCTGGCGGGAGAGGCGGACGGTGATGCCGCCCACGATGGCGTCGGCATCGAAGACGTGGGTGGGCTGCCCCAGCTCCAGGTTGGCGATGTTGGTGGCGTCCACCCAGGGGCTCACCGACTGCATCTCGGCCGCGATCAGCGGATGCAGGACCTCGTCGGGCAGGGTGCCCCCCGCGGGTCCCGCCTCGATCAGCGTGGCCGTGTAGAGCAGGCAGAGATCGGTCTCGATCCGCAGCGGGACGGGGGATTCGCCGGCGGTGAGCGTCAGCACCGGCGGCAGCAGCAGCGGCCCCTCGAGGCGCGCCGCGATCTCCCGCGCGATCCCGGCGTAGCAGCGGTGATCGCCCCGGTTGGCGAGGAATTCGAGGACGACCGCCGGGTCGTCGCCGTCATCCTCCATCCGTTTGACCTCGAGGCCGACGTCGTCCATCAGATTCCGCACCTCGACCGGGCTCGCCGGCAGGGCCGGGCAGTAGCGCCGGAGGTGATTCAGGGAGATCCTCATTGGTCACCCCCGTGGATCGCCCGCAGCAACCGGAGATCCTGCTCGTAGAGGCTCTTGATGCGGCCGAGGCCGATCCATTGCGAGGCCATGCGGGTGGTCCCCCAGCCGAAGGCGATGCCGCTCACCTCGTCGGGGTCGTAGCCGAAGGTCTGCAGCACGTTGCGGTGGATCATGCCGGCGCCGATGATCGTCACCCATCCCGCGCCGTGGCAGGCTGAGCAGCCGGTGCCGTGGCAGGTGGCGCACTCGATGTCCATGCCGATCGACGGCTCTGTGTAGGGGTAGTACTTCGGCTTGAAGCGGAAGCGCCGCTCGTCGCCGTAGAGCCCCTGGACCACGAAGCGGAGAATCCCCTTGAGGTGGGCGAAGGTGAGGTCGGTGTCGAGCCAGAACCCCTCGAGCTGATGGAACATCGGCATGTGGGTGGCGTCGACCGCCTCGTTGCGGTAGACCCGGCCGGCAGAGGCGATCTTGATCGGCAGCGGCGGCCGCTGCTCGAGCGTGCGCGCCTGTACCGGGGTGGTGTGGGAGCGCAGCAGGAGCCCGCCGTCGACGAAGAAGGTATCCTGCATGTCGCGCGCGGGGTGGTGGGCCGGGATGTTGAGGGCGTCGAAGTTATAGAACTCCGTCTCGATCTCGGGGCCGGCCTCGAGCTTGAAACCGAGCTGCCGGAGGACCCCCAGGCAGAGGTACTCCACCTCGGTCACCGGATGGCGCCCGCCGCGGCGGGGAGCGATCCCGGGCATCGAGAGGTCCACCCACTCCGCTTCGATCTGTGTCCGGCGGCTCAGCTCGTCGAGGCGCAGCTTCACGGCGTCGAGCTCGGCCTCGAGGCTCGCCTTGGTGTCGTTCAGCAGCTTGGCGAACTGGGCCCGGCTCTCCTCAGGGACGCCGCGGAGATCCTTGAGCGCGGCCTTGAGGCCGCTATTTTTTCCCAGGTAGTCGCGCCGGACCTGATCGAGCCGGGCGAGGTCGGTGACGGCCCCGAGCTCGCTCCGGAAGCGCTCCTGGATCTGGACGATGTCTTCGATTTGCATGGCGACGCGCAGGATATCCCAACCTGCCAGCGTCAACCTGCCAGCGCCGCCTTGTATTTTTCGTGCCGGTCGATGTAGACGCGGACGAACCAGCAGGAGGGGACGACCTTGAGCCCGCGCGCGAGGACGTCGTCCAGGGCGACGCGCACGAGCTCGTCCGCGACCCCCTTGCCGCGTAGCTCGTTGGGAACGTAGGTGTGGAAGAAGTTGAGCCGCCCCTCGCCGGCCGGCCCGTACTCGCAGACCGCCTCCCGGCCGTCGATCACGGCGTAGTACTTGCCCGCCCGTTCATCGTGCTTGACGTCGATTTCCATCGTGTCCTCCTCGCCTCTTCCTGTCTTCAATGGACGTGCCAGTCCTGCCATCGGCTCTTCCAACGATTGCCATCTATCTCTAAAAGATCTAAAATGGACGACCTGCGCTTGTTCGGGCGGCCTCGGAATCAAGGACGGTCATCATGAATGTCTCGCGTTGCGGATCGACCTCGGGGTCAGTGGGAACCTTCCACCGGCCCAGCGGCTCTCTCCTCTACTCGCCCGGCTCCTCGGATCGGGAGACCGGCAATGCCCCCCGCAAGTCCGTCCTGCTGCTGGACGACGACCCGTCGGTCCGGCGGGACCTGGGGGAGCTCTTCCGGCTCTCCGGCCTCGACGTGAAGTCCTTCTCGACCGCCCGCGAGTTCCTCGCCTACCGCCGGTCCGACGCCCCCGCCTGCCTGGTGCTCGACGTCGTCCTGCCGGACGCCAACGGGCTCGACCTCCAGCGGCACCTCGCGAAGACCGACCCCGAGCTCCCGATCGTGCTGATCACCGGCCACATGGACGACGCCCTGCGCGAGCGCGCCCTCGGCTCCGGCGCCTTCGCCTTCCTCGCCAAGCCCCTCGAATGGCCGGCCCTGCGGGACGAGATCCGGCAAGCGTTCGCCTGGATCTCCTGACGGGGCGCGGCCGGGTTTGGCGCCCGGGCTGCTAAAATCCGCCGTCATGCCATCTCGAAATCACATCTCGGTCTCGTTGCTCCTCCTCACCCTGCTCACTTTCGCCGCCTCCGGCGCCACCACGCGGGCCGCCACCCTGCCGCCAGGATTCGTCGAGACCCAGATCGCGTCGGGGCTCGATCAGCCGACGGCGATCTCGATGGCGCCGGACGGCCGCCTGTTCGTCTGCGAGAAAAAGGGCCGGCTGCGGATCATCAAGAACGGCGCCCTGCTGCCGAACCCGTTCCTGAAGGTGTCGGTCATCGGCGACGGCGAGCGCGGGCTGCTGGGGGTCACCTTCGACCCCGATTTCGAGAACAACGGCTATCTCTACATCTACTACACCGTCCGCTACCCCAAGATCCACAACCGGATCAGCCGGTTCACGGCGGACGGCGACCAGGCGGTCCCCGGCAGCGAGAAGATCCTGATCGAGCTGCCCCAACTCACCACCTACTGGCACAACTCCGGCACCCTGCGCTTCGGGCCGGACGGCAAGCTCTACGCCTCGGTGGGCGAGAACTACATCGCCGCGAACGCCCAAACCCTGGCCAACCCGCTCGGCAAGATCCTGCGCCTGAACCGGGACGGCTCGATCCCGGCCGACAACCCGTTCTACACCCGGACCACCGGCACGGCGCAGGCGATCTGGGCGCTCGGGTTCCGCAACCCCTTCAGCTTCACCTTCCAACCCGGCACCGGGAGGATGTTCGTCAACGACGTCGGCGACCACTCCTGGGAGGAGATCAACGAGGGGGTGGCGGGAGCGAACTACGGCTGGCCGGTGGTCGAGGGGCCGTCGACCGATCCGCGGTTCCGCGCCCCCTTGTTCGCCTACCCGCACGGCAGCGGCCCCGAGAAGGGGTGCTCGATCACCGGCGGCGCCTTCTACGATCCGGCGGAGGCGGCCTTCCCGGAGGATTACCGGGGGAAGTACTTCTTCTCCGACTACTGCAACGGCTGGATCCGGCGGCTCGATCCCGCGACCGGGGAGACCTCCACGTTCGCGAGCGGAATCGTCTTTCCGGTCGGCCTGATCGTGGGCGATGACGGCAGCCTCTTCTACCTGGCGCACCGCAACGGCGAGGTCTACCAGATCCGCTACACGGGGAGCCAGGCGCCGACGATCACGACCCAGCCGGTGGATCAGAAGGTGGCGGCCGGCGAGTCGCCGGAGCTCTCGGTGGAAGTCAACGGCGCGCCGCCGTTCACCTATCAGTGGCGGCGCAACGGCACGCCCATCCCGGGCGCAACGGCAGCGAGCTACAGGCTCCCCGCGGCCACCCTCGCCGACGACGGCGCGCTGTTCAGCGTCATCGTGCGAAACGCCGCCGGCAAGGTGACCAGCCGGGCGGCGCGGCTCACGGTCGTCAACGGCCACCGCCCCACGGTGACGATCGCCGCTCCGGCGGCGGGCACGCTCTACAGCGGCGGCGACACGATCGCCTTCCGGGGGAGCGCCACGGACGCGGAGGACGGCGCGCTGCCGCCTTCGGCCCTGACCTGGCGCGTCGACTTCCATCA
>JBDSHF010000170.1:0-2529 GCA_039918595.1 Thermoanaerobaculia bacterium
TCGCCCCACGCGCGATTTGCTGGGATTGATGGACGAACTGGAATCGGTGCTGGGCATTCACGCGTTCGCGATGAACTGGCCGCTGGGCACGGGGCCGGATTTTGCCGGCGTGTACGATCGGCTGAACGAGCAGGTGCATTTCTTCCAGCGAACCGTCGGCGGAGCGTATCGCGCGCCGGTGAAGATCATGGACCTGAGTGCGCCGGCCGTGCGCGAATCCGTCAGCGAGGCGGTGTACGAAACCATCGTCGACGAGCTGGAGATGCTCAAGGCGGCGGGATCGGTTTTCGACGCCAAGGCCGTGCTGGAAGGCAAGCTCACGCCGGTGCTATTCGGCAGCGCGATCAATAACTTCGGCGTGCAGTTACTGCTGGATTCGTTCCTCGAGCGCTCGCGCCCGCCGCAGGGCCGGGTCGTCAACGGCACGCTGCTGCCGCCGGACCACAAGCCGTTTTCCGGATTTGTCTTCAAGATCCAGGCGAACATGGACCCCAAGCACCGCGACCGCATCGCCTTCGTCCGCCTCTGCTCGGGGCGCTTCGAGCGCGGCATGAAGCTGCTCCACGTCCGCTCGGGCAAGACGATGTCGATCCACAATCCGGTCCTCTTCCTGGCCCGCGAGCGCGAGCTGGCGGAGGAGGCCTGGGCCGGGGACATCCTCGGCATTCCGAACCACGGCAACCTGCGGATCGGCGACGCGCTGACCGAAGGGGAGGAGCTGCGCTTCACCGGCATCCCGAGCTTCGCGCCGGAGCTGCTGAAGAAGGTGCGCGCCGAGGACCCGATGCGCTCGAAGCACCTCGGCCGCGCCCTGCTCCAGCTCGCCGAGGAGGGCGCGGCGCAGGTCTTCCGGCCGACGTTCGGCAACGAGTGGATCGTCGGGGTGGCCGGCGCCCTGCAGTTCGACGTGCTGGCGGACCGCATCCGCACGGAGTACAACATCCCGGTCCACTTCGAGGGGACGACCCTGTTCACCGCCCGCTGGGTGGACACCGAGGACCACCAGCTCCTCAAGAAGTTCACCAACGCCAACCACGCCGCCATGGCCGAGGACCACAACGGCTCCCCCGTCTTCCTGGCCAGAAACGCCTGGCACCTGAAGACGACCGGCGAGGAGTGGCCGAACCTGAAGCTCCTGAAGACCAAGGAGCAGGTGCAGTAGGAACTCGCCCCTGCCCGGGATTGAAATCCCGGGCTACCCACGAACGTCCCTGGCCGGGACTCCAGAATCAAGTCCGGAGGACGACCGTCGGTAGCCGGGGATTTCAATCCCGGGCGGCGAGCCCGTCTCCCTTTCCCAGGTATCCCGCACAATCATGAGGGGATCGTCCCGTCACGGACGTTCATCGCGCGGATTCACTCAAGGAGGCTCCATCCCATGCTCGGAAAGAGAGCGACCCTGCTGCTCCTCGCCGGAGCTCTCGCGCTGCCCGCGCTCGCCGCCGCCCGGATCGCCCCCGGCGCCGCAGCCTCGCCGGTCTCGGCCATCCAGCGCCGCGCCCTCACCGCCGATGTGGCCGAATACTTCTTCACGGTCCGCGTCGGCTCCGGACCTTACGACCAGATCGGCGTCCACCGTGTGGTCAAGGAGACGGCTCCGAACGCGCCGGTCCACGCTCCGCGGGCGGTGTTCCTCGCCGCCGGTGATATCTGGAACTTCCGCGCCGCCTTTCTGACCGGCGCCAAGCCCATCCCCGTCTTCCTCGCCGAGAACGGGATCGACGTCTGGGGGATCGATTACCGCTGGACCTTCGTGCCGGCGAGCGTGACCGATCTCTCGTTCATGAAGGATTGGGGGATCGAGCGGGACGCCCACGACCTCGGCGCCGCGATCGGTGTCGCCCGCGTCACCCGGGCCCTCACCGGCAGCGGCCTCGGCAAGATTTTCCTCCTCGGCTGGAGCCGCGGCGGCCAGATCGGCTATGCCTATCTGAATGACGAAACCCGGCTGCCTTCTGCCCTGCGCCAGGTCAAGGGGTTCATCCCGGTGGACATCTACCTGAAGACCGACGTGCCGGAGCTCCAGGCCCGGGCCTGCCGGCGCGAGCAGGCCACCGAGGCTGCGATCGCCCAGGGGAGCTACGCGGCGACCTCCGGAGGGCTGATCGAGGCGATCGGCGCGGCGGCGGTCGCCGATCCCAACGGGGCCTCGGCCATTCTCCCGGGGTTCACCAACCGGCAGGCCGGCCTGTTCGTGGGGGAGGAGACGTTCGCGCTGCTCGGCGGCCTGGAGCCGGCGCCGTTCTACCACTTCACGGGCGGCACCTTCGACGCCCAGGGCGCGCCTTCCGGCCTGCTCTACTCCGGCGAGCAGGACCTGTTCCATTTCGAGATCGCCGCCGCTCCCTGCCAGCCCAACCGGGAGCTGGCGGACGCCGACAAGGCCACCTGCGGCCAGCACGACGTGCCCTTCGATGACCGCCTGGCGCAGATCAAGGTCCCGGTCCTCTATGTGGGCGCCGGCGGTGGCTTCGGCGAGCTCGGCATCTACACCACGACTCTCCTCGGCAGCACGGACGTGACGACCCA
>JBDSHF010000171.1:0-13564 GCA_039918595.1 Thermoanaerobaculia bacterium
TCCTGAACGTCCTTCCGGGTCAGGTTCTGCCCCTTGCGGATGGTCGCCAGCATCTTGAGCTGGAGCTGCTGGCTGCTCTCGGCGATCTCCTGCATGTTGCCGGGCTTGAGGGCGCGCTCGCGGGCGCCCTGGAAGGCGGCGCGGAGACGCTGCTGCTCCTCCGGCGTCACGTCCTTGGGGAGTTGCGCGAGGATGCTGGCCTCCGACTGGCGGAGGGAGAACTGGAGCAGCTTGCCGACGTGCGTCCCGGCGTACAGGAAGAATCCGACGAGCACCAGGCCGGCCAGCACGAGCAGGCCGAGGCAGCCGAAGACCAGCGGCTTGGGGCAGCCCCCCTTCACCGGACGGGCGACCGGATCGAACGGGGACGCGGGAGGGGGAGCGGGCTCGAGGCGAGGGGGTTCCATGAGGGTCTCCGTGCCGGGTAGAAACGCCAGAAAACTCAACCTCTTTCTATCATTGGGGGATTCCGAAAGCCAACCCGCGGGCGAGGAACCCTATAATGCCCTCATGGAGTACGAACCTCTCGCCGAGCGTCGCCCCCCGTCCGTCTCCGCCCCGCCCCGCCGCCGGTCCCGGCGCCTGCTGCGCTGGATCTGGCCGGTGCTCGCCACCCTGCTGATCGGCGCCATCAGCGGCGTCGGGATCGCGGCGGCCATTCACGTGCCGCGGGTGGAGTCGCTCGCCACCTTTACGCCGAACCTGGTGACCCAGCTCTACGACAAGAACGGCAACGTCTTCACCACCTTCGCCCGCGAGCGCCGCGTGATGCTGAAGGAAAACGAGATGCCGCAGGTCATGGAGCAGGCGCTGGTCGCCTCCGAGGACTCCAACTTCTTTCAGCACGGCGGCATCGACGCGCTGGGCATTGGCCGCGCCGCGCTCGCCGACTTCCGGGCCCGCCGGGTGAAGGAAGGGGCCTCGACGATCACCATGCAGCTCTCCCGCACCGTCTTCCTCTCCCGCGAGCGCACCTGGCGCCGCAAGGTCGAGGAGGCGTTCGTCGCCGTCGAGCTGGAGAAGAACTACACCAAGTCGCAGATCCTCACCCTCTATCTGAACCTGGTCAACCTCGGCCACGGCAACTACGGGGTGGAGGCGGCCTCCCGCTACTATTTCGACAAGCCGGCCGCGAAGCTGACGCTCCCCGAGGCCGCCCTGCTGGTCGGCATCATCCCCGCCCCCAGCCACTACAGCCCCTACCGCACGCCGGATCTGATGCTCCGCCAGCGCGACCGCGTGCTGCGGCGCATGCTGGACGAGAAGTACATCGGCCGGGAGGAGTACGACCGGGCGGTGAAGCAGCCGATCCTGGTCGAGCCCCAGGAGCAGGAGGAGAGCTTCGCCCCCTACTTCGCTGAGGACGTGCGGAAGTCCCTGGAGACGAGCTACGGCGCCAACAGCCTCTACACCGAGGGGTTGCAGGTGCAGACGACGCTCGATCCGCAGATCCAAAAATCGGCGCAGCAGGCCATCCACGCCGGACTGCTGAAGATCGACCACCGCCGCGGCTGGCGCGGTCCGATCGCCGAGATCAAGGAGGCCGACATCGCCGGCCAGCAGCTCCCGACCTGGGGGCAGTCCCGGATCGTGCCCGGCCGCTGGTATCAGGGGCTGGTGCTGGAGTCGGGACCGAAGAGCGCCAGCGTCAAGATCGCCAAGGGGACCTACACCCTCGGCCCCGAGGGGATCGCCTGGACCAACCGCCGCCAGCCGGTCGCTCTCCTGAAGCGCGGCTCGGTGGCCTGGTTCCGCTTCGAGATCCCGGCGGCCAAGACGGCGGCGGCGAGCAAGCCCGGCGAGACGAAGCCAGCGGCGACGGCCACGGCCGTAGCGGCGGCCGAGCCCCGGCTGATGCTCGAGCAGCAGCCTAAGATGGAGTCCGCCGCCGTGGTGATCGAGAACCAGACCGGCGCCATCCGCGCCATGGTCGGCGGCTGGGACTTCGACCGTAACAAGTTCAACCGCATCACCCAGGCGCGCCGGCAGGTGGGCTCGTCGTTCAAGCCCTTCGTCTACGGCGCGGCCATCGAGGCGGGGTGGACCCCCTCCGACACGCTGCTCGACGCTCCCACCTCGTTCACCGGTGCCGACGGGCGCCTGAGCTACCGGCCCGAGAACTACTACCACAAGCATTACGGCATCGTGACGCTGCGGCGGGCGCTGGAGCAGTCGATCAACGTCCCGGCGGTCAAGCTGTTCCAACTGGTGGGGGGCAAGCGGGTGGTCGACTTCGCTCACCGCACCGGCATCCAGACGCAGCTCCCCTCCTGGCCCAGCGTGGCCCTGGGCTCGGCCGACCTGACGCCGCTGGAGATGGCCTCGGCCTACTCCACGATCGCCAATCTGGGGACGCACATCGAGCCCTACATGCTCCAGAAGGTCTCGAAGCCGGACGGCCAGGTGCTGCTCCCCGAGCACTTCCCCGCCACCTACATCGCCACCACTCCGGCGGTGGCCTATGTGCTCACCCACATGATGGAGGGGGTCATCGACCACGGCACGGCCTACGACATCCACGACCTGCCGATCGACATCGCGGGCAAGACCGGCACCACGGACGACTACTCCGACGCCTGGTTCATCGGCTTCACCCCGCACTATACGATCCTGACCTGGATCGGCTACGACGTGAAGCGCTCGCTGGGCTCCGGCATGAGCGGCGCCGTCGCCGCCCTGCCGCTCTGGCGGGCGATCGCCGAGGACGGCCTGGCCACCGGCTGGCTGAAGAAGGGGGACACTTTCCAGGCGCCGCCGGGCGTGCTCCTGCGCGACATCGAGTACTACTCGGGGTTGCTCTCCGCCCAGGGCGGCCGGGTGATCAAGGAGGCGTTCGTCTCCGGCACCGAGCCCAACCGGCAGTACAACGCGCAGTGGTCGACGATCGCCAACCTGCCGTGGTACCAGCAGAAGTCCTTCTACATCCCGAAGGAAGGCGAGAACATGCCGAACAAGACCACCGCCGGCACCACCTCGGCGCAGGCGCCCCCCGAGCCGCCGTCCACCCCGGGACCGCAGGAAGCCCCGGCGGAGCCGCCGCCGCCGTAGGGCCCTCATCACCCCGGCCCTCTTCTCCCGTCCCCTCCCCCCTCCCTCACCGGGAGAAAAGGGAGAAAGACCCGATCAGGGTTTGTTTAAGGAGATAAGAGCGAGGGCGGGGGTGCCCCTCTCCCGGTGAGGGAGGGCGGGAGGGGACGGGAGAGGGGTCAGGGGTGAGGGTTTTTCCGCCCCACCATCCCAAAATCCTGATACCCGAACAGCACCTCGTCCAGCCGGTCGCGCAGGCGGTTGACCAGATCGGCCAAGGGGCGCTGCTCGGGCGGCAGGGTGGCCAGCTCGATCTCGGGGAGGCGCTGGCTGTCCGGGAAGGGGCGGAGGTCGAGCCGCTCGACGGGATCGAAGCCGGCGAGCTCGTACATCAGCTTCAGGCTCTCGGGGTGGACCGGCCGGACGTGCGTGGGGTCGAGCCAGAAGTTGCGGGCGGCCACCACCACGGAGAGCGGGTTCGGGGTCTCCAGGATCAGCACGCCGCCCGGCTTCAGGGCCCTGCCGGCGAGGCGGACCAGCCGGTCGAGGGCGGCGCCCGGCAGGTGCTCGATGACGTGGAAGGAGATCACGCCTCCCAGACTCCCCTCCGCCACCCCGGCGAGCACCGCGAAGAGGTCCCCCACTTCAGCTTCCAGCCCGCGGTCCCGGCAGAGCTGGACCATGCGCTCGCTCGAATCCACCCCGCGGCCGGCGATGCCGTGATCGCGCAGCAGGGCCAGCGCCTCGCCGCGGCCGCAGCCGAGGTCGAGCACCGGCCCGGGCAGATCCTCCAGATACGGCAGATAGGCGGCGATCCGCTCGCGGATCTCCTCCTCGGTGCCGCGATACCGCCGCTCCAGCTCCAGATACCCGTGCTCCTCATGGGCGCGGGCGATCGTCTCGACGGCCTCGTTCGCTTCCGGTGGGGGGGCGGAGCGGACGGTGGCCAGCGCGGCGCCCAGGCTTCCCAGCAGGTCGCGCGCCTCGCGGCGGTAGCGGTCCAGCTTCTGGTCGGCGCGGGCGAAGAGGGCGTCGTTGTGGCGCATCACCTCGTGGATCCCCTCGGAGTCGAGGGCCTCCTGGTACTCGATGCGCCGCAGATGGTCGGCGCGCGCCGCTTCCAGCCGCGCCAGGTGCTCGATCAGGATGAGATTGAAGGTGCGCTGCCGCTCCCAGAGGTCGTTCTGCGGGGTCTTGACCAGGGGGCGCAGCAGGCGCTTGAAGCCGACGAGGAGCCGGCCGAGAAGACCGCGATGGCTGCGGATGGGGAACGCATGGTCCCCCGACCAGAGCCATCGCCAGTCCTCGAGATCGCGGGTGGGCTCGACGAGGAAGTCGTCGAGGCCCGGGGAGCGCGGCACCGTGGAGTTGTCACCCTTCGCCTCCATGCGCCGGCGCCCCGGAAACCGGAGAAAAAGCCGCCTACTCTTCCCGCACCACCGAGACGGTCACCTCGGCGACCACCTCGGGGTGAAGCTCGACCCGCACCTGATGATCGCCGAGGGTCTTGATGCCCCCCTCGAGATCGATGCGCCGGCGGTCGACGGTGAAGCCCTTGCCTTCCAGGATCTCCGCGATGTCCCCCGCGGTGACCGAGCCGTAGAGCGTGTCGGTCTCGCCGACCCGCTTGGGGATCTCGATGCGCAGGCCCGACATGCGGTTGGCGATCTCCTGGGCACCCTCGCGCTCTTTGGAGTGCTGGGCGTCGATCTTGGAGCGCTGGTGCTCGAAGTACTTGATGTTGGCGCCGGTGGCCTCGAGCGCGAGCCCCTGGGGCAGGAGATAGTTCCGGCCGTGACCCGGCTTGACGTCCACTACCTCGCCACGGTGGCCGAGGTGGCGCTGATCGCTGAGCAGAATGACTCTCACGCTTCCCTCCTAGTCCGTGGTGAATGGAATCAGCGCCAGATGGCGGGCGCGCTTGATCGCCTGCTGCAGAGGGCGCTGGTGGGTGGCACAGGTGCCCGAGATCCGCCGCGGCAGGATCTTCGAGCGCTCGGGGATGAACTGCTGGAGGAGTTTGACGTCCTTGTAATCGATGTAGTCGATCTTGTCGGCGCAGAACTTACAGACCTTGCGCCGGCGGAAGAAGACTTTTCTTGCGCGTGCCATGGTTTAACCCCTCTCCTCGGAGTGCCGGTCACCGCGGTCGCCACGATCACCACGATCGCCGCGATCATAGCCACGGTCACCGCGATCTCCACGGTCGCCGCGATCGCCCCGGTCCCCGCGGTCACCACGATCGCGGTCGCTCGCCTCCCGCTCCCGGTCCCGATCCGCTTCGGGGCCCACCCTGGGGGGCCGGCGGGCGGCCTTCTTGAGGTCCTGGTCGGTGCGCACCGTCAGATAGCGGAAGATCTTCTCGTTCTGGCGCATCCGGTGCTCCACCTCGGGCAGCGCGGTCTTGCCGACCTCGCTGGAGACGTAGAGCAGGAAGTACTTGCCCTCGGTGATCTTGTCGATGGGATAGGCGAGCTTGCGCCGCCCCCAGTTCTCTTCGCCGGTGATCTGCGATCCACCAGCCGTGATCATGTTCTTGTAATCCTGCGCCATGGTGACCACTTCTTCGTCGGAGACGCGAGGGTCGACCACGAACATCAGCTCGTACGTACGCATGGGTGGTGACTGTCCTCCCTATGGCCTGGGTCGGTCCCGCTGAATGCGGAACAGAGAGGTTGAAGAATCGGCGGTGCCGCGAACCGGCCCGCCCGGTGACAAGGGGAGCGATTTTACACGCTCCGGGGGAAAAGGCAAGCGGTGGCCTGCTCCAAAACTACCCGTTGAACCGCCCCATCGCCGCCTCCACACCCTCCCGCACCCATGCCTCGCAGGCGTCGGCGGCGCGGCGGATCATCTCGTCGACGGTCTCCCGCTCGGCCGCGGCGAAGGGGGCGAGGACGAAGCCGGCGAGGTCCTCGCCGGCCACCTTCTCCTCCTGGGCGACGCCCAGGCGGAGGCGCGGCACCTCGGCGGTGCGAAGGTTCTCGATCACCGATTCGAGGCCCCGATGCCCGGCCGGGCTCCCGGCGCGGCGCAGACGGAGCTTCCCCAGCGGCAGGTTGATCTCGTCGTAGACCACCAGCACTGCCGACGGCTCGATGTCATGGCTCTCGACGAAGCAGCGCGCCGCATAGCCGCTGCGGTTCATGTAGGTCTGCGGCTTGACCAGCAGAATATCGGACGAATCGGCCGGCGGCACGCCGTCCCCCCCGCCGACCGCGACGCGGCCGACGAGGGAGTTGCACTCCAGACGATCGCAGGGGATCTCCCAGCGCCGGGCGAGCTCCTCGACGACCCGGAAGCCCACGTTGTGGCGGGTGTCGCGGTACTCCTCGCCCGGGTTTCCCAACCCGAGGATGAGGCGCATGCGGGCGGGGTGAGCCTAAGCTTCGCCCTTCTTCTTGATGACTACCTCGGGCTCGGCGCGGTCGGCCCCCACCTCCGCTTCCTCCTCGACTTGGGGCTGGCTGATCGAGGCGAGGACCTTGTCGGCCTCGTCGAGCAGCACCACGCCCTCGGGCAACTGCAGGTCCTTGGCCTCGACGTGCTGGCCGATGCGCATCTCGCTGACGTCGAACTCGAGGTGCTTCGGGATCTGGCCCGGCAGGCACTCGACGTGGACCTCGCGGGTCACGAAGTCGAGCATGCCGCCGTCGACCTTGACGCCGACGGGAATGCCGGTCAGCTCGACCGGCACGGCGACGCGGACCTTCTGGTCCATCAGCACGCGCTGAAAGTCGACGTGGATCACCTGGCGGCTGAGCGGGTTGATGTCCATGTGGCGGATCATCGCGTGGCGGTCCTTCTCCCCGAGCTTCAGCAGGAAGATCGGGTTCTCGCCGGCGTGCCCCTTCAACATGTCGAGGAGAGTCTTGCGGTCGACCTCGATCGCCACGCTCTCCTTGCCGCCGCCGTAGACCACCGCGGGGATCTTGCCGGCCGCGCGGGACCGCCGGTTGGCATTCTTCCCGGTCGTCTCCCGGGGCTGAACTTCGATCGTCATCGTGTCACTCATGGTTTCCTCGCTTCTATTTTTTCGGAGCTAGACGAACAGGGAGCTCACCGAGCTGTTCTCGTGGATCCGGCGGATGGCCTCGCCGAGCAGCGGCGCCACCGAAAGGGGGTGCAGCTTGCCCGGCAGGCGGGCGAGCTTTTCGTCCACCGGCGTCGTATTGGTGATCAGAACCGTCTCTATCGGGGAATCGGCGAGGCGCTGCAGCGCGGGCCCGGAGAGAACCCCGTGCACCCCGGCCGCCAGCACCCGCTGCGCCCCCTTGCTCTTCAGGGCATCGACCGACTTGGTCAGCGTGCCCGCGGTATCGATGATGTCGTCCACCACCAGGGCGTTGCAACCCTCGACGTCGCCGATCAGGTGCATGACCTCGGCCGTGTTGGGGGCGGTGCGGCGCTTGTCGATGATCGCGAGCCCGGCATCCAGGCGCTTGGCGATCGCCCGCGCCCGCTCGACGCCACCGGCGTCCGGGGAGACCACGACCAGGTTGGGGATCTTGAGGTCGCGCACCGCCTCCAGCAGGACCGGCGCGGCGAACAGGTGGTCCACCGGCACGTCGAAGAACCCCTGGATCTGGTCGGCATGGAGGTCCATCGTCAGCACCCGGTCGGCGCCGGCGCGGGAGATCAGGTCCGCCACCAACTTGGCGGTGATCGGCACCCGCGGCCTGTCCTTCTTGTCCTGGCGCGCGTAGCCGTAGTACGGGAGCACCGCCGTCACCCGGGAGGCCGAGGAGCGCTTGAAGCTGTCCAGCATGATCAGCAGCTCCATCAGGTTCTGGTTGACCGGCTCGCAGGTCGGCTGGACGATGAACACGTCGGAGCCGCGCACGTTCTCGTCGATCTGGCAGAAGGTCTCGCCGTCGGAAAAGTTGTACGCCGAGATCTTGCCCGCCTCGAGGTTGAGGTACTCGCAGATCTCGGTGACCAGGGCGGGGTGTGCGCGCCCGCCGAAAATTTTCAGTTCACCAGCCATTTGATCCCCTGAAAGGCATTCCCCTGAAAAGGCGTTCCCTGAATCGATGCGGCGGGACGAATCGAACTGGTTGGGGCGGGAGGATTCGAACCTCCGGTAACCAGATTCAAAGTCTGGTGCCTTACCGCTTGGCGACGCCCCATCCTCCATGTCCCGAGGCCGGGAGACCCCGGGCGCGGGATCGCAAGCTTACACGTTCCAGAAGGAGTCGCGGAGGTGCAGCTCTTCAACTTCCTCCAGCGACTGCTCCGGAGCCGCGGCAGCCAGGCTGTGCGGCTCCTCGACGTCCGTGTTCGCGACCGGAGCCCGCAGAGCCCGCTCGCCGCGATCCGCCGGCGCCTCGCCGCGCTCCCTCAGCTCGCGATCGTACTCGGCCAACACCTTCTCCTCGATCATCCGCCGCGTCTCGTTGTTCAGCGGGTGGGCGACGTCCTTGAACTCGCCGTTCTTCTTCTTGCGGCTCGGCATGCTGATGAACAGCCCGTCCCGCCCCTGGATGATCTTGATGTCGTTGACCATGAAACACTGGTCGAAGACGATCGAAACGAACGCCTTCAACTTCTCTTCTTGAATCGGAAAGACCTTGACCTCTGTAATATCCATTTTTCCGCGTCCTCTCCGGGTCATCCCTGGCCGCGCCTCGGCGTGTACGAAAGGCCCGACCGGTGAGCCCCCCGCGGCATACGGCCGAGGGGTACCACTCGATCTTCCGGCCACATCCCTGTTCACGGCGAGCGGAGGAGCTCCGCCTGCCGGAGGGAGAGCCACTCTTCTATACACGCGTCGGCGTCAATCCACGCATTATATACTGGCGGAACCTCCGGAGAGCACTCGCGGCCGTTTCCGGGGCATCGGCCCCTTCGCCGGCCCTCCACACGGGCAGACCTCCCCCGCGCGGGGGCACCATGGTAAGAGCGCGGAGCCGGAGTGTCAAATCGGCGGCTCGGCCGGCGGCGCGTCCGAGAGGTCGGGGTCACCGCACTCGGTCTGCTGGTAGCCGCTGGGTGAGGCGAGCACCGGCGGCTCCTTGTCGAGGTTCTCCCGCAGCACCTCGCGCCAGCGCACCTGCACGCTCCGCTCGCGGTCGGAGCGGTCGGAGAGGATCGCCCAGTCCTCGCGCCGCATCCACCAGACCTTGGGGGTGCTCCCCTCGGCGAGGGTCCAGCTCAGCACCTGCCCGTCCTCGCCGAGATTGCCGTACCAGTGCCGTTTCGCCTCGTCGTAGAAATCGAACGTCCGCCCTCGCGGCTGCGCCGTGGCCGAGCCCGCGGCCGGCTGGGCGGGCACCCGGGCGAGGAGGAGCGCGGGCAGCGACAGCAGCGGGAACGGCCCGAGCGTGGCCCCGGAGATCTCGAAGCGCCCGTCGAACGTGCAGAACGTGTGGTTGCGGTGGTTGAGCGAGAGGCCGGAGTCGTTCGTCACGTCCAGGCTCCAGAGCGACCGGCCGAGGGGATCGACCGCCTGGATCTGGTAACGGGCCGGCGAGACCAGGCGCAGGGTCACCCGGAAGGAGCCTTCCCCCTCCGGACCCGAGTAGCTCACCCGGAAGAGCCGTTGCGAGCCGTAGGCGGCCTGCGGGATCTCCCAGGGAGCGAGGGCGCCGGCCGGCAGCGGGCGGGGCCTGGGTCCGCCAGCGCACCCCGCGGCCAGCAGCGACATGCCGAGGACCGCGACGGCGGCCCCGGCGGCTTTTTTAAGAGTGAGCCTAAGGGTGGGGACCCGTCTTGCCGAGATCGTCCAGCTTGCGCCGGACCTTGTCGGTATTGACCTTGTCAGTGTTCTCACCGCCGAGCGCGAGCGACCGCTGATAGGCCTGTCTAGCCCTCTCCTTCTGCCCCAACGCAACATAGACATCCCCCAGGTGCTCTTGCAGAGTCGCGTCCTCGGGCTCGAGGCGTGCGGCCCGTTCGAGATAGTCGCGGGCCTGCTCCGGACGGCCGATTCGATAGTAGGTCCAGCCGAGTGAGTCGACGTAGGCGCCATTGTCGGGATCGAGCGCGACCGCCCGGCTCACCAGCTTCAGCGCTTCATCAAGATTGGTGCCTGCCTCGGCGAAAGTGTAGCCGAGATAGTTCAGCGCGGCGTGAAAATCGGGATCGATCTTGAGCACGCGCCGGAATTCCGTGATCGCCTTGTCGCGCTGTCCGGAGCGCTCGTAGGCCGCTCCGAGCATGAAGCCCATGGCCGCCTGATCGGGATGGCTGCCGGCGAGCTTCTCCAGCACCGGGATCGACTCCTGGTACTTCTCCAGGCGCTGATAGGTCTGGGCGGCGGCGAGCGCCGACTTCTCGTCCCCCGCGGCGATGCCGGCGAGCAGCTTCGCGGCCTCGGTGCCCCGGCCGGCCTTGGACAGCACCTCGGCCCGCTTGGAGATCACCGCCGGCGAGTCCTTCTCCTTGCCGAGCAGCGCGAGCGCCTCGTCGTAGCGCTTGTCCCTGAGCAGCGTCTCGGTCTGCAGCGACACGGCCTGGAGCCGGACGCCGTCATCCGTGGCGGTGAGCAGCGGGCGCAGGGTCTCCTCCACCTGGTCCAGCCGCTTGCCGTCGAAATAGACCTGCGCGACTTCGAGCCGGACCTCCTGGGCTTCCTTGGCCTTGCCGTCCTTCTCCAGGGTGGCCGCCAGGGTGTCGAGCAGGCGCGCCGCGTCGTCGTGCCGGCCGGCGCGCTGCATCACCCGCGCCAGCGTGACGGTGATCCCGGTGTCCTTGGGCTCGGCGTCATGGATCTTGCCCATCAGGGCGATCGCCTCGTCGTTGCGCCCCTGGGCGGCGAAGATCAGCCCGCGCAGGAGGTTGAGGCCCCGCTGGGGGTCCGGCGCCGCCTCGCCCGCGGCGCCCGGCAGGCTGACGGTGCCCGGCGGGTTGGCGGCGCCGGCGGCGGGAACCGCGACCGCGTCGAGCGCCTTCAGCGCCGCGTCCAGCTCGCCGTTCTGGTAGAGCGCCCAGGCGAGCTGGCGGTTGAACCGGGAATCGCCGCGCACCTCCTCGGGCGCGCCGCGCAGGGTCGCCAGGGCCGCCGCGGTCTGGCCGGACCGGCTCTGCAGGTCGGCGAGGGTGAGGCGGGCCTCCAGCGAGCTGGGGTCCAGGCCGAGGATGTCCTGCAGCGCCTTCTGCGCCTCGTCCGGCTTGTTGGCCCGCATCAGCGACTCGACCAGCAGGGCGTACGCCATCCGCTGCTGGGGGAGGTTGTTCACCAGCTCGCGGAGGACCTCGGCCGCCTTGTCCGGCTGGTTCTGATCGAGATAGATCCGCCCCAGGGTGAGGAAGCTCTGCGCGTCCCCCGGATCGCGCTTGCGCACGGTCTCCAGGACGTCGCGCGCGGTGGCCAGGGCGGACGGGTCGATGGTGGCGAGATCGATGTAGATCTGCCCCGCGGAGCGCAGCACGTCGACGTTTTCGGGCGCCAGGCGGCGGGCCTGGGAGATCTTCTCCGCGGCCTTGCGCAAGGAGTCGTCGCGCAGGGGCTGGCTGCGCTGGTACTGGGCCATGCGATCCAGCAGCTCCGCGTGCTCGACCAGCACGTAGGCGGTCTCGGGCACGTCGGGAGCGGCCTTCTCGGCGGCCTCGAAGGCGGCGATCGCCTCGTCGTACGAGCCCTCGACGGCGAGCAGCTTGCCGAGCGCGAACTGATAGGAGGCCGCAGGCGGAATCGCTGCCGCGGGAACAGGCGCCGCGGCGGCGAGGGTGGGCAGCAGGGACAGACTGGCGCAAAGCGCGAAAGAAGCAACTCTCACACCCGCAGGATACCAGCGCCCCTCGGCGCTTTACAAGGCTATCGACCCGACTCTATAATGTCGCCCTTGCGCTTAAATACAGCTCTCAGAACAAGTTACAGACTCGATGCAACCAGGGGTACCCTAGGCCGGCTCGAAGGCTCTTTTTTCGCAGATACCGCTGATACCGCCGATAGACGATACGCCCTCTGACCATGGCCAAGCTCGGACAGCTTCTCGTGGCGCGCGGCTGGATCACCGTCCAGCAGTTGACGCGCGCGCTGAAAAACCAGAACGTGGTCGGCGGCCGGATCGGCACCTGCCTGCTGGAGATGGACGCGATCTCCGAGGAGCTGCTGCTCAAGGGGCTCTCCGAGCAGCTCGGCGTCCCCTCGGCGGCGGCCGACGATCTGCGGGGGGTCCCCGACGAGGTGCTCGCGCTGATCCCCGAGAAGCTCGCCCGCCGCTGCCGCGCCGTCCCCTTCCGCGTCGAGATGGGGCGGCTCGACCTCGCGCTGATGGACCCGCGCAACCTCTCGGCGCAGGACGAGATCGCCTTCGCCTCCGGCAAGCGGGTCAAGGTCTACGTCGCCGAGGAGCTCCGCGTCATGGAGGCGCTCGACAAGTACTACCACGAGGAATGCCCCTCGCGTTTCGGGATGGTGCTCGACCGCCTGAACCGCGCCCGCTTCCTCTGGGAGAAGCCCGCCCCCGCGCGTACCGAACCGGTGGGCGAGCTGCTGCCGTCGCTCGACAGCCCCTTCGACAACCGTCTCGCGGCGCCGCCGAAGATCCAGCCCCCTCCCCTCCTGCCCGAGCTGGAGCCGCTGCCGCCGCGCCCGCAGCCGGGGGCGGCGGCGGCCGTTGCCGCGTTCCCCAGCGTCGAGATGCTGTGGCCGCAGCCCGACCAGCCGCCGCCCGCCGCTCCCCCGGCCCCGGCTCCAGACCCAGCCCCGATGCCGGCGCCGGTCGCCGCCACCGTGGTGGCGGCCGAAGCCGTCCCCGCCGCGGCCCCTGTGGCGCCGCCGCTACGGTCGCGGAGCGTCTCGCTGACGCCGGAGGAGCGGGCCGATCTGGGCGCCGTGGCCTGGGTGGAGCCCGCTTCCACCGACCGGTCGCTGCCGGTCCCGGCCAGTCTCGATGAGGTGGAGACCGCGCTGGGGAAGGCGACCGACCTCGAGGAGGTGGCGCGCGTCCTCCTCGGCTTCCTCGGCCGCGACCACCGCCGCGCCGCCATCTTCCAGGTGACCCGCGAGCGGATCAACGGCTGGCGCGTGCACGGCACGGGGATCGACCGCGAGGCTTTCGCCGCCTTCTCGATCGGTTTCGACCAGCCCTCGCTCTTCCTCAACCTGCGCCACGGCAGCACTCTCTATCTCGGCCCCCTGCCGCCGATGCCCGCGCACCGCCAGCTCGCCCGCACCTGGGGCGGGGACCTGCCGCGCGACTGCGTGATGCTGCCGGTGCGCATCAAGGACCGCCTGCTGATGGTGGTTTACGCCGACGGCGCCACCCGCGGCCCGGTCGAGCTGCAGCAGATGCAGCGCCTGATGAACGCCGCCACCAGCGCCGTCGAGCGCTGCATCCTCGCCAACCGCCAGCGCGGCGAGGCCAAGTCCCAGTAAAATATGATACTTGTTGACACCCTTTGAAACCCGTTGTTAGACTCGCCCCCGTTTCGGAGCCGCAATGATCAAGTCGGACATCGTCGACCGCGTCGCGGAAATCACGGATGTACCCCGGGTGAAGGCGGCGCAGGCCGTCGACACCATCATCGAGGCTATGAAGACCGCGCTCTGCGACGGCAAGCGGATCGAGCTGCGCGGCTTCGGCGTCTT
>JBDSHF010000172.1:0-6638 GCA_039918595.1 Thermoanaerobaculia bacterium
CTCCGGCTCCTGGAGCAGACGCTCCTTCCCGTCGAAGAGGTCTGGATCGACTGCGAAACCCCCGAGCAGGTGGCGGACGCCATCCGCCGCTTGGCGGTGCGAGGCGCGCCGGCGATCGGGGTCGCGGCCGCCTACGGCCTGGTGCTGGGTCTGCGGACGGTGCGCGATCCGGAGAAGCTCGAAGAGCGTTTCGAGGAGGTCTCGGCGCTGCTCGGGGGCACACGGCCGACGGCGGTCAACCTGCGCTGGGCGCTGGAGCGGGGGCGGAGCGTCTTCGCGGCGAACGCCGGCCGCGGGCCGGCGGTGGTGGCGGCGGCGCTCCTCGCCTGGGCGCAGGAGCTTCACGCCGCGGACATCCGGGCCAACCGCCGGATCGGCGAGCATGGCGCCACCCTCTTCGCGGCCGGTTCGCGGGTGCTCACCCACTGCAACACCGGCGCGCTCGCCACGGCGGGGTACGGCACGGCGCTCGGGGTGATCCAGTCTGTCTGGAAGGCGGGGAAGCTGGATCAGGTCTGGGTGGACGAGACCCGGCCGCTGCTGCAGGGAGCGCGCCTCACCGCCTGGGAGCTCAAGAAGCTCGGCATCCCCTTCCGCCTGGTGACCGACAACAGCGCCGGCGCCCTGATGTCGCAAGGTCTCGTCGATCGCATCGTGGTCGGCGCCGACCGCATCGCGGCCAACGGAGACACCGCCAACAAGATCGGAACCTATACGGTGGCCGTCCTCGCCCACCGCCACAAGGTCCCCTTCTATGTCGCCGCACCGCTCTCGACGATCGATCGCGCGACGCCGAACGGCGCCGGCATTCCGATCGAAGAGCGCAAGGAGATCGAAGTCACCGAGGTCTTCGGCACCCGCGTGGCCCCGGACGGCACCTCGGCCCTCAACTTCGCGTTCGATGTAACTCCCGCGGAGCTGATCACGGCGATCATCACCGAGGTCGGGGTGCTGGAAGCCCCGTATGAACGGAACATCGCGGCGGCGTTCGAGAGATCCTGAACGAGTCGGTTATACTCAGTTCATAGAAGAGGAAGATCGGATGCTGGCCGTCATCAAGGAACACATCGACGCGACGCCGGGAATCTGCGGCGGCAAGCCCAGGATCGCGGGCCATCGCATCCGGGTCATGGATCTCGTCGTCTGTCACGAGCAGCAGGGGATGTCCCCGGACGAGATCGTCTCCTTCTATCCCGGCATCACCCTGGCGGATACCCATGCCGCCCTCGCCTACTACTTCGACCATCGGGATGAGATTCAGCGCGATATCGAGGAAGAGCGGCGCTTTGCCGACGAGGTGAGGCGGAGCACGCCGAGCCTCCTCCAAGAGAAGCTTCAGCGCCGCCGTGCCGGCTGAGATTCGTTTTCACCTCGACGAATGTGTGGGGATAGCGATCGCTGACGGGCTCCGTCGGCGGAAGATCGACGTCACCACGACCCCGGAATCCGAGCTCCTCAGCTCCGACGATCTCGATCAACTCGCCTTCGCTCAGCGGGAAGGCCGCGTCCTCATCACTCAGGATGCGGACTTCCTGCGTCTGGCGCGCGAAGGGCGCCCGCATTGTGGGATCGCCTATTACGTGCCGGGAAGCCGCACGATTGGCGATCTCATTTCCCGCTTGGTCCTGATTCACGCCATCCTGGATTCGGATGAGATGAATGGAACGATTGAATTTATCTGACGGATCGAAAATCTGAAAGGAAGGCTTTGGTGGAGGTGGTGGGAATCGAACCCACGTCCGAGAAACGCGTATCAGGAGCATCTACGTGTGTATCCCTCTATTCTAAGTCTCGCCACCGTGCTCTGGAAGAAGGCCAACCTGGCACGGCAGCCAGCCTTGCTTTATATCAGGATGCGTCACAAGGCAGCCGCACCCATTGATCCGCTTTAGCGTCGTTCCGGTGGGCGCCGCGAATCAAGGCCCACCATCGGAACGTCACGAGCCCTTTTTAGGCCGCGAGGGCGAAGTTATCGTTCGCAGTTATTTTTCCAGTGTTACGAGCGGAAGCTCGACACGCCGCCCACTGCTCCGCTTTGTTCCCCGTCGAAACCGGTACACCCCCAAATTGCCAAAGAACCGTACTGCTTGCAGGAGTATAAACCAGGATGGGGGTGGCGGTCATTCCCGCGCCGCGACGGCTTCCAGGAACTCGTCCGGGCCGCTGGTGCGCAGGCGCGAGATCACCAGGAACCAGCCGCCGAGGGCGATCAGGGCGCCGAAGGGGGCCACCCGCAGCAGACCGGGAAAGAAGGGCCAGAAAACGGTGAGCAGGCCGCCCGCGGTGGCGAGGAGGAGGATCACCACAGCCTGGGTCTGGACGTGGTAGATCGCGGTCTCCGGCCGGAAGATCAGCCGCGAGCCCCCCTCGGCCGGCAGGATCTCGACGTCGCCGCTGACGAGCCCCCTGCGGAGCCCTGCCAGCACGGGGAGGTGGAGCTTGCCGCCCATGCCGTCGGCCTGGAACTCGGCTCCCAGATCCTCGGCTGTCCGCCGGAGAGCCGCGAGGGCCTCCGCCGGAGGGACGTCCATGCCGATCGCGTGCTCCACCGCCATGGGTCGAAGCATAGCCCAGAGGCGAGGCGCCGGTCAGATCTGGACCAGCGGAGGCATTTCGAGCCGGTTGATCGAGGCGAAGTAGCTGAGCCGACCCTTGAGGTCGGCGACGCTCCCCTGGCAGCGCTCCAGGACGTCGGGAGCGAGCAGCAGGACGAGGTCGTTGCCGGTCTGCGCCACCACGCAGGGGAGCTTGTCACCGACGATGCTCCGCAGCTCTCCCGAGAGCTCGTCGCGGTGGACGTAGTCGACCGGCAGCCCGATCTCCTCCTTGCAGTCGCGCCACTCCGACTTCTCGCCGGCGAGGCCGTGGGTGATCGAGCACAGGGTGCAGCCCTTGATCTTCAGGAACTTCTTGGCGCTGTCGAGGAATGCGTTGAAGGTGCCCGCGTCGGCGCTGAAGACAAAGATCAGGCGCTCGATCCGTCGTTTTGAAGTCGTCATCCCGGTTTTCCCCTCTCGAGAAGAGGATACGCGGCGGCCGGGAAAAAAGATGGCTCAGGCGGCGGCTTCCTCGATGAGGATCTCGCCGAGGAACGCCTCGACCGTGGCGAGGAAGGCCGGGACGTCGGGGATCTGGTTGATCGCCTGGCGCAGCTTGCGGCCGTTGGGCAGGCCGTGGGTGTACCAGCCGGTGAACTTCCGCAGCTTGTGAAGCGCGAACAGGGAGTCTTCCCGCTCGGCCACCATGCGGAAGTGCTCGAGGATCAGGTCGCGGCGGTCGGCGAGGGTCGCCTCGCCCATCTGGCTCCCTTCCAGGCGGGCCGCGATCTGCCGGAAGATCCAGGGGTTGCGGGTGGCGCCGCGGCCAACCATGACGCCGTCGCAGCCGGTCTCGGCCAGCATGCGCAGGGCGTCCTCGGGCTCCTTGATGTCGCCGTTGCCGATCACCGGAATCCCGAGGGTCTCCTTGAGCCGGGCGAGATGGCTCCAGTCGGCCTCGCCGGCGAACATCTGGCGGGCGGTACGGGCGTGCATCGCGACGGCGGCGACGCCGTTGGCCTCGCAGATCTTCCCCAACTCGAGGTAGTTGCGGCGGCAGTCGTCGAGGCCGAGCCGGAATTTGACGGTCAGCGGAATCGTGATGGCGTCGCGCACGGTGCGGACGATCGACTCGGCGAGCTTGAGGTCCCCCATCAGGGCGGCGCCCGCGCACCCTTTGAGCACCTTGTTGGCCGGGCACCCCATGTTGATGTCGCAGATGTCGGCCCCGAGCTCCTCGACGACCAGGGCGGCCTCGCGCATGGTGGCCACGTCGGAGCCGTAGATCTGGATCGAGAGCGGCCGCTCCTCGGCGCTGAAGTGCATCATCTCGCGCGTCCGCTTGTTGCCGCTGACGATCGCCTTGGAGGAGATGAACTCCATCGTCACCACGCCGATGCCGCCGATCCGCCGCACGATCAGGCGGAAGTCGCGGTCGGTCACCCCGGCCATGGGCGCGAGCCAGAGCGGCGGGTCGATACGGAGGGAGCCAATCTCGATCATCGGACGGGGATTGTAACCCGTGGCAGGGTTTGGGGATTCCGGGAGGGTGTTTTGAAATCGACAACGCCCCGCCGGCGGGACCGGCAGGGCGTGGCTATCGAGACGAGAAGCGGCTCAGGAGATCTTGACGACGTTCTTGGCCTGCAGACCCTTCGGGCCCTCGACCACCTCGAAGCTGACGCGATCGCCTTCGGCCAGGGTACGGAACCCCTCGGCGATGATCGAGGCGTGGTGGACGAAGACGTCCGCACCGCGCTCCCGCACGATGAATCCATAGCCCTTGGCGTCGTTGAACCACTTCACGGTACCTTGCTCAGACATACGTTTGCTCCTTGCAACATGAAACAGGGTTGTTGTTCTTGCCGCGGTTTAGACGGCATCCTCCACCCCACAAGGGGGCCAAATCATTGGCTTCCATCGAGAAGCTCCGGCCGGCTCTCTCCTCTGGCATTGCCTTGCTGCAGGAGTGCGCTTCGGGAGCGTGTCGCGCTCGGTTCGCTGTCCGGGTCTGCTGAGTCCTCTCGCTACTTTGGAGTCCGGGCGATCCGCGTCGTATCTGGCAAGGTATGCACCTGAGTCGGTTGCTGCGGGGGAATGTATCTATGGCAGGGCAATCTTCGTGAAACCGCTACCAACCTTTTCTGTGTGCCACTCGGTATTTTCAAAGACTATGGCATCTCCGCGGACAGAAATCAAGAGGACGCCATCCGGTAAGATCCGGGGATGTCGACGCGCATTCCAAGAAAGCTCGATGCCGTGGAGGCCCGGGTGCTCGGCTCGCTTCTGGAGAAGGAGCAGACGAACCCCGAGACCGTGCCGATGACCATCAACGCCCTGATCGCCGCCTGCAATCAGAAGACGAACCGTGAGCCGGTGATGCAGCTCACCGAGAACCAGGTGGTCACCGCCCTCGACTGGATGCGGCAGGAGGTGCTCGCCTGGCGCTCGGAGGGGGCGCGCACGGAGCGCTGGCAGCAGAGCGTGGTGCGCCGCTGGGGGCTGGACCGCGCGGGCAAGGCGCTGATCACGCTCCTGCTGCTGCGCGGTCCGCAGACGGCGGGCGAGCTGCGCACCCGCAGCGAGCGCCTCCACCCCTTCGCCTCGCTGGAGGAGACCGAGGAGGCGCTGCGCCGCCTGGCCGCCGACGACGAGCCGCTGGTGATGGAGCTCCCCCGCCGGCCCGGCCAGAAGGAGGCGCGCTGGACTCATCTGGTGGGAGAGGCGTCCCCGGAGCCCGAGCCCGAGGAGATCTTCGAGGCCGCCGCCGATCCGTCCGCGCCCCCCAGGCCGGGCCTCGCCTCCCGGGTACAGCATCTGGAGGAGATCGTCGAGCGGCTGGCGGCGGAGTTGGAGGAGCTGAAGCAGCAGTTGGGGGTGTAGCTCAGGTCACTTCGATCCGCGCCGGGCCTTCCAGCACCTCGCCGACATCGGCCGCCTGATGGCCGCTGGCGAGCAGCGCGGCGAGCAGGGCGGGGGCGTTCCCGGCGGGCACGGCGAGGAGGAGCCCCCCCGAGGTCTGGGGATCGAAGAGCACCTCGCGCCGGATACGGTCGAGCTTGGCGTAGTCGCTGAGGACGGCGCTCACGTTCTCCTCGTTGGCCACGGTGCAGCCGGTGGTCACCCCCGCCTTGATCAGCCGGTAGACCTCCGCGTGGACCGGCAGCCGTTCGAAGATGAAGCGGACGGCGACCTCCGAAGCCCTGGCCATGCCCAGCGCGTGGCCGGTCAGGCCGAAGCCGGTGACGTCGGTGGCGGCATGGGCGCCGTGCTCGAGGGCCAGCCGGCTCGCCACGTCGTTCAGCCGTTCCATCTCGAGCAGGGCGGGCTCGAGGCCGCCCTCGTCGATCTTGTCGGCCTTGAAGGCGTTGATTAGGATGCCGGTGCCGAGCGGCTTGGTGAGCAGCAACCGGTCTCCCGCCCGCGCTCCGGCGTTGGTGAGCAGGCGCTTGGGATCGGCCTCGCCGACGACCGACAGGCCGAACTTCAGCTCGGGGTCGCGCACCGAGTGGCCGCCGAGCAGCACGGCGCCGGCGTCGAACAGGGCTTCGGCGGCGCCGCGCAGAACCCCTGCCAGCGCCTTGTCCCCCTCTTCGTCCACCTCCGGGAAGCAGCAGAGGTTGAGAGCGAAGAGCGGGCGGCCGCCCATGGCGTAGACGTCCGAGAGGGCGTTGGCGGCGGCGACGCGGCCGAAGCGGTGCGGGTCGTCGCAGACCGGGGTGATGAAGTCGGCGGTGGCGACCAGGGCGCGGTCGCCGAGGAGGTAGACTCCGGCATCGTCGCCGGTCTCCGCGCCGACGAGGATCCTCTCATCCCGTCCGAACAGCCGGACGAGCGGAGAGATCATCGTTGAAAGGTCCCCCGGACCTATCTTGGCCGCTCAGCCGCCGGTGGTCGCGCAGGCGGTGAGGCGGAACTTGCGCCGGAACAGTGCCATAGGCGGGGGATTGTATGGGGATTGGATAGGGATCTGAAACACCCTTCCGCTATCCTGCGTAAATCGAAGGACGACAGGAGGAATCCATGACCTTTCGAAAATCTTTGACGCCCGCCCTTCTCACCCTGGCCCTCGCGACGGCCGCCCTGTTTCCAGCCATCGCT
>JBDSHF010000173.1:0-7295 GCA_039918595.1 Thermoanaerobaculia bacterium
CGTCGTCCGGCACCACGTCGGCGCGGCGGGCCCAGGTGGTTTCGGGGTAGCGGGCGCGGAGGTCGTCCCAGCGGCGGACCACGCCGGCGAGGCCTTCGAGCCGGTAGGCGGCCCCGGCGGCCCAGAAGAGCGCCTCGGGAGCAGCGCTCGACTCGGGGTAGTCGTCCGCCGCGCTGTCGAACCAGCGCAGCGCCTCCTGGAAGTTGGCGTGGGTCATCTCGGAGAGCCCGAGAACGAGCCGCAGCTCGGCCAGGAACTCGTCGGGTGGCAGGAACCCCACGTAGCGCCGCAGCTCGCTGCCGCGGCCGTCGAGGAAGACGAGCAGCGGGGCCCACAGCACCTTGCCGCGGCCGAGCGCCTCCTTGAAGTCCGGATGGGGCTCCTTGACGTTGAACTTGAGGGCGACGAAACGCTCCGAGACGAGTTCAGCGACCTGCGCGTGTGGGTACGTCACGGCACCCATTTTTCGGCAGCCCAGTCACTCGGGGGTCCAGAAGTAGAGGAGGAGCGGCTTTCTGGCCTCGCGCCCCTCCACAAGAGAGGAGTGGAGCTGGTCCCGCCACTGGATCTGGTTCATTTTGAATCCTGGAAGCGTGAGGGAAAGAAGTTCATGACAAGAATCGAGACGTCGGGTGCGAACAGCGGCGATACGCGCTCCTGGAGACGCAAGACCTGCCGGGATCTGTAGACCCCGTGGACGGGATCGCGGTTCACTTCCAGAGCTCTCTCGCGGGCGTTGAAGATCCAGTAGTCCTGGACTCCGGCGCGGGCATAGAGAGACTTCTTGCGCTGAGCGTCGTGGGCCAGGCTGGCGTCAGCGACCTCGACCACCAAAACCGCCATCTCAGGATGACCGTCGCTGAAATCTTCGGGATCTCCCTGAATGACGGCAATGTCAGGCTCCGGCTCGGAATCCGGCGCCAAGGCGAGAGGCATCTGGCTTCGGACGAAGAAACCCGCGGGAAGGAGCGCGCGCAGAACCTCGTGAACCTTCCAGACCACCGTGGCGTGGAGACCTCCCTGGGGCGTCATCTCGTAGATGAACCCATCCACCAGCTCAAGCCTCTCTCCGGGCTGGAAGAAGCCTTCCTCGACCAATCGTTCATATTCCTCCCGCGTCCAGCGGCGGAACTCAGCAGCCAGGGTTGCCATTCAGACTCCTTGCGGCGCAAGAACCTGCTCGCACCGCGCTAAAATTCTATCTCAGATCCGCTCTCACCGCCCCGATCCCGGGTCCCACAGCGGGATCATCCCCAGCGCCTGCAAGCCCAGGATCGCGCCGGCCGCCGCGAAGCTCAGCAGGAAGCGCCAGGCGGTCCAGTCGCGGCTCCGGCTGGCCGCCGGATCACGCAGCTCGATGGCGGCGTTCGCGAGGGTGGCGACCGCGGTGGTCGCCAGGATCGCCAGCAGTGGCTTCCACGGCGCCTGCCAATGTCCGAGGCAAGGTCCCACGACGGCGAGGGCGGTGCCGAGAAGGGCGACGCCGAGCGCGGCGAGCGGGCCGCTCCGGCGGCGCTCCAGGCGAAAGACGCCGGTATCGAGGCTGAAGGCGAGCACGGCGGCGCTGGCGGCCAGGTAAGGGGCAAAGAAGAATTCGTCCCGTGCCAGGCTGTTCGCCAGCACGAGCATGGAGAACGGCGGCAGCAGGGCCCGCACCACGGTCCGCACCTTGAGGCCCGAGCCGTGGCCGGGCGGGGCGAAGCGGAGCCAGGCCGCCAGGTAGCCGGCGAAGCCCAGGAACACCGGCAGCGTCCACATCCACGAGCCGAGCGACCAGGTGCCGTAGGCGAAGAGGATGAAGGTGATCGCGCCGCCGACGTTGAAGGAGCGGAAGCGCCAGGCCGCGAGCCCCACCCCCAGGCAGATGGCAAGCAGCGAGAGGTTCTGGAAGATCACCTCGGAGAGCGGCTTGGTGGTGATCTTGCCCAGGATCACCACCACGGCGAGGGGGATGAACAGGTTGTCCGCCCCTTCGAGCGAGATCGCCTCGAAGCCGGTCACCAGCGCCGCCACCAGCAGCGCTGCCAGCACGCAGACCGGGCGGGGGAGGTCGGTCAGCAGCAGGACCGGCAGGTGGATGGCGAGGAAGGCGATCACCAGGAAGACCAGCGACCCCTCGAGGCTCTTCCGCTCGTCCTCGACCTCGTAGCGGATCACCCCGTAGCGGCCGCCGATCAGGGCGGCGAAGGCGTCGCCCACGGCGAGCACCAGCACCGCCGCGAGATAGAGCCAGGGGCGGCCCGGGGTCATCAGGAAGACCAGGAAGACCGAGAGCGGGTAGTACTCCGCCCCGCGGCTCCGGCGGCCGATGCCGTGCAGGCTCTTCAAGAACCCGAAGCGGCTGCCGGCCACGAACAGCGCGGTGAGCGGCAGCGACATCGCCAGCACCACCCAGGGGGAGCGGACGAGAAAGGGGAAAAACAAGCAGGCGATGCCGCCGCCGAGGTGGACGAGCTTGCGGGTGTGCTCCGGTTTCGGGTTGCCGAAGCGGCGCCAGAGCTCGGCGATCACCAGCAGGAAGACGAAGGCGGCGGAGAGGATCGCCGCCCCGCGCAGGTCGCCCGGCGAAAGGACGTCGTCCGGGGAGATCAGACCGCTTCCTCCAGCACGAAGGTGCTGTAGAAGAAGGCGAGATCGCGGGCGAAGAGAGCGCGCGCCTTGGCGTCGAGCGGGCGCACCCGTCCAGGGAAGGCGGCGGCGAGGCGCCGGGGCACCAGCATGTTCCAGTAGGCGAAGCGGGCGCCCGGACGGGCCGTCTCCAGCAGTCGGCCATAGACGGCGGCGCTCGTCGGCTCGTCCAGGTACTCGAAGAGGTCCGAGAGGTTGAAGCCGTCGAACCCCTCCCCCCGATGCGCCAGCGCGGCCTCCTCGATCGGACCCTCGAACAGGGTGAGCCTGTCGAGATTCCGCTTCAGCTCGGGGAAGACCTCGGGGCGGAGATAGAGGGGGAGGGCGCGCCGGAAGTTGCCGGTGAGGATGTACTCCATATAAGGATTGGCATAGCCCGGAAGCACGGTCAGGGCGTACTCCGTCCGCGCCAGGATACGCTCGGCGACCGACCCCTCGACGTAGCGGAAGAACTCGGGGTCGCGCCCCAGCCGGCCCATGGCGAAGCGGCTGAAGAAGACCCGGAAGAGGAGGCGCCAGCGCAGGTTGTTCCAGGTGCGGCGATAGAACGCCTCGCGCGCCTCCTCGTCCTTTTCGTCCAGCAGGGCGACCACCGTCTTCCTGCGGTGGATGAGGGGGAGGACGCGCTCGCGGAAGAGCCGGAAGTACCCCTCGAACTTGCCGCCATGGAGGACACCGCCGGCGATCGCGTCCAGCCGTTCGCGGAAGAAGTCCCGCGCGCTGGCCGGGAGGTCCCGCTCCAGCCGTTCGTAGACCGAGCGCCGGTCCTCCGCGCCGCGTTGGATCCCGAGGAACGCCAGTACCTCCTCATACCCAAGGCGGCGGATGGCGGCGCGCTTGAGCTCGACCAGGGCGAGCTGGGCGGGGGAGAGATCTGCGGCCACCACCTCGGCGCCGGAGGCGAGCAGGGCGAAGGCGTTGTCCCCGGCCGAGGCGATCGAGAGCATGCGCCGCCCCGGAGCCGGAGCGAGCGCCGAGCGCAGCACCTCCGCGTCCTCCCACACGTTGGCATAGCGGACGAGGTCGAACCGGGCGCGCTCTTCGATGCGGTCGGGCATGGGGTGGCTGATGGGGAAGTTTACTGCGATTCAAGGGCCGTCCGCTTGGCGCCGCCCGGGGCTGAAGTCCCGGGCTACCGACGGCCGTCCCTGGCCGGGACTTCAGAAAACCGTGGTTGTAGTCCCATAGGGACGGCCGTCGGTAGCCCGGGATTTCAATCCCGGGTATTGGGAGACCGATTCTGAGGGAGACCGGTTCTGATCCTCAAACCAGCCCCGGCGCCTTGAGCACCGCCCCCAGCAGCGCCTTGAGATTCCCGGCCGCCGCCTGCCCCGCGGCGAGGACCTCCTCGTGGGTCACCGGCACCTCGGAGAGCCCGGCCCCGGGGTTGCTCACCATCGAGACACAGAGGCAGCGCACCCCCATGTGGTGGGCGGCGATGATCTCCAGCACGGTCGACATGCCGGTGACGTCGCCGCCGAGGAACTGGAGCATCCGCACCTCGGCGGGGGTCTCGTAGCTGGGGCCGGCCATGCCGGCGTAGATCCCTTCGCTCAGCGGGATGCCGAGCTCGCCGGCGACTCGCAGGGTCAGCTCGCGCAGGCGCGGATCGTAGGCGGCCCCCATGTCCGGGAAGCGGGGGCCCCACTCCGGCGGGAGCTGGCCGCGCAGGGGGTTCAGCCCGGTCAGGTTGAGATGGTCCTTGATCAGCACCAGGTCGCCGGGGCGGTGGTGGGGCTGCAGGCCGCCTGTCGCCATGGTCATCACCAGCGCCTTGACGCCGAGGAGGGCGGCGAGGCGGACGGGGAAGACCGTCTCGTGCGCGCTGTACCCCTGGTAGGAGTGGAGACGCCCCTTGAAGTAGAGGACCGGGCGGCCGGGGAGCGGCTCGAACATCTCGACGGCGTGCGGGTGCCCCTCGATGGCGTGGCTCTCGAAGGGGAGGAGGAACTCGAGCTGGATCGGCCCGTGGGTGCGCTCCCCGAGGTCGATCGCCAGACCGGAGCCGGAGACCAGGGCCACCTCCGGACGCGGCCAGCCGAGCAGGTCGAAGCGCTCGACGGCGGACTTGTGCTGCTCGATCAGGGTCTCCAGGCCCGCGGAAGCCTCCTCCAGAGGCTCGTGGACCAGCCCTTCCATCTCGTCGGTCTCGTTCATGGGGGCGTATCGTAGCAGCGCGGGCCCGTTCGGTAAGATGTCACCCCGCCGAGCCGCGGGATTCCAAGGAGATGACACGATGAAAAAGACCATCCTCAAGCTCGCCTGCGCCAGCGCCCTGCTCGCCCTGACGGCCCTCGTGCCGGCACCGGCGGCGGCCGGCAAGTGCGCCACCTGCCCGGAGCTGCTGCAGTCCTGCAAGACGTTCTGCGGCAGCAACAACGTCGTCTTCAACTGCCAGAACCACAACCCCTGCGCCGGCACCTGCACCTGCGGGTAGGCCGGGATCGCCGTAGCCCGGGGGTTGAAATCCCGGGCTACAGTTCTACATAAAGAAAGTGCTATATTACTTTCCGGGGCGGCTTTTCACGAGTGGATCTTTTGGTTTGAAAGGAGATCTGTGATGAAGAAAGTGGCTCTTGGATTTCTGCTGGTTCTGGCAGCTCTCGGTTCGACCCCGTCTCCAGGGATGGCGGCACCCGCGGTGAGTGCCGCGGACCAGGCCTTCCTCGCGGCCCTGGCGATTCCGGTAGCCCCGACGCCCGCGGCAAAGCGCCCGGCTCTCGGGAAGGCCCTTTGCACCGCCTCTGCGAACTGCGGGACGGGAGGCACCATCAGTTGCAGCGGCAACAACAGCACCACCAGTTGCTCGGCCACGGACCAGAATTGTTCGGTGGGCCAGCGAGGGTCTGTCACCTGCGATGGATTCACTACCCCGTGCCCCAATACCTGCATCTGCGGCGACCTGAACTGCTCCGTCGAGCGGTCGAACTGCGCGGCCGATTGCAGTCCCTGCGCCTTTACCTTCTCGTGCAGCCTTTCGACCTGCACGGTAACCTGTCACTGCAAGTTCAGCAGTTGCGCAGTTTGAGGTCGCCCCAGGTTTAGACACGGAGAGCCGCCGCCCGCGGCCGGTCCTGGAGGCCGGCCGCTCCTCCCGCCTTCAACCCTCTCGCCTTTCTCGGATAGGCTATCGCTCTCAGGGAAGAGGAGAGGGGAGTCCATGTCCGAGCTCGACGAACAGATCCAGAACCGGCGCGACAAGCGCCAGCGGCTCGCGGAGGGGGGAATCAACCCCTATCCGCACCGCTTCGATTGGGACCTGGAGCCCAGCGGGGCCAAGCAGCAATACGGCGAGAAGACGGCCGAGGAGCTGGAAGCCGCCGGCCTCAGGTTGCGGGTGCCCGGGCGGGTGCGCTCGGTCCGCCGCCAGGGGAAGCTCATCTTCTCCGACATCCACGACGGCAAGGAGAAGCTGCAGCTCTTCATCCGGCTGGCCGACGTGTCGGAGGCCGCCCGGCTGGTGTTGGAGAACCTCGATCTGGGGGATATCGTCGGGGCGTCCGGGACGCTGATGCGCACCCGCGCGGGGGAGCTGTCGCTCAAGGTGGACGACCTGACGATGCTCTCCAAGGCGGTGCGGCCGATGCCGGAGAAGTGGCACGGCCTGGCCGATGTCGAGACCCGCTACCGCCAGCGCTATCTGGACCTCGCCACCAGCGAGGAGTCGCGGCAGGTCTTCGAGGCGCGGGCGGCGATCGTCCGCGGGATCCGCGAGTTCCTGGACGCCCGCGGCTTCCTCGAGGTCGAGACGCCGATGATGCAGGTGATCCCGGGCGGGGCCACGGCGCGGCCGTTCAAGACCCACCACAACGCGCTCGACCTCGAGCTCTACCTGCGCATCGCGCCGGAGCTCTACCTGAAGCGCCTGCTGGTCGGCGGCATTCCGCGGGTCTACGAGATCAACCGCAACTTCCGTAACGAGGGGATCTCGACCCGGCACAACCCCGAGTTCACCATGCTCGAGTTCTACTGGGCCTACGCCGACTACCGGCAGATGATGGACCTCACCGAGGAGCTGCTCTCCGGCCTGGCGGAGAGGGTGAGGAGCCTCCTCGGCCGCGAGCAGCTCACCTGGGAGGAGAGGCCGATCGACCTCGCCCGGCCGTGGCAGCGGCTGACTATGCGCGAGGCGATCACCCGGTACGCGGAGGTGCCGGCCGAACGGCTGGAGAGCCTGGAATCGGTGCGCGCCGTGCTGGTGGAGAAGGAATTGCCGATCCCGGCGGGGGGCACCTACGGCCACCTGCTGATGGGCCTCTTCGAGCAGACGGTGGAGGAGCACCTGTTCGCGCCGGTCTTCATCACCGACCACCCGACCGACGTCTCGCCGCTCTCCAAGCAGCGGCCGGACGACCCCCGGTTCACCGAGCGCTTCGAGCTCTATCTGGCCGGCATGGAGATCGCGAACGCCTTCAGCGAGCTCAACGATCCGGATGTACAGGCGGAGCGTTTCCGCCAGCAGGTGGCGGCGCGGGCCACGGGGGACGCCGAGGCCCATCTCTACGACGCCGACTACGTGCGGGCCCTGGAGCATGCCATGCCGCCGGCGGCCGGCATCGGCATCGGCATCGACCGCCTGACCATGCTGCTCACCGACCGGCAGTCGATCCGCGACGTCATCCTGTTCCCGCTGATGCGGCCCGAAGCGGCAGAGAGCGACCCGGCGA
>JBDSHF010000174.1:0-4524 GCA_039918595.1 Thermoanaerobaculia bacterium
ATGTTCAGCTCCTCCATGCCCGGGACGGCCGCGATCGGGCCGGCGTTGTCGGTGCGCAGGCCGTGGCCGGCGTAGGCGTGGAGCCCGGCCACCCGCCCCTGCGCCACGACCTCGGTGATCTGGCGCAACTCATCCGCCAGGACCGCCGGATCGGTGGCGCGGGTGTAGGCCTCGGTGTTGATCTCGAACCCGGTCACCCCGTTGCCGGCCAGCGACAGCAGAGCCTGGATCTGCCGGGGGTCCGGGTCGATGAAGAGCGAGACCGCGATCCCGGCATCCGCCAGCCGCTGGGTGACGTCGACGATCCGCCGGGCGTAGAGGATGAGGTTGAGCCCCCCCTCCGTCGTGACCTCCTCCGGACGCTCGGGCACCAGCGTCACCTGGTCGGGCTTGACCCCCAGGGCGACCCTCGCCATCTCCTCGGCGCTCGACATCTCCAGGTTGAGCTTGCCGCGCACGGTCTGGCGCAGCCGTTCGACGTCGGCGTCCTGAATGTGCCGGCGGTCCATGCGCAGGTGCACGGTGATCCCCGCCGCCCCGGCGTCCTCGGCGATGCGCGCCGCCTCCATCGGATCGGGGTAGCCGATCCGCCGCGCCTGGCGGACGGTGGCGACGTGATCGACGTTGACGGAGAGCCTGGCGCCCTGCGGCTGATTCGCCTTCGCCGCGCGCTTCTGGGCGGCCATCAGCGTTCGATCTCCACGTCGGTGCTGGTGGCTTCCTCGGGCTCACGGCTGATCAGCACCGTGCCGTGGATCGGGAACAGGGTGCGGTGGACCCGCTCCCCGAAAACGCAGTTCACCTCGTAATAGCCTTCCGGGTTGATCTGGAGGAGAACGCCCTTCCCCCCCTTCACTCCCAGGGTCTCGTTGTGGATCAGCACCTCGGTCTGGAGCTCCATGGTCTCTCCTCAATCCTCCTGGATGTAACCTTCATCTTTGTACTCCTTGAGCTTGCGTTGCAGCGTCCGCAGTCCGATCCCCAGGAGGTCCGCGGCCTTGGCGCGATGGCCGCCGGTGCGCTCCAGGGTCTCCAGGATCGCATGGCGCTCGATGTCGGCCATCGAGCGCGGCTCGCCGGCGGAAGCCTGCACGGGCGTGCCCGCGGTCGAGATCGTCGACGACTCGCGCACCTCCACCGGCAGGTCGGCCGGCGTGATCTCCTCCCCCTGGCAGAAGACCACCGCGGACTCGATGACGTTACGGAGCTGGCGCACGTTGCCCGGCCAGGGGTAGCGCAGCAGCAGATCCATCGCCGCCGTGCCCAGCCGCTTCGGCGCCTTGCCATGCTCCTGGAAGAACAGGGCCAGGAAGTGCTCGGCGAGCTGGACGATGTCCCCCGGACGCTCGCGCAGTGGCGGGATGCGCAGCGTCACCACCTTCAAGCGGTAATAGAGATCCTCGCGGAAGCGCCCCTCGGTGACCTCCCGCTCGAGGTCGCGGTTGGTGGCCGCGACCAGCCGGAAGTCGACCGGGATCAGCTCGCTGCCGCCGACGCGCATCACCTGCCGCTCCTCGAGCACGCGCAGGAGCTTGACCTGGAGCTCGGGGTAGAGCTCGCTGATCTCGTCGAGGAACAGGGTGCCGCGGTGAGCGAGCTCGAACTTGCCGATCTTGCGGGTGACGGCGCCGGTGAAGGCGCCCCGCTCATGGCCGAAGAGCTCGCTCTCCAGGATGTCGCTGGGAATGGCACCGCAGTTGATCGCCAGGAAGCGCTCGTTGCGGCGCGGGCTCGCCCGGTGCAGGGCGTTGGCCACCAGCTCCTTGCCAGTGCCGCTCTCGCCCGTGATCAATACGCTCGAGCGCGTGGGCGCCACCAGCCGCATCTGCCCGAAGAGCTCCTCCATCGGCGCCGAGCGGCCGATGATGCTCTCGAAGCCGTAGCGCTTGTCGAGCATCTCGCGCAGGGTCGAGACCTCTTCCTTGAGCTGCTGCTTCTCGATCAGGTTCATCACCCGCTTGCGCAGCTCGTAGAGATCCACGGGCTTGGTCAGATAGTCGTCGGCGCCCACCCGCATGGCTTCCACGGCGGACTCGATCGAGCCGTAGGCGGTCACCAGCATGATGCTGAGGTCGATCTTGCGCTCCCTCACCTCGTTGAGGAAGCCGATGCCGTCCATGCCGGGCATCCGCAGGTCGCAGACGGCGAGACGGGCGTCGTTCTCGTCGAGGAACTCCAGCGCCTTGCGCGCGTCGTCGAAGGTGCGCACGGCGAGACCCGCCTTTTCAAGGGCGATCGCCATCGACTCGCGGGAGCCGGTCTCGTCGTCGATCACAAGAACCAGGGGTTTGTCGGCCATGCGCGGGTCATTTTGGCACAGACGGGGGTGGGGATCACCATCTGTCATAAACTCGATCCACCGGCAGCCATGACCCTCCCCTTCGAATCCCGAGAGACCCGCGACGCCGCGACCACCCTGGAAGGGGTTCTGGAGCGGATCGTCTTCTCCAACGAGGAGAACGCCTGGAGCGTGGTGAAGCTCCAGGCGCTGGGCCACCGCGATCTGGTGACCGCCGTCGGCAACCTGCTCGGCGTGCAGCCGGGGGAGAACCTCCGCCTCAGCGGGAGCTGGATCAACGACCCCAAGTACGGCAAGCAGTTCCGGGTCGCCTCCTATGCCACGGTGATCCCGGCGACCGTCAACGGCATCGAGAAGTACCTCGGCTCGGGCCTGATCCGGGGGATCGGCAAGGTGATGGCCGGGCGGATGGTGGCGGCGTTCGGCCTGGAGACGCTGGATGTCATCGAGAACCGGCCGGAGCGGCTCGCCGAGGTCGAGGGGATCGGCCCCAAGCGCCGCAAGGAGATCGCCCGCGCCTGGTCCGAGCAGCGGGAGATCAAGGACGTGATGGTCTTCCTGCAGTCGCACGGCGTCTCCACCCACTACGCGATCAAGATCTACAAAGCCTATGGCGCCCAGGCCACGGAGCTGGTGCGCGCCAACCCCTATCGCCTGGCGACGGACATCCACGGCATCGGCTTCAAGTCGGCCGACCAGATCGCCTCGGCGCTCGGCATCCCTCCCGACGCGCCGCAGCGCATCGAGGCCGGCACGCTCTACCTGCTGGACCAATCCTCCGGCCGCGGCGGCAATATCTACCTGCCGCGCCAGGTGCTGATCGAGGAGGCCGGCAAGCTCCTCGGCGCCACCGCCCCGCAGGTGGAGTCGGCGGTGGCGGCGCTCGCCGAGATCGAGCAGATCGTCCTCGAGCCGCTCTCCGAGTCCACCGAGAGCGCGGTTTTCCTCAAGGCGCTCCACGCCGCCGAGACCAGCGTCGCGGCGCGCATCCGGACGCTGCTGATCCAGCCGATGCTGCCGATGGAGATCGACCTCGACCGCGCTCTCGACTGGTTCGAGAAGACGGAAAAGATTTCACTCGCCCGCCAGCAGCGGCAGGCGATCCGCGCCGGGCTCACGCGCAAGATGCTGGTGATCACCGGCGGCCCCGGCACCGGCAAGACGACGCTGGTGCGCGGCATCGTCAAGATCCTGGAGAAGAAGCGCCAGCGCGTGCTGCTCGCCGCCCCCACCGGCCGCGCCGCCAAGCGCATGGCGGAGGCGACCGGCGCCGAGGCGACCACTCTCCACCGGCTGCTCGAGTTCAACCCGCAGACCCGGCAGTTCGACCGCAACCGCGAGCACCCGCTCTCGGCCGACCTGCTGATCGTCGACGAGGCGTCGATGCTCGACACGGTGCTCGCCCACCACGTGCTGCGGGCGGTGCCGGACCACGGCCGCCTGATCCTGGTCGGCGACGTCGACCAGCTCCCGTCGGTGGGCCCCGGGCGCGTGCTCGGCGACCTGATCCGCTCGGAGGCGGTGGAGGTGGTGCGGCTGACCGAGATCTTCCGCCAGGCCGAGCGCAGCCTGATCGTGGTCAACGCCCACCGGGTCAACCAGGGGGTGATGCCGATCCACGAGTCGGTGGACAGCGACGGCGACTTCTTCTTCATCGAGCGCAAGGAGCCGGAGGAGGTCGTCGAAACCATCGCCCAGCTCGTGTCGAAGCGCATCCCGGCGAAGTTCGGCCTCAATCCGATCGACCAGATCCAGGTGCTGACGCCGATGAATCGGGGCCCCCTCGGCACCGACAACCTGAACGCCGTGCTGCGCGACCTGCTCAACCCTGAAGGGGTGATGGTGACCCGCGGCGGCCACAGCCTGCGGGTCGGCGACAAGGTGATGCAGGTGCGGAACAACTACGATCTCGAGGTCTTCAACGGCGACATCGGGCGGGTGCGCGCGATCGACGAGGTCGAACAGATCGTCACCGTCACGGTCGACGGCCGGGATGTGGTCTACGACTTCGGCTCGATCGACGAGCTGGTGCTCGCCTATGCCTGCTCGATCCACAAGTCGCAGGGGAGCGAGTACCCTTGCGTGGTGATCCCGCTACACACCACGCACTACGTCATGCTGCAGCGCAACCTCTTCTACACCGCCCTCACCCGGGCGAAACGGCTGGCGATCCTGGTGGGAGAGGAGCGGGCCCTGCGGGTGGCGGTGAGCAACAAGCGGGTGCG
>JBDSHF010000175.1:0-3043 GCA_039918595.1 Thermoanaerobaculia bacterium
CGGCTTCGCGAGCTGGCCGAGCAGCACGCTCGAGGGGATCGCCGGCGCCACGCTGGCGGCTCCACTCTCCTGGAAGCGATCGGATTGCAACGCCTCCTGGAGGCTCGCGATCACCGTCGTGAGCCAGGCCGCCACCTTCGGCGAGGGCCCCTTCTCCAGCCGGCTCTGGGCCTCCTGCATCACGGCCCGCAGCTCGGATTCGTTGATCTCCGGGAAAGGCTGCGCCTCAATCTCTTTGAGCCCGCCGACCACCCGGGGGGCGGTATTGGCCGGGAGCTTGCGGCTTTGCAGGTTGCTGAGGTCCAGCTTTGCGAAGTCGATCGCGGGCGGCGGAGGCGGCGTCGGCGGGACCGTCCTCACCCAGGTCTGCACGGCGACCCGCGTCCGGTCCTTCAACGCCTCCGGCTCCACCTTGACCACCCGGTAGAGGTCCGGCCGGCCCTTCGGACCGATCAGCAAGGGATCGTTCACCTTCACCTGCGTGTTGACCCCCTGGAGATAAACCCCCATGCCGCGATCCTTCTCCCTCGTGATCGCATTCTGCGGCCGCGTGAGCCGCACCTGGAGGTTGTTCCAGGCCGCGCGGGCGGTGAGGGTTTCCATCGTCTCGAAGGTCTGCGGCAGCTCGCCGGGGCCGGGCACGCTGCGCGCGGCGGCGCCGGCGGGGATCAGCGCCTCGGGACCCTCGTCCAGCAGGTAGGCGAGATAGGCGCTCGCGGCCACGCCGGGGCGCGGCTCATAGCCCACCAGCCGCGCCAACTCCAGCACCGAGCGCCGCTCCGTGGCCGTGCGCAGATAGCCCTCGTTGGCGATGCGCTCCTGATAGAACGTCAGCACGTCGCCCACCAGCGCCCAGGCATCCAGCAGGGCCAGGGAGGGATCGGAAGCGTCGCGGGTGGTCAGCCCTTCCAGCGCCATGAAATCGAAGCTGGAAAGGCGTGCCTGCATAGTCTCCAGGAACGAGGCGTGCGTGCCCACGCGGTAGGCAAGGGCGTCCAGGCCGGGCCGGTTCGAGATCGTTCGCGGCGTCAGCGGCTCGGTGCCTTCGCAGCAGCCGCAACCGCACGCGCCACCTCCGCAAGAACAATTATCACTCATCGGCCACCTCGCATCTCGGGCTTGATCCGGCCGTTGTCCGGGAACCGCCGGTCTCCGTCGAGCCGGGCGATCTCCAAGGGGGCCAGGGGAAGGAAACCTTTTTCGATCTCGCCGGCGGGACCCTCGTGGAGCCGGTGGAACGCGACAATCTCCACACTCTCCACGCCGGTGACCGACTGCGCGGCGGCGATCAGCCGCGAGAGGGCGATCCCCTCGCCGAAGGAGAGGTTGTCGGCATGGAAGAAGCCGCGCCGGCCGTCCGGCAGCGCGCGGCTCCCCAGGGTCTCCAGGAGCGCGGCCTCGACGTGGCCGCTGACGAAAGAGGGGAGAACGCAGACGCGCAGCTCGACGTAGAGCGGCACGGAGAGAGCCCGCTTCACCACGACGTCGTGACCGATCCGCCGGTAGCGGCGGAGCTTTCGCTCGACCTCCCGCAGCAGTCCGCCCACGTTCTCCTCGCCGCTCCAGGGGTCCACGGCCACCAGCACCTCGGGCCAGCTCCCCGCCCAACGCATCACGGCGGCGGCGCGCTGCACCCGTCCCGGGAACTCGCGCTCGACGATGCGGGCGTAGTCGTCCGCCGTGATCGCCCGCTGCAAATCCTTTCGGAAGGAGTGCGGCGCCAGCAGCCGGACCTCGGCCAGCGGCTCGGGAGCCGTTCCGCCCCGCGCCGCCAACGGGTTCCGCGGCCGCAGATTCACGCCGGAGATCGTGAGGCCCTCCGCCAGGACGAGGTGACGAATCGACTCCGCGCCCACGTTTCCCGCCGGCCCGTTGCCGACACGATAGGAGGCCTGGAACACCTTGCCTGCCGGGGGCGCGAAGCCCATCTCGCCGTCGCCGAACCGCAGGTGGGCGCGGCCGCCATCGTCCACCTCCGCCACGAAGTGCCGGTCCCCGGGGCCGGACTCCAGCAGGTCCCGCCGTACGCTCCACGCCGCGGAGATCGTCACCTGGGGCATGGCCTGGCGCGGATCCTGGGCCAGCAGGCGCGAGGCCGGCACGTTGCGCGGCGGCGGAGCCTCGCGAAACGTCAGCGGCCCCTGCTCCAGGAAGGGCCGGAAACGGCCGGAGAACAGAGGCGGTTCCGCCAGCCGTCCCTCGCCCTCGCAATGAGGCTTCGTCTTGCCCGGCGGCACCGCGTCCCATGGCTCATCCGTCACCCCGCGGCCGTGATCCACCAGCAGGATGTTGCCCCGCGCCACGCTCACCGGGTCGAGGATGCGGCAATCCTTGCCGCCCAGGCTGGAGACGCAGAGCGGGAACGTCAGGGCGTCCTCGCGCGCCCATTCGATCTCCACGATCGGCTGGTTGTAAAGCTCGTCCACGCTCCTCGTCACGCGCGTGAGCCGCACCACCTGCCGGTGGGAGCGGTCGGCGTCCGCGGGATGGCCGGTCTTCGGGCCGCGCACCTCTTCGAAGAGGAGCAGGTCGCCCGGATTCAGGTCCAGGCGTCGCCGGGGCTCATGCGGCTCCGGCGGCAGCGCGCAGTCGTCGTCGTGATCCGCCTTCCCATACCCGTAGGGCTTCTCCGGCTTCGGCGCCGGCGGCTCCTCCTTGATCCATTCGTCGCGCAGCGTGGCCCGCGTGGCATGGCGCGGCAGGCAGCACTCGCGGTCTCCCCAGGTATAAAGGCGGATCTCGTTGTGCGCCTCGCGCAGCTCGACCGGCCGGTCTTCCAGCACCGGCTCGAAGACCTCGTACAGGGCCGTGGAAAAACCCTTCAAGTCTTCGCGGGTGAGCGGCTTGCCCAGGGGCGGCGAGGGATCGAAGCCGGTAATAAAATGGAAATCGTCGCTCTTGAGCGTGTAGTCGGCGCTCGCGTCCACGAACACCCACGCGCGGGCGTTGCACCCCTCGTGCATCGGGTAGTCCACGAGGCGGACGTGCCGCCGCACGGAGGTCCGCCGCCGCGCCGTGTCGAGGTACGCCTCGGTGCCGACGG
>JBDSHF010000176.1:0-6488 GCA_039918595.1 Thermoanaerobaculia bacterium
AGGGGCTTTAAAACTTGCTTCGACTAACTTCTCCCTCTTCTCCCGTCGGGAAGGGTGGGAGGCTGGGAGAAGAGGGCCGGGGTGATGAGGGCCAACGGAACGGGAACACGGAATCTGACAAAGTAGAGCTAGGTACCCGGCGGCACAACCCGCCCCAGCAACCGCTCCGCCGCCCCTTCCCCCTCGGCGATCGAATCGGGGAGACCGTAGGCGCCGAGCGGCCCTCCCGCGAATTCGAGACCGGGATGAGCGTCGAGCCTTTCGCGCAGGCGCGCCACCAGCGCGGGGTGGCCGACCCGGCGCTGCGGCATCGCCGACGGGTGGCGCCAGACGCGGCTCCAGAGCGGGGGCTCGTCGATCCCGAGGAGCGGGGCGAGGAGATTTGCCGAGAGCTCCACCAGCTCGGCGTCGGAACGGCCGATGGCGTCCGGGTGCAGCGCTCCGCCGAGGAACACCCGGACCACCATCTGGTCCGCCGGGGTCCGCTCGGGGTACTTGACGCTGACGAAGCTGGCCGCCACCACCGGCGAACCGGCGGTGCGGGGGACGAAGAAACCGTGGCACCCGGGATCCCGCGTGACGGCTTGTCCGCGCCAGGCGAGGTGCGCGGTGACGGCGGAGGCGTAGGCGATCTGGCCGAGCTCGCCGGCAAGCTCCGGATCGAGCTCGGCGAGGAGCGCCGCCGCCGCGGACGCCGGGAGGGCGAGGAGGACCGCGTCGGCGGCGAGCGGCGGCTCCTCCCCGAGCTCGAGAATGAAGCCCTGGCCCTCGCGGGCGAGCGCCCGCACCTTCTGGCCCAACCGCAGCGACCCCGCCGGCAAGCGGGCCACCAGGGCGGGGACGATCTGGCCGAGGCCGCCGTCGAGCGTGGCGGCCGGAGGGGGAGGGCTCTTCCTGGCGCTGGGGCCGCGAGGGGCGGGCGGCGGGCGCTGGCCGCCGGCGAACCTCGGAAACGTGGCCGCGAGGCTTAAGCTTTCGGTATCCGCCATGAAGAGCCCGCCCACCACCGGCTCGGAGATCCGGCGGTGGAGCTCCTCGCCGAACCGCCGCCGTACGAAGGACGCGACGCTCTCGTCGGCGGACCCGGAAACGTGCGGCCGCACCCAGGGCTCGGCGAGCGCGCGCAGCTTGCCGTGCCACGACAGGAGGGGCGAGGCGAGAAGCGGCCGGGCGCGGGTGGGGGCCGCGAGCGCGAAACCCGCCGGCAGGGGGAGCAGGCGACCGTCGTCGAGGATGTCGATCCGCCCCGCCGGCTTGAAGACGAGGCGCCCGCTCAAGCCCAGCCGCTCGCAGAGCGCGAGGCCGGCCGGTTTGTGCGTCACCATCGTGTCGGGGCCGTGCTCGAGGAGCGCCCCCTCGCAGCGCTCGGTCGCCAGCCACCCCCCGGGGCGATCCGAGGCCTCCAGGACGACGACCTCGAGGGGGCGGCCGCGCTCGGCGGCCTGGCGGGTCAGATGGTGGGCGGCGGCGAGACCGCCGATCCCGGCACCGACGATCACCACCCGCGGCAGGGAAGGCGGCATGCTCAGGAAACCGCTTTCCCGTTCCGCGCGGGAAGCCAGGTCGAGCCCTGGGTGGCGATCTCCACCACCGCGTCGGCGAAGCGGTCGCCGGCGTTGAGCGCCGGCACCACCTGGAGCGTCTCGCCGCCGTTCTGGCGCCAGATCTCGGCGCCACGGATCGCCAACTCCTCGAGGGTCTCCAGGCAGTCGGCCACGAAGGCGGGGATGATCACCGCGTGGCGCACGCCCCGTCGCGCCTCGGCCGCGAGCACCTCCTCGGTCGCCGGCGAGAGCCATGGCGAGCGCCCCAGGCGCGATTGGAAACAGACGATCACCTGCTCCTGCGGTACGCCGAGGCGCTCGGCCAGCAGGCGGGCCGAGGCGTGGCACTGGGCGCGATAGCAGTAGCGGTTCGCCGGCCCCACCGCGGCGCAACAGTCGGCGCGCACGAGGCAGTGGCTGCCGGACGGATCTCCCTTGCGGATCTGGCGCTCGGGCAGGCCATGGAAGCTCAGGAAAACGCGCTCGGGCGCCGGCCCGAGCGCCGGTTCGAGAAAGGGCCGCGCCAGCTCGGCGCGCGCCGCGAGATAGGCCGGGTGGTCGTAGAACGGAGGGATGATCTGAAGGTACGGCGTATTCCAGCGCCCGGCCGCGAGACGCAGGACGCGCTCGATCGAGGAGCCGGTGGCGGCGGAGCTGTACTGAGGATAGAGCGGCAAGATCACCAGGCGGCTCACCCCGGCCGCGGCGAAGCGGTCGAGGGCGCCGGCGATCGCGGGCTGGCCATAGCGCATCGCCAGCTCCACCTGGACGGCATCCCCGAGGCGCGCCTGGACCTTCGCCGCCAGCGCCCGCCCATGAACCAGGAGCGGCGACCCCTCGGGGCGCCAGATCTTGCGGTAGGCCGCGGCCGAGGCCCGCGGCCGGCGCGGCAGGATCACCAGCTCGAGCAGCAGGAAGCGCAGGGGGGCCGGCAGGTCCAGCACGCGCGGGTCGGAGAGGAACTCGCGCAGGTAGCGTCGCACCTCGGGCGGACGCGGGGCATCCGGCGTTCCGAGGTTGACCAGCAGCAGACCGACGCGTTCCCTCATGGCAGCAGACAGCGGAGAGTACCACGGCCAACTTCCCGGCCGGCCCGCCTTGACCGCTCGAAACTTGGCAAGTAGACTCTGTCCCGCCAAAAAAGTACGGAACTAGAGCCGCTCTTCCAATCGGGGGTTACCTGAGTGTCGAGCATGATACGGCGAACGGGTCGGGTGCGGAGTTAAGGCGTGGCACAGGTCTTCCCGCGATGGGTCAATGAGCTGCCGCTGCGCATCGCCGTGGGCGGCGCGGTCGTCGGCGCCCTGGTGGTGGCCGGCATCTGGTATTACTTTTCCCCCCTCTACACCGACGTCGGCTACCAGCCGGTGCAGCCGGTGGCCTACAGCCACAGGCTCCACGCCGGCGAGCTCGGCATCAACTGTCTCTACTGCCACGCCACCGTCGATCGCGCCCCGGTCGCCGTGGTGCCGCCGACCCAGGTCTGCCTCAACTGCCACCGCGTGGTCAAGCGCGACTCCCCGGCGCTCGCCGTGATCCGCGACAGCGCCGCGAGCGACCGGCCGGTCAACTGGGTGCGGGTGCACAACCTGCCCGGCTTCGCGTATTTCGACCACCGCCCCCATCTGCGCGCCGGCGTCGGCTGCGCCACCTGCCACGGGCGCATCGACCAGATGGAAGTAGTGGCGCAGGCGCAGCCGCTGTCGATGAGCTGGTGCCTGGACTGTCACCGCAATCCCGACCCTTACCTGAGGCCTGCCAGCGAGGTGACGAACATGGACTGGAGCCCGCCCCGCGATCAACTCCAATCCGCGGCTCGCATCAAGCAAGCCAAGAGGATCCATCCACCCACCGACTGCACGGGGTGCCACCGGTGACGCCGCCGACGGAACCGTTGCCGCGAGAGCAGCCGCAGGAGCAACCGCGGGAGCACTGGCGCAGCCTGGAGCAGTTGGCCGGCACGCCGGAGGCGCGGGCCTTCGAGGAGCGCGAGTTCCCGGTGGGAGCGTCGGAGCTGCCGGAGGGCATCGACCGCCGGCAGCTTGTGCAACTGCTGGGCGCCTCCATAGCGCTCGCCGGGCTCACCGCCTGCCGCCGGCCGGTCGAGAACATCGTGCCCTTCGTCACGCCCCCCGAGGAGCTGGTGCCGGGCGTCCCCAAGCGCTACGCCACGACCATGCCGTTCGGCATCGGCGGCTACGGCCTGCTGGTCGAGAGCCACGAGGGCCGGCCGACCAAGATCGAAGGCAACGAGCTGCATCCCGCCACCGCCGGCGGCGCCAGCGCCCAGATGCAGGCCGCGATCCTCGGCCTCTACGACCCCGACCGCTCCGAGCATCCGCTGCAGAGGAGCGCCTCCAAGGCACGGCCGGCGAAGCGGGCCTGGGCCGATTTCGTGGCGGCGTGGAAATCCCGCGAGGGCGCCTACCTGGCCGCGGGCGGCGACGGGCTGGCCGTGCTCGCCCCGGCCGCGGCCTCGCCGACGCTCTTCCGGCTCACGGGCGCCCTGCGCCAGCGCTTTCCGAAGCTGCGCTGGGCCACCTGGGAGCCGGTGAGCGACGAGAACGCGCTCGCCGGCGTCGCCCTGCTGACGGGCAAGCCGCTCGTGCCCAGCTACGACCTCAGTGCCGCGCGGGTGATTCTGAGTCTGGACGCCGACCTGCTGCTCTCCGAGAGCGGCGCCGTGGCGCACGCCCGCGGCTTCGCCGCCGGCCGCCGGCTCGCTTCGGAGCAGGAGGCGATGAACCGGCTGTGGGTGGTCGAGAGCGCCTTCACCACTACCGGCGCCATGGCCGACCATCGCCTGCCCCTGCCGAGCGGCCGGATCGGCGCCTTGGCGCTGGCCCTCGGCCGGGCGCTGGGGCTGCCGGAGGCGGCGGGCGCTGGCGAGGCTGGCGAGGTTCCGGGCCTCCCGCAGAAGTGGATCGCGGCGCTCGCCCAGGACCTCAAAGCCAACCCCGGCCGCGGCCTGGTCGTCGCGGGCCGGGACCAGCCGCCCGCGGTGCATGCCCTGGCGCTGGCGATCAACGCCGCGCTCGGCAACCTGGGCACCACCGTGACGCTGCGCGAGCCGGTCGACGTGATGGCGGCGAGCACGCCGGAGCTCACGGCGCTGGTCGCGGCGATGGCGGGGGGCGCGGTGTCGACGCTCTTCGTCCTCGGCGGCAACCCGGTCTACGACGCGCCCTCCGACCTGCGCTTCGCCTCCGCCCTGGCGAAGGTGGGCAACGTCGTCCACTTCGGCCTCGCGGTGAACGAGACCGCCGCGCAGGCGCACTGGCACCTTCCCGAGGCCCATTTCCTCGAAGCCTGGGGCGATTGCCGGTCGGCGGACGGCACCGCGAGCGTCGTCCAGCCGTTGATCGCGCCCCTGTTCGGCGGCCATAGCGCCATCGAGCTCGTCAGCCTTTTGGCGAGCGGCGAGGACAAGCCGGGCTACGACCTGGTGCGGGAGACCTGGAAGGGGCTGCTGCCGGCGGCGGCGACCGCGGACGCCCTCGACGACGCCTTCAGCAAGGTGCTGCACGACGGCCTCCTGGCCGGCAGCGCGGTGCCACCGGCCGCGGCGCCACCGGCGTCGATACCGGCCGCGGCGCTGGCCGGGCTGGCCGGACCCGTGGCCGCGGGCCTCGAGCTGGTGTTCCGCGCCTCGCCGGCGGTGCACGACGGGCGTTTCGCCAACGTCGGCTGGCTCCAGGAGCTGCCCGACGCGGTGACCAAGATCACCTGGGGCAACGCCGCCCTGCTCAGCCCAAGGACCGCCAAGGACCTGCGCCTGGAGAACGAAGACGGCGTGCGGCTGAAATTGGGGAATGCCGAGGTCGAGCTGCCGGCGTGGATCGTGCCCGGTCAGGCCGAGGGCACCGTCGTCGTGCACCTGGGCTATGGCCGGCGCGCCGCCGGCCGCGCCGGTACCGGGGTCGGCGCCGACGTCTATCCCCTGCGCACCAGCGCGGCGCCCGGCTTCGTCGGCGGGGCCCGGCTCGAGCCCTCGGGCCATCGGCACCGCATCGCCCAGACCCAGGATCACGGCACCATGGAAGGGCGTCCGGTCGTGCGCGAGGCCTCCCTCGGGAAATGGCGCCACGAGCCGCACTTCGCCGCCGAGATGGTCGAAACCCCGAAGAGCGAGCCGCTGTGGAAGCAGCACAGCTACCAGGAAGGCCAGCAGTGGGGCATGGCGATCGACCTCAATTCCTGCACCGGCTGCAACGCCTGCGTGATCGCCTGCCAGAGCGAGAACAACGTTCCCGTCGTCGGCCACGAGCAGGTGCGCCGCGGCCGCGAGATGCACTGGCTGCGCATGGACCGCTACTTCTCCGGCTCGCCCGAGCAGCCGGAGATGGTGTTCCAGCCCATGCCCTGCCAGCAGTGCGAGAACGCCCCCTGCGAGCAGGTCTGCCCGGTGGCGGCGACCGTGCACACCGCCGACGGCCTGAACGCGATGGTCTACAACCGCTGCATCGGCACCCGCTACTGCTCGAACAACTGCCCGTACAAGGTGCGGCGGTTCAATTTCTTCAACTTCACCAAGGACACGCCCGAGCTGGTCAAGATGGCGGCCAATCCGGACGTGACCGTGCGCTCGCGCGGCGTGATGGAGAAGTGCACCTACTGCATCCAGCGCACCAACGAGGCCAAGATCGAGCTGAAGCTGCGGGCCACCAAGGAGGGGCGTGTGCTCGACTTCGCCGCCGACGGCGTGCCCGACGGCTTTGTGCAGACCGCCTGCCAGCAGGCCTGCCCCACCAGCGCCATCCACTTTGGCGACATCCTCGACCCCACCAGCAAGGTCGCCAGGATGCGCGACCACACGCGCACCTACGCCCTGCTGGGCTACCTCGACACCCGGCCGCGCACCACACACATGATCCACGTGGGCAACCCCAAGCGCAGCTACCTGGAGGCCATCGCGGCCGACAAGAGCACCGAGCGGGTGGCAAT
>JBDSHF010000177.1:0-3908 GCA_039918595.1 Thermoanaerobaculia bacterium
ATCTCCGGCGTATCCGGGAACGGATCGCCGTACTTCCCCATCGCCCGGAACGGTAGCGGCTCCATCTGCCGGGCCTCGAAGGTGTTGCGGTCGGCGTCCTTGTCCCAACCGTTGCTCTCGAAGAACAGGGTGCGCTGCCAGCCCGGCGCGACCGGCGGCAGGCCGGCGGCTTCGAACTCCAGGGCGATCTCGTCGCCGGGGGCGAGGATCACCGAGCGGTCGTCCACGGCGCCCAGCAGCTCTTGGACGTCGCCATAGCGGGTGTAGCGGCCGGGGAACGGGATCCAGGGGGACGCTTTCGCGGTGTTCTCGTAGAGGTAGCCGTGCGGGCCGTTGGGGGAGCGGCGGATCAGCCGCGAGAAGCCGCGATAGCGCAGATCGGAGGCGCGGGGCTCCAGGCGGGCGCGGACCACCGGGACGCCGTCGGCCGTGGCGCGGGTCCAGGCGATGCGGTCCCAGCCGAGCCAGAGGGAGGTGACGATGCGCAGGCGGCGGGCTCCCGCGGGCAACGTCGGGGTGTCCACCACCATCGTCTTGGTCTTGCCCGCGGGGAAGCCCATGGAGGGGATCAGCGTCTCCCAGCCTTTGGCCGTCTCCACTTCCAGGCGCGGGGGGAGATAGGGGAAGTCGGGTCGCTGCGCCACGGCGAGGTTCAGGCTGGCGTCGGCCGGGAAGATCCAGCCGTCGAGGAGCAGGCGCACCGGCGTGCCAGGCGATTCGCCGAGGTCGAAGGTGAAGGTCCACGGCTTCGCCACCCCCTGGTACGGGCCGGGCTCGTAGCCGGCGGCGTAGATCTCGTCGCGGGCGCGGACGCGCGCCGTGACGTCGTCCCCCCGGCCATCCCAGGCGGCGGTTACCGAATGGACGTCGCGCGCGGCGAGCACGGCCACCCGCTGCCGCTCCCCCGGCACCACCCGCAGGCTGCTCGCCACCTCGACCCCCGCCGGATGGTCGACCACCCAGAGCCTGACGGCGTCGAAATACGCCGCCTCCCAGAGCTCCTCGGTGACCCGCAGCCGGTAGACGCCGTCCGTGGCACGGGCGCCGTCCACCCGCACCAGCTCGTGGGGGTCCGACCCCGCCCAGACGCCGGGCGCCACCGGCAGGCCGACCGGCGAGTTCCAGAGCAGATCGGTGACGAAGGCGAAGCGCTCGCCGTTCCAGGCGTAGAGGAACGGGCAGCTCCCCTTCAGGACCTGCTCCTCCACGATCCGCTGATCGATCCGCGGCTGCAGCCGGTCCTGCGGCACGCCGTTGGTCCAGATCACCCGCAGCACGTCCGCCTGGCGCAGGCGGCCGAGGCCGAAGTGGACGGGGGGCACGGCCGCCTCGCGGAACTGGTAGGCGGTGCCGGCACGAACCTCGACGATGGAGCCGATCCCCTGCAAATTGTTCTTGCCGTTGCCCTTGGTCAGGGCGCGCAGCCGCACGTCGAGCCAGTGGTTCTGGTTGCCGCCCAGGTTCTCCAGGCGGTACAGCCCCGACGTCCCCGACGTCACGAGGTCGAGATCGCCGTCGCCGTCGAGATCGGCGGCGATCAGCGTCGCGGCGTTCGCGGGCGCTCCCTCGACCGGCAGCGGCTCGAAAGTAGGCTTGGCGAGCGTCCCCCGCTGACCCAGGACCGCGATCCCATCCGGACCAGCGGCGGCGAGGTCGAGGCGGCCGTCGTTGTCGGCGTCGAAGGCGATCACGGAAGTGAAGCGCTTTCCCGCCGGTAGCCCGGGGAGGTTCCAGGCGGCGAATTTCCCTCCCTGATTGCGCCAGAGGGTGAGGCCGTTCCCCGCGGCGACGATCACGTCCGGCAGGCCGTCGTTGTCCAGATCGGCGCTGGCGACGACCTCGACGGGGCCGGCCGCGGCGAGGCCGGAGGCGGCGGTGCGGTCCGCGAAGCGCCCCTGTCGCAGGTTGTCCAGCCAGGCGATCCCCTTGGCATGGGCGATCAGGAGATCGAGATCGCCGTCGCGGTCGAGATCGCTCGCCACCAGCCCATGGATTCCGGAGAGAGCGAGCGCCGGGAACGTCGACTTCCCCACCGGCTCCAGCGCTCCCTGAAGAGCGTTGCGGAAGAGCTCGACTCCCGGTTCGCCCAGGGCGAGATCGAGATCCCCCTCGGCGTCGTAGTCGAGCACGGCGGCGGCTTCCCCCATCGTCTTGTCGAGGCCGGCGCTGGCGGTCGCGTCGTCGAAGCCGCCGTCCCCCCGGCCGCGCCAGAAAACGACCCGCTTCGGCCCGGAGCCGATCAGGTCGAGCCTTCCGTCGTTGTCGAGATCGGCGGCGAGCAGGCCGGCGATCCCTGCCGCCTCGGGTCCCTGAACAGGATCGCCGCCCGCGCCGCGCTGGATCAGGAGGCGCGGAGCCTCCCCCGCGCGCACCCAGGCAAGTTCGGGCTTGTCGTCGCCGTCGAAATCGCCGGCGGCGAGCGCCCGGCCGGCCACCGGCTCCTTGGCCAGGGAGGCCGCGCGGAAGCGCACCGCCACCGGATCGCCGAAGCTCGCGGGGGGCGGCTCCGCCACGAAGCGCTCGACCGGGACGCCGAGGATGCCCGGCGCCAGCTCGCGCAGGCTCTGCTGGTAGGCGGCTGCGGGCTTGAGCACGTTCTCCAGGCGGATGCCCGGCACCCGCACGGCAGCCATGTCGCCCGATTCGAGCGCCGCGAGCACCGGCGCCAGGACGGCCGCGGCGGCCGGCGATGGCGTGGGTCCAAGCAGCTCGCGCACCCGCAGGAACGCCTGGGTGGCTCCCGCGCGGTCCCCCGCCGCGATCGCCCGCTGCCCCTGTTGGACCAGGACGACCAGGTTCTCCGGCCGCAGGCGCGCCAGAGCCTGGAGCGCCTCGGCGCGCGCGGCCTCCGCATCGGGGCCGGAGGACTGGGCGGCCTGATGGTAGAGGGCGTACTGGATCATGACCCGGTCCGGCGCCGCGGCGGCGGCCTTGCGGTAGGCGGCGAGCGCCTCCTCGTCCTTGCCGCTCCATTGCAGGATGTCCCCCTGGATGGCCAGCAGGTCGGCCCGGCCCGGAGCCTTGGCGAGCGCCTTGGCGATGGCGCCGGCCGCCTCCTCGCTCTTCTGCTGGCGCAGGGCTGCGATGGCGATATTGGCCCACGGGAGCGGATCGTCCGGCGTCAGCCTGGAAAGCTGGAGGAAGGTCTCGCCGGCCTCCCCCGGCCGCTCGTTCTCGAGCTGGGCGAGGCCGCGGGCGCGTAGCGTCGCCGCCTGCTCGGCCTTGGATGTCGGAGCAGAGGCCGGAGCGGGCGCCGGGGCCGCGCCGAGCGCCAGGAGGGGCAGCAGGAGGAGGAAGCCGCGGCGGAGCATCGCCGCGCATTGTACCTGTACACTAGATGGACCCATGAACAAGAAGCACTCCCTGCCATTTCTCCTGCTCCTCGCGCTCGCGTTCGCCTGTCCAATACCGCCGGCGGCCGCTCAAGGCCAGAAGCCCCCCTCTCCCGAGCTGGAGAAGACGCTGAAGAGCGCTCTCCAGAAATACCAGGGGGGGGATCTCAAGAGCGCGATCGCCCTGCTGGAACCGCTCAAGAACAAGCCGGGGACGCACCCCGCCGCCCTGTCGCTGCTGGGGACCCTCTACCTCGAGGCCGGCCGGCCGAAGGACTCCATCGCCCTACTCGGTCCGCTCGCCGACACCCCCGCGGCCGGACCGCTGATCCTCGCCAACGCGGCCCAGGCGGCGCTCGCCCTGGGACAGACGGCAAGGGCCGAGAAGTACCTGCGGAGAGCCGTGGAAAAGGACCCGGACTCCCCCGCCGCCCGCGATCTCGGCCTGCTGCTCGGCAGCCAGGGGGAGCTCGACCAGAGCTACGCGCTGCTGCGCCCCTGGTCGCTCGCCCATCCGGAGGACGCCGAGGCCCGCCTCGCCGCCGCCTACGACGCCGTCGAGCTCGCCCGCTTTCC
>JBDSHF010000178.1:0-24766 GCA_039918595.1 Thermoanaerobaculia bacterium
GGAGAGGCGATGAGGAGGAACGTCATGCTAGACTCCGTTCGGAAGCACGTCGCCGTCCCTGAGATACCGGTCAAGGTGCTGCTGTCGGTGGGCTCCCTGGCCAGTTTCGGCTGGCTGCTGTCTCAAGACCTGGTCCATCCCATCGTGATCTACGCTCTGCAGCTCTACCTCTCCCTTTAGCCTGCGCCTACCGGTCCACGGACATGGCTGAAGGCGTTCTGAGGGAGGTCACGCTGGCGCTGCCGATGGTCCCCGAGATGGAGATCGAGGCGAGCAAGACCGCGACCGCGATTGCCGAGTCGATCCGGATGAGTCCGGATAGAATCGACGAGGTGAGGATGGCGGTGGTGGAGGCTTGCATCAATGCCTTGGAGCACAGCCACGCCTCCGAACGCGAGGTCTTCGTGACCTTCCAGGTCCTGGGCGAGGGGGGAGATCCGGACAAGCTGCGCATCCTGGTCCGCGACAGCGGGATCGGTTTTTCTCCGGACGTGCTGGAGGAGCCCACGATGGCCGGCAAGCTCAAGTCGGTGCGCAAGCGCGGCTGGGGGTTGAAGATCATCCGGGGGCTCATGGACGAAGTCGAGATCCAGTCCGGCGCCGACGGGACCACCGTCGTGATGAGCAAGATGCGATGAAAGCGGGGGCGAGCCGATGACCGAGAGCCTCAACATCACCGTGGACCGCCGGGAGGGACTGGCGGTCATCTACACGGAGGGGTATATCAACAACCAGGGGGGCGAGGAGATCGCCAAGGCTGCCTACAAGCTCCTCGACGAGGGGTACAAGGCCCTCCTCCTCAATCTGGCGGGGACGAAGATCGTCAACTCGATCGGCATCTCCATTCTCATCGAGATCATCGAGAAGATGATCGAGATCGACGGCAAGCTGGGTTTCTGCTGCCTGACTCCGACCATCGAAAAGACTTTCCACATCATGGGCCTCGCGCAGTACGCTCCGATCTTTCCGGACGAGACGACCGCGGCGGCGCAGATGCGGCCCTGACTTCGCGGGAGATATCCATGGAGGGCATGCCGCGCGCCGGCACGGTGACGCACGCCTGGGACGAGTTGCTGATCCTCTCCCGCGATGAGGCGAGCGAGCGCCAGATGCTGGAGCGGCTGCTCGACCTCTGGCGCCGCGAGCATGGCGCGGACGCCGCCGGCCTCTACCTGGAGCGCGGCGGCGCGCTGCAGCAGGAGTCCTCGGTGGGCGGCGGTCTCCCGCTGGTGATCCAGGGGAGCGTCCCGGCCGACGGCCTCGGCAGCCTGGCGTTCCCGGGCGGGCGGCTCCTCTTCTCCCCTTCCGGCATGTCGGGTGAGACGGCGGCGAACGATCCGCTGACCCTGCTGCTCGCCGCGGCGCTCAAGAGCAGCCGGTTGAAGCAGGACCTCAAGGAGCAGCAGTTCCAGGTCAACTACCGGGTCGTCGAGCTCGAGGCCCTCTACGACGTGGGGCTGGCGGTGGCCTCGACCCTCGACCTCGACCGCCTCTCGGAGGAGATCCTGCTGCGCGCCGTGTCGCTGCTCGACGCGCGGCGCGGCGCCCTCTATATCCTGGAAGACGGCCGCTACCGCCTGGACCGCACCTTCGGCGGCGAGGCGGCGCCCTGGCTGGTCGGCGAGCACCCCGAGCTGCGCCAGTTCCTGACCGGCGGGGGGGAGGCGCCGACCCTCCTGCTGCCCGGAGCGCGCTACCTGCTCGGCGTCCCGATCGAGGTCGAGAGCGGCCCCCGCGGGTTGATCGCGGTGGGCGACAAGGAGAGCCGCCGGGGCGTCGGCCCTTTCCTCGCCTCGGACCGCCGCACCCTCTCGCTGTTCGCCAACCAGGCGGCGCTGGCCCTGGAGAACGCCCGGCTCCACCTCCAGGCGCTGGAAAAGGAGCGCCTCGAGCGCGAGATGCACCTGGCGGCCGAGATCCAGCGCCAGATCCTGCCCAAGGGGGCGCCGGTGGTGCCGGGGTACGAGCTGACCGGCTGGTACCGCCCGGCGCGGCAGGTGGGCGGCGACTACTACGACCTCTTCCGCCGCGAGGACGGCCGGGTCGGCCTGGTGCTGGGCGACGTCTCGGGCAAAGGGATGCCGGCGGCGCTGATGGTCTCCACCCTCCATTCCGCCCTCCGCCTGCTGCTCGACCAGACCGGTTTCGGCCCCCTGATGCTCGAGCGGCTGAACCGGCACATCGGCGAGTCGAGCGCCTCCAACAAGTTCATCACCATGCTGCTGGCCGAGCTGAACCCGGAGACCGGCGCGCTCCACTACATGAACGCCGGGCACAACCCGGGGATCCTGCTGCGCCGCGACGGCAGCGCCGAGGAGCTCAAGGCCGGCGGCGTACCCCTGGGGCTGATCCCGGGGGCGCGCTTCCAGTCCAGCGCGGTGACGCTGGAGCCCGGCGAGCTCGTCTGCATCTACAGCGACGGCATTACCGAGGCCACCGCGCCCGATTACGAGGAGTTCGGGATGGAGCGCCTGATCGACCTCCTGCGCGCCGAGCGGGACCGGCCGCTGGCCGAGCTGGTCGAAGCCATCGTCCATGCCGTCGGCGAGTTCTCCCAGGGGCTCCCGCAGGGTGACGACCAGACGCTGGTGCTGCTGCGGCGGACGTCCTTGCTAGAATCCCCGGCATGAACCGAAGAATCCTGCTCGCCCTGTTCCTGCTCTGTTTCCCCGTCCTCCTCCTTGCCCAAACCGGCAGCAAGGCTGCCACGCCCCCGGCCCCGGCCGTGAAGTGGGCGATCGCCATCCACGGCGGCGCCGGGACGATTCCCAAGGATCTGCCCGAGGCCCAGAAGCAGCAGTACCTCCACTCGCTCGGCGAGGCCCTGAAGATCGGCCAGGGTGTGCTCCAGCGGGGGGGCACCAGCCTCGACGCGGTCGAGAAGGTGGTCCGCTTCCTGGAGGACGATCCGCTGTTCAACGCCGGCAAGGGAGCGGTCTACACCCACGAGAAGACGCACGAGCTCGACGCCGCCATCATGGACGGCCGCGATCTCTCCTGCGGCTCGGTGGCGGCGCTCAAGACGGTCAAGAACCCGATCTCGCTCGCCCGCATGGTGAAGGAGAAATCTCCCCACGTCTTCCTGGTGGGGGAGGGGGCCGAGGTGTTCGCGACGGAGATGAAGGTCGAGCGGGTGCCGAACTCCTACTTCGACACCGCCAAGCGCTTCAAGGACCTCCAGGACGCGCTCAAGGAGGAGCCCAGGGAGCATGGCACCGTGGGGTGCGCGGCGCTCGACGTCCACGGCAACCTGGCGGCCGGCACCTCGACCGGCGGCCTCACCAACAAGCGGTTCGGACGCCTCGGCGACGTGCCGGTGATCGGCGCCGGCACCTACGCCAACAATCTCACGTGCGCCATCTCGGCGACCGGCATCGGCGAGGAGTTCATCAAGCACACCGTGGCGCACGACATCTCGGCGCTGATCGAGTACGGCGGCCTGACGCTGCAGCAGGCGGCGGACCGGGTGGTCCACAAGAAGCTCAAGGCCGGCGACGGCGGCGTGATCGGCGTCGGCCGGGACGGCTCGATCGCGCTGGTCTTCAACTCGGAGGGGATGTACCGCGGGGCGGCGGACTCGAACGGCCGCTTCGAGGTCAAGATCTGGGAGTAGGTCAGTCGGAGGAGATCCGCAGTCTGGCGCCACCCATCACGGCTAGCATGGGCGCGGTGATGGCCCCCAGGAGCCCCGTGCCGGTCGCCACCGTTACCGGCTCGGAGCCGACCGCCAGCACCCGGGAGAGCAGGGCCGGCAGGGAGTCCTCCCAGATCAGGTCCGGCAGGGACCGGCCGAGCGCGCCGCCGGTGATCCGCCGCGCGCCGCGCGCCACCGCCCGGAAGCGCAGGGCCTGCGGATCGAAGGCCTCCACGGGGTCGAGCGCGGCGATCCAGAGCCCCCCTTCGGACGCCCGCAGCAGCTCGCCTTCGGAGGCGCCGCCCGGCAGCAGGAAGAGGTTGCAGGCGACCGCTTCGTCCGGCGCTACCCGCTGAGCGGTGGGGGGGCGGTCGAGCTGGCGGGCGAGCCGGTCGTCGATCGCCGGGGTGAGCGTCACGCCGCCGGCCACCAGGTCGACCGCCCGCGCGGCGGCGCCCAGCAGGTCGAAGGGGAAGGGGAGGCCGCGCGGGTCGGTGGGGTCGTCCCGCAAGTGGATCGCGGGGTGGAAGACCGGCTGCCCCAGCCGCTCGCGCAAAAAGGAGTCGCCATGGAAAAACGCGTCGGAGGTGAGCGCCTGCCGGTTGAGGAGCTCGACGAGAGTGGCCGCCGCCTCCTGGGAGAGCAGGATGGGGACCGCGCCCTCGGGGGGCGGCACGACCTCGGGGGGACCCTGGCGGCGCCAGGCCCGCTCGCGGACCCCCCGCGGGTCGAGCCCGGCGAGCGAGCGCGAGGCCGCCGCGGCACTCCCGGCGCCGGGCTGGCGTCCGCAGATCACCTCGATCCACCCCGCGGTCACCTCGGCGGCGCGGCGCAGGCCGCGGCTGCTGGCGAAGGCGATCCGCCCCTCGGACCAGCCGAGCCGGGCAGTCTCCCCTTGATCTCCAGAACGGTCTCCGGAACGGTTCGCGGGATCGGCGAGGCGCTGCAGCAGGTCGCGGGCGCGGGCCGGCGTCATCCGCGCCAGCTCGGGATCGCACAGCCCGGCGGTATCGATGGCGATGGTGGCGGCGGCGTCCGCCGGCTCGAGCGGCAGCGGCGAGGGGAGCGCGAGGCGCGCCTGGCCGAGGGCCTCGCGCACCGCGTTCTCGAGCGCGGAGAGGTTGGTGGCGCCGGTGCGGTAGATCCCCGTGCGGCCGGACTCGCGCACCCGCACCAGGATCGACCGCTCGTGCAGCTCGTAGCTGTCGCGCCGCCGCTTGCCCGTGCTCTCCTGGCTGCGGCGAGCCTCCAGCCAGGAGATCTCCGTCACCTCGGCGGGGGAGGTGGCCAGCGCGTGCTCCAGGCGTGAGACGATCTCGGGGAGCGCGACCGGGCCGTCGGGGAACATCCGCGGGAGTGTACATCGACCCCCGCAAAAACATAGCATCCAAGCAGGTTTCCGAATGGCTTGCTCTTTGCACCCCTCAGGTATGGCCCGGGTGCAGGAGCCGGGGGGAGAAAGCTAAATGTTGCCGAGATTTACGCCGTTTCTGGCTGGTTTGCTTCTCGGGGCGGTGGCCATCGCCGCCCCGGAGCATTCCTATGCAGAGGACACCGCCGACCTCATCCTGAGTCACGGCGTCTTCTATCCGGTCCAGCCCGCGGGGAGGGTCGAGGGGAGCCTCGCCGTCCGCGGCGGCCGCATCTTGTATCTGGGTTCCGATACCGGCGCCGCCCGGTTGCGGGGACCGAAGACCCGGGTCATCGATCTCGCTGGCCGTGCGGTCACCCCGGGGTTGATCGACGCCCACTCGCACCTGGCGGGGCTGGGCGAGGCCCTGGAGCAGGTCGATCTCGGCGGCGCCGCCACCTATGAAGAGGTAGTGCGGCGGGTGCGCGAGGCGGCCCGCTCCCTGCCGGCGGGCTCCTGGGTCCGCGGCCGCGGGTGGGACCAGAACCGCTGGCCGGAGAAGCGTTTCCCCACCCATGAGGCGCTGTCGGCGGCGGTGCCGGACCACCCCGTCTGGCTCACCCGCGTCGACGGCCACGCCGCCCTGGTCAACGCCCGGGCGATGGAGATCCTGAGGATCGATGCCGCGGTCGTGGACCCCACCGGCGGCCGCTTCCTGCGCGACGAGGCCGGGCGCCCCACCGGCGTGCTGGTCGACAACGCCATGGGGTGGGCCGAGGGCCGGCTGCCGGCGCCTTCGGACGCGGACCGCCGGCGCACGCTGCGCCGGGCCGCCCGCCACTGCGTGGAGCTCGGGCTGACCACGGTGACCGACATGGGGATCGCCGACGGCGACTACCAGGCCTACTCGGCGCTGCGGAAGGCCGGCGAGCTGCCGCTGCGGGCGGCCCTCTTCCTCACCGACGACGCGCCCCTGCTCGCCCGCTGGTTCGAGCGCGGCCCGGAGATCGACCCGCAAGCCCGGCTCACCGTGCGCGGCGTCAAGCTCTACGTCGACGGCGCCCTGGGCAGCCGCGGCGCCGCGCTGCTCGAGCCCTACAGCGACGACCCCGGCAACCTCGGCCTGCTGGTGTCGACCGGCGATCACCTGGAGGCGGTCGCCCGCGCGGCGGCGGCCAAGGGGTTCCAGGTCGCCATTCACGCCATCGGCGACCGCGGCGGCCTGGTGGCGCTCGACGCCATGGAGCGGGCGCTCGGCGGCGCGCGCCCCGAGGCGCGGTTCCGCCTCGAGCACTCGCAGGTGCTGCGCCTGGAGGACATCCAGCGGATGGCGCGGCTGGGGATCATCGCCTCGATGCAGCCCACCCACGCCACCTCCGACATGCCGTGGGCCGGCGATCGCGTGGGCAAGAGCCGGCTAGCCGGCGCCTACGCCTGGCGCAAGGTGCTCGCCGCCGGCGGCCGGCTGGCCCTGGGCAGCGACTTCCCCGTGGAGTCGGCCGACCCCCGGCTCGGCCTCTACGCCGCCGTCACCCGCCAGGACCTCGAGGGCAACCCGCCGGGCGGCTGGCTGCCGGGTGAGCGGCTGACGCGCGAGGAGGCCCTGCGCGGCTTCACCCTCGACGCCGCCTGGTCGCTCTTTCTGGACCGGGAGGTGGGCTCGCTCACCGTCGGCAAGCGGGCGGACCTGGTGGTCTTCGCCCGCGATCCGATGACGATCCCGGAGCGGGAGATCGCGCGCGCGGCGATCGACTACACCCTGGTCGACGGCCAGGTGGTGTACGAGAGGGGGAGCTCCCGGTGACCCGGCCGGCCCTTCGGGGCCAAGGTTTCAGAACGCTCGGCTTCGCGGTGGCGGCGATCGTGGCGATCACCGCGCTCGCCGTGTCCGCCTTTGCCGGCGACACCTACGAGGCGCTGCGCCACGCGATGGTGGAGCAGCAGGTGCGGCAGCGCGGCGTCACCCAGCCGGAGGTGCTGGCGGCCATGGAGCAGGTGCCGCGCCACCTGTTCGTGCCCGACGCGCTGCGCTCCCAGGCCTACAGCGACCAGCCGCTGGTGGTCGGCCAGGGGCGGACCGTCTACACCCCTTACGTGGTGGCGCTGATGACCTCGCTGCTCGACCTCAAGCGCGGCGGCAAGGTGCTGGAGATCGGTACCGGCTCCGGGTATCACGCGGCGGTGCTCTCGCGCATCACGCGCGAGGTCTACTCGGTCGAGATCGATGAGCCGGTCGCCAGCCAGGCGAGCAAGCGGCTCTCCGTGCTGGGATACCACAATGTCGAGGTCCGCTGGGGGAACGGCTACCGGGGGTGGCCCGACAAGGCGCCGTTCGACGCCATCCTGCTCTCGGCCGCGCCGCCGTCGATCCCCAAGCCGCTGCTCGAGCAGCTCCGGGTCGGCGGCAAGATGGTGGTGCCGGTGGGCGGCGGCTTCTTCCAGGACCTCCTGGTGATCACCAAGGCCGCCGAGGGCATCGAGAAGCGGACGGTGATCCCGGTCCGCCTCTCGCCGATGAAGGGGAAGGTGCAGGATGGCAACCGCTGACCGCCGCCGGTCCCTCGTAGTGCTCGCGTTCCTGTGGCTTGCCGGGTTCCCGGCGTGGCCGCAGGCGCCGGACGACGATACCACCCCGGCGCGCCGCCGGATGGTCGAGCAGATCCGCGCCCGCGGGGTCACCGACGTGGGCGTGCTCGCCGCCCTGGAGGCGGTGCCCCGCCACCTCTTCGTTCCCGCCGGCGAGCGCGGCAAGGCCTACGCCGACCATCCGCTGCCGATCGGCGGCGGCCAGACGATCTCCCAGCCCTACATGGTGGCGCTGATGACCTCGCTGCTCGATCTCCGGCCGGGCGCGCGGGTGCTGGAGATCGGCACCGGCTCCGGCTACCAGGCCGCCATCCTCTCCCGCCTGGCGGGGGAGGTCTATACGATCGAGATCCTCAAGCCCCTGGCCGAGCGGGCGCGCCGCACCCTGGCCGATCTCGGCTGCCGCAACGTCCACGTCCGCACCGGCGACGGCTTCCAGGGGTGGCCCGACGCGGCCCCCTTCGACGGCATCATCGTCACCGCGGCGCCGCCGAGCGTCCCCGACCCCCTGCTCCAGCAGCTCAAGGTGGGGGGGCGGCTGGTGATCCCGGTGGGCGACCGCGACGCCATCCAGAATTTGCAGGTCCTCACCAAGCGGGCCGACGGCGGCTTCGACCGCTCGAGCGTGATGCCCGTGCGCTTCGTTCCGATGACGGGCGAGGCGCAGCGCCGGGAAAAGTAATTCTCTCCTGTTTGACGCCGCCCCGGGCGCGACGTACCCTTAGGGCTCGCAAGAACAGGAGTCGTGGAGTTGGCCGACATACGGCGCGAAAGCATCCTGGGGCTGGACAACATCCGTCTCGACCTGCCCGTGGCCGGTCTCGGCAGCCGCACGCTCGCCGCGTTCCTCGACTATCTCGGCATGGCGGCGCTCACGGCTCTCTGGATCCTGCTGAGCCTCTTTCTGGGCGGGCTGCTGATGCCGGGGTGGGTGCCGGTCCTCCTCCTCGGCGGGCTTTTCCTGATCCACTGGGGGTACTTCGCGGGACTGGAGATCGGGATGGGCGGCCGCACGCTCGGCAAGCGGGCGCTCCAACTGCGGGTGGTCACGGCCGAGGGGGGCACCCCGGGGGCGGGCGCCCTGTTGATCCGCAACCTGGTGCGCACCATCGACGCCCTCGCCGGCGTCCCGCTGATGGCGATCGACCCGCTCTCGCGACGGCTGGGGGACCGCCTCGGCGGCACCCTGGTAGTCCACGACCGCCCCCTGGAGGCCGGCCCGGTTCTCGGGCGGGTGCCACCCGGCTGGGGCGCGCGGGAGCTCGCCGCGGTGGAGAGCTTCCTCGTCCGCGCCGGGACTCTGGAGGATAAGGCGCTGGTGCGGCGGATGGCGGAGCGCATTCTCGGCCGCATCCGGCACGACGCGCCCGAGCTGCTGGCGGCCGCCGATCCCGGAGCGGACCCCGTTTCCGACCCCGTTTCCGACCCTGTTTCCGACCCAATCACGGCAATCCGTCATGCCCTGCAAGTGGAGGAGGGCTGATGGACTACGCCCGCTTCGTCCGCCTGCGCCGGCCGGTCTGGGACGGGCTGGAGCGGCAGCTCGCGGCTTCCCGGGACCGGCGCGGCCGGGACCTCGCCTACGGCGACCTCGAGGAGATGGCCCTGCGCTACCGCCAGGTGCTGCACGACCATGCCCTCGCCGGCTCCCGCTTTCCCGGCACCGCCGCGGCGCGCCGGCTGCGCGGGCTGGCCATCGAGGGGACGCGCCGGCTGACCGGCGAGCGGGGGGAGCGGACGGGCCTCCTGGGCTTCTTCGCCCACACTTTCCCGCGCGCCTTTCAGCGCCAGCTCGGCCTCACCGGGCTGGCCGTGGCCCTGTTCCTGTTCGCCACCGCGTGGGGGCTGGCGCTCGCCATCCTCCGTCCGGCGCTGGGGTTGAGCCTGCTCGGGCCCGAGGCCGTGCGCGGTCTCGAGGAGGGGCACCTGTGGACCGAGTCGCTGGTCACCACCGTGCCGCCGGCCTACGCCTCCTCCGGCATCGCCACCAACAACCTCTCGGTGGCGCTGACCGCCTGGAGCGGTGGCCTGCTGGCCGGCATCGGCTCGCTCTACGCCATCCTGCTCAACGGCCTGATGCTGGGCGCCACCTTCGGCGTGACGCTCCACTACTCGATGGCCGGCGCGCTGCTCGGGTTCGTCGCCGCCCACGGACCGCTCGAGATCACGCTGATCCTGGTCGCGGCGGCGGCGGGGCTCGGGCTGGGGCGCGCGCTGGTGGCGGCCGGCGACCAGCCGCGCTCGGCCGCCCTGCGCGAGGCCGGCCGCGATTCCCTCGCCGTCCTGCTCGGCTGCCTCCCCTGGTTCGTGCTGCTGGCCGTGGTGGAGGCGTTCCTCTCGCCGTCGCCACAACTGCCGGTCGCCCTCAAGCTGACCCTGGGGCTCACCCTGGAAGGGCTCTTCCTCTTCCTGGCTCTCCGCCCTGTTCCCCGCGAGCCCGCCGATGACTGAGATCACGCCCGGTCCGATGCCGTTCCGCTTCCTGCTCGACGAGGCCGTCTGGCAGGCGCGGCGGCATTTCCGCGCCATCTATCCGGCGATCGCGATCCCGGTGACCCTCCTCGCCACCGCCGTCGCCGTGGCCCAGGCGGTCTGGTTCGGCAAGCTCAAACAGGACCTCGGCAGCCTGGGGACGCCGTTCCTGAATCCCGGATACCTGGGGCTGATCCTGGTCTACAGCGCCCTGCTGATGGTCGCCTACAACACCCTTCAGGTGGCGGCGTTCGACGCCGTCGCCGGCCGGCCCGTCGACCTGCGGCGGGCCTGGCGCTTTACCCTGCGGGGGCGGGTGCTGGGCACGCTGGTCCTCTGGTACGTGGCGACCCTCGCCTCGGTGTTCTGCTGCTGCCTGCCGGCGCTCGCCGTGGCGCCTCTCCTCGTCCTGGTCCCGGCGGTGATGGCGGACGAGGGGCGGTTCGGGTTTCAGGCGCTCTCCCGCAGCGCCCGGCTCACCGGCTACTTCCCGCCGGGGAGATGGTGGGAGAGCCCGCTGGTCAAGGCGCTCCTGCTGCTGATGGTGAGCATTCTCCTCATCTACCTGGCGGGCCTGCTGGTGAGCCTCCCCTTCCAGGTGCCGCTGTACATCGGCATGTTCCGCCGGGCGGCCGCCGGCGAGGACATCACACAGGGTTTCTCCTCCCTGGTCTGGCTACAGGTGCCGGCGCAGTTCCTGAGCTCGCTCGCCAGCACAGCCGTCTATCTCTACTTCAGTTGCGGCATCGCCCTGCTGTTCCACGACACGCGCGGGCGCCGGGAGGGGAGCGACCTCCGCGCGGAGATCGAGGCGGTGTTCCCGTCCCTGTTGCCGCCCGGGGAGCCGGGGCCCTGATTTTCGCTACGGGCGGGCCGTTCGTGCCGGCGGACCGCGCCCTGATGGAGAGGGTGCTGGCGTCGAGCGGCGTCGAGCGCGCCCCCGTGCCCGCCGAGAGCTCGTACCTGGGCGAGCTCGGCCGGGCCGCCCAGCAGGCTTTGCTGGAGGCGCTGATGAAGGCCGGCGAGGCGCTGCACCTCTCGCCGTGGGTGCTCTGGGCGGCCGTGGCCGTATTCGCCGCCCTCGTCTTCCTGCTGATCGCGCGCGCCGTCATCGCGCGGCTCCGCCGCCGGGTTGTAGGGGAGGAGACGGAAGCGGTCTCCGCCGGCTCCGCGCCCCGCGCTCCCCTCGACGCCGCCGGCTGGCGCGCCGAGCTGGAGCGCCGGCTGGCCGAGGGGCGGACGCCCGACGCCCTCGAGGCCCTCTGGTGGTGGGTCGCGCGCTCGCTGGCCGGGCCGGAGGCCGCGGCGGACTGGACCAGCCGGGACCTGGTGGCGCGCTCCCGCCGGGACGACCTGCGCCATCTCGTGCGCCGGCTGGACGCCTTCACCTACGGATCGCGCCCGCCGGAGATCGAGGATCTCCGCGGCCTGGTGGGCCGGCTGGAGGCGGCGCTGGCGTGAGGGAGCTTCTCCGCAACCGCCTCTTCCTCGGGCTCGCGCTGCTCCTCCTGCTGTGCGTCGCTCTCGTCCTCCTGCTCGGCGCCCCGGGCGAGGCGCGGGGGAGCGCGCTGGCCCGCGGGCCGAACGGCTGGCTGGCGGCCCGGCGGTATCTGGTGGCGCGGGGCGTCCGGGTCTCCCTGCTCGGCGCGCCGCTCGAGCGCTTCGAGGGGGACGGCGTGCTGGTCTCGACCTTCCCCTGGCAGAACGGGATGCCGGCCGAAGCGGCGGAAGCGCTCGAAAATCACCTGCGGCGCGGCGGGGATCTCGTCCTGGCCTACTCCGGACAGTGGGGGAACCCAGGCGAGCTGGTGACCCTGACCGGCTTGAGCCTGCCGCTCGAAGAGGTGCGCAAGGTGACGCTGAACCCCGTGGAGTGGCGGCGCTTCGCGCGCGAGGAGTGGAGCTTGCGTCCGGCGGCGGACGCTCCCGGAGCCCTGCCGGTCCGCGTCTGGGCGCCCCGCTGGCGGCCGGAGCTCCCGAGGGAGGCCGAGGTGCTGTTCCGCTCGCCGCGCGGCGGCCCCGCGATCGTCGTCCTGCGGCGCTACCACGGCAGGATCTTTCTGCTGCCGGCGGACGCCTTCGCCAACGCCCGGCTGGCGAACCCCGGCAACGCCGGCCTGCTGGAGACCCTGCGGCGGCGGTTGGGGGATCACTGGACGTTCGACGAGTATCATCACGGCCTGATCGCCGGGCAGCAGGTGGAGACCGCGGCGCTCGGCCGGACGCTCGACCTCATCCTCCTGCATCTGGCCGCCCTCTATCTGGTCGCGCTCTGGACCCTCTCGCGCCGCTTCGGACCGGCCTGGAGCGAGCCCCCCGCCGTGACCGGCTCGACGGGCTCCTTCCTGCTCGGGCTGGGGGCCCTGCACCACCGCCTGGGGCATCACGCGGCGGCGGCGCTCCGGCTGCTCGAGCGGGCGCGCGAGCTCGACCCCGGCGCCGACCTCCCGGCGGACCTCGACCGCCGCGCCGCCACCGCCGGTCCCCGCGAGCTGGTCGAGCTGGCGCGCGAGGTGGCGGGCCGGCGGGCGCGGAAAAATACAGACCTGGAAAGGAAGACCGCCGCATGAATCCGACCGCCGAGACCCCCACCACCGAGCGCCTGATCGCGGCCGTCCAGGAGCTCGCCGCCGCGCTGGAGGGCACGGTGCTCGGCCAGCGGGACGCGATCGAGACCCTGCTCGCCGCCTACATGGCCGGCGGGCACGTCCTGCTCGAAGGGGTGCCGGGCGTGGGCAAGACCCTGCTCGCCCGCGCTTTCGCCTCGGGATTGGGGGCGCGCTTCAGCCGGGTGCAGTTCACCCCCGACCTGATGCCGGCCGACGTCCTCGGCACCAACATCTATGAGGCCGCCACCGGCTCCTTCCGCCTGCTGCGCGGCCCGGTGTTCACCGAGGTGCTGATGGCCGACGAGATCAACCGCACGCCGCCCAAGACCCAGGCGGCCCTGCTCGAGGCCATGCAGGAGCGGCAGGTGACGATCGACGGCGTGCCGCTCCCCCTGCCGCCCGACTTCTTCGTCATCGCCACCCAGAATCCGATCGAGTTCGAGGGGGTCTACCCCCTCCCCGAGGCGCAGCTCGACCGCTTTCTGGTCCGGATCGAGATCGGCCTGCCCTCCCCTGAGGCCGAGCTCGACCTCTACCGCAAGGCGGTGGCGGGGGAGCTGGTCGACTGGGGTGGGAGCCTGCCGGGGGCGGCGCTGCGGCCCGGGGAGGCGATGGCGCTGCGGCAGGCGGCGCGGCGGGTCCACGTCGCGGACGAGCTGCTCGCCTACCTCGCCCAGCTCGCCGCTGGCGTGCGCCGCGCCCCGCAGATCGACCTGCCCGTCTCGCCGCGCGCCGCCCTCGGCCTGCTCGAAGCCGGCCGCGCGGCCGCCCTGCTCGAGGGGCGGGACTTCCTGGTGCCGGACGACCTCAAGCGGATGCTCGTCCCCTGCTGGGCGCACCGGGTGATCCTCACCCCCGAGGCGGAGCTCGAGGGGTTCACGCCGCGGCGGATCCTGGAGACGGTCGCGGCGGCCGTCCCCGTGCCGCACTGAGCCTGGGCCGGCGAAAGAACCGGATGCCTGCCGCCCGCAGTTTCCAGCTCCTGGGGCTCGCGACCCTCCTGCTGGTCGCCTCCTTCCTCGACGAGCGCCTGGCCTGGACCGCGCTCGCCCTGGACCTGGGAGTGGCCGTGGCGGTCCTGGTCGATTACCGGCGCGCCGCCCGGGTGCCGCTGCGGGCCTCCCGGCGCTGGCCCCCCCTGCTGGTCCAGGAATCTCCGGCCGAGGTCGAGGTAAGCGTCGGGAGCGGCTCCCGCCACCCGGTCCTCCTGATCCTGCGCGAGGGGCTCCACCCAGGTCTGGCGGCCGGGCCGCTGCGCCGGCGGATCGAGGTCTCTGGGAGGGAGGAGGTTCGCTGGACCTACTCCCTGACTCCCCGGCGGCGGGGGGAGCACCCGGCCGCGCCGCTCACCGCTCGCGTCCTCGGGCCCTGGAAGCTCGCCTGGTTCCAACGTGATCTGCTGCCGGCCGAGCCGGTGCGCGTCTATCCGCAGGTGCGCTGGGACGGCCGGGTCGGGCAGCTCGTCGCCCTCGCCCAGCGCCGCCGCCTGGGGCAGATCCCCCAGCGCATGCACGGCGTAGGGACCGAGCCCTACGCCCTGCGCGAGTACCTGCCGGGCGATTCGATCGCCAAGATCCACTGGAAGGCGACTGCCCGCCACGGCCGGCCGGTGACCCGCGAGGACACCTGGGAGCGCAGCGCCCGCCTCGTCGTCCTGCTCGACTGCGCGCGCGCCATGGCCTCGATGGACGGCCGCCGCAGCAAGCTCGACTACGCCGTGGCGGCGACCCTGGCGCTGACCCGGGTGGCGGCGGCGCGCGGCGACCAGGTGACGATCGTGGCTTTCTCCGACCGCGTTCTGCGCACCGTCCGCGTCCGCTCCGGCGGCCGCGGGGCGGCCCTCGCCTACGAGGCGCTCTACGACCTCGAGGCCCAGCTCGCCGAGCCGGCCTACGACCTCGCGGCCGAGACGACCTTCGAGGTCGAGCCGCGCAGCGCCACCGCCGTGCTCTTCACCTCGGTCGTCGACCTCGCGGCGGCCGAGCTGCTGCGCGAATCGCTCCTGCGCCTGGGCCGCCGCCATCGGGCGCTGCTGCTCAACCTGGAAGATCCTGAGCTGCGGGCGCTCGCCACCGCCGCGCCGGCTACCCCCGTCGCGGCGTTCGCCCAGGTGGCCAGCCTGGAGATCCAGCTCGCCAACCGGCGCCTCGCCCGGCACCTGCGCCGGGGTGGCATCCGGGTGGTCAACACCCCCGCCGACCGGCTCGCCCTCGAGGCCCTGGAGGGGTACCTGGCGATCTTTCGCGGTGGCGCGGCCTCGACCGCGGCGCGCCTGTAACGTTTTCCGGTCTTTATCGCCCAACCTCTGTAACAATGGACGGGCAGTTACCTGTCAACCAACAAGGAGGAGTGGTATGAGATCAACTTTCGGAAGGATCTTCGGAATTCTTCTGCTTGGCGGGCTTCTCGCCGCCTCGGCGCAGGCGCAGCCGTTCGGTGCCTGGGCGCACTTCAGCGGGCCGACCCACGGTTATATCGAGATCGCCAGCAGCCCGGATCTCAATCCGACGGGAGCCTTCACCATCGAGGCCTGGGTCTCGATCTCGAACGCCACGGTCGGGGAAGACTGCCGGAGCATCGCCGGCAAGAACTATACGCAGGCCTGGTGGATCGGCCAGTGCAACGTCGGCGGCCAGCCGACCCTGCGCTCCTATCTCGGCGGCCACGGGTCGAGGCAGGGCGGCATCATTCCTCGGGGCGTCTGGACGCACGTCGCGGTGACCTATGACGGCGCGGCGCGCCGCCACTACATCAACGGCGAGCTCGCGGCGACGTTCCCGGAGGTCGGTGCGCTCAGCACCAGCGCCAGCGCGATGCGGATCGGCAGCGACGTGAGCTGGCAGTTCTCCCCCACGGGCTCGATCGACGAGGTGCGGTTGTGGAACGTGGCCCGCAGCATTTCGCAGCTCCGCGCCAACATCAACGTGCGGATCCCCGGCGCCCAGGCCGGCCTCGTGGGCCTCTGGCACCTGGATGGCAGCGCGACCGACAGCGCGGGCGGCCATGTCAGCGCGGTCGGGGGCTCCGGCGCCGGCTTCTTCACCTTCCCGGTGACGTTCAGTTGCGGCTCGAGCACCACGGCGGCGCTCTGCCTGAACGACCGCTTCGCCATCACCACCAAGTGGCGCACCAACGCCACCCCCGGCACCCCGACCGACGGCGACGGGCATGTGGTCGTGGCCGGCGCGAACTCGGGCATCTTCTGGTTCTTCAGCTCGGACAACTGGGAGGTCATGGTCAAGGCCCTTAACGCCTGCGGCCTCAACAGCCGCTACTGGATCTTCTCGGCGGCTACCACCAACGTCTTCTACCGCATGGAGGTCCTCGACGTCCGGGCCGGCGTGCAGAAGATCTACTTCAACTACCCCGGACCGCCGGCGCCGGCGGTGACCGACACCGACGCGTTCGCGACCTGCCCGTAAGACCTGCCCAGAAATAAGTCCGAACGTCGTAAGCTCCAAGGACCCGGGTGACCGGGTCCTTTCCTTTTGGGGCACGATGCTCGAACTCGACGGTTCCATGGGGGAGGGGGGCGGCCAGATCCTCCGCACCTCCCTCGCCCTTTCGATGGTGACCGGCACGCCGGTCCGCATCCGCGACATCCGCGCGCGGCGGTCCCGGCCCGGGCTGATGCGCCAGCATCTGACCGCCGTCCAGGCCGCGGCCGAGGTCAGCGGCGCCCGGGTCGAGGGCGCCGGGGTCGGCTCGCGCGAGATCGCTTTCACTCCCGGCGCGGTCCGGCCCGGCGAGTACCGGTTCGACATCGGCACGGCGGGGAGCTCCACGCTGATCCTCCAGACCGTGCTGCCGGCGCTCCTCCACGCCGCCGCTCCCTCGCGGGTGACGATCGCGGGCGGGACCCACAACCCGGGGGCGCCCCCCTTCGACTACCTGGACCGGGTCTTCCTGCCGGTCCTCCGGCGGATGGGGGTGCGAATCGAGGCGACCCTCGAGCGCCCCGGCTTCTATCCCGCCGGCGGGGGCCGGTTCTCGGTGACGATCGATCCGCCGGAGCGCCTCGCCGGCCTGGAGCTGCTCGAGCGGGGGGAGATCCGGAGCCGCCGGGCGGTCGCCATCCTCTCGCGTCTGCCCCGCCACGTCGCCGAGCGCGAGCTCAGTGAGGTCGCCCGGGAGACGGGCTGGGACCCCGCGTCCCTGGAGGTCCGGGAGGTCGACTCCCCGGGGCCGGGCAACCTCCTGCTCCTGGAAGTGGAGAGCGAGGGGGTGACGGAGATCTTCGCCGGCTTCGGGGAGAAGGGGGTCCGCGCCGAGGAGGTAGCGGGCCGTGCCCTGCGCGAGATGCGGCGCTACCTCGACGCCGGCGTCCCCGTGGGCGAGCACCTCGCGGACCAGCTCCTTCTGCCGTTCGCCCTCGCCGGCTCCGGCGCCTTCGCGACCCTGCCGCTCTCCCTCCATGCCGCCACCCAGATCGAGCTCATTCCGCGCTTCTTGGATGTGCGGATCGAGGTGGAGGAGAGGGAGGGGATCGCGGTGATGCGGGTCGTTTCCCCCTCCTGAATATTCGGCCCGTGGTAATGTCCCGGCTTTAATTCGCGGTTTCCCGGTACAAACCTGCTCCACCTACCTCGTCTGTGTTCTCTGAGCGGAATGCGGATCGTCGCAAGAGGATCAAGTGCCCAAGAGGCTTCACCTTTTTGCCGATGAGTCCGGCAACTTTGATTTCAGCAGAAAGAGGGATGCCAGCCGCTACTTCATTCTGGCTGCCGCCACTCTGCCGGATTGCTCTGAGGTCAACGCGAGGTTGAGCGAGCTCCGGCACCAGATGGCCTGGGAGGGTCATGATCACCCGGGGCCGTTCCATGCCGCCCATGACCCCGCTCCAGTCCGGGAAAGGGTCTTCAGCCTGATTGAAGGCTTGGACGTACGGGTGGATGTTCTGCTGCTGGAAAAAACCAAAGCCATGCCGCAGATCCGAGCTACAGACGAGCGGTTCTACCAGCACGCGTGGTTCTACCTGATGAAGTATGTAGCGCCTCGGCTCTCGTGCGACGAGCTTCTGGTTGTAACGGCCTCTCTTGGGAACAAGAAGAAGAAACGGGCGGCGTTCTATGACGCAGTGCGGGATGTCATGAGGCAGGTAGGCGGCCACACCACTTACAGGACTGCCTGCTGGGAGGCGAGCTCTGATGGCTGTCTGCAGGTGGCGGACTACTGCGGGTGGGCGATTCAGCGCAAGTGGGAGTCAGGCGACCCGGGACCGCATAGCCGAATCGCTTCCAAGATCATGTCTGAGTACAACCTGTTCGGCAAAGGCACAAAGGAGTACTACTGAGGGCAGAGGAAAGAGAAACAGAAGGCTAGCTATCCGCCCGAGGGCAGAAGAGCATTGTGGTACTCGTGTCACCAGCCCCTTTATCCACTCCATAATAAGGCGTAAGTGTAGTATCCGTCAAGGTTCCTGGTCGTCGCCGCTCCCGGAGGAGATTCGCCGGCAAGCACAACCTCGGAGGCCGCCGCGGGGTTCATGGAGGGGAGTGTTCCGGAGTCTGAGACATCTCCTTGTTGGCACCCCCTCCTGGCCCCCCCGTTCCGGAGGAAAAAGCGCCTCACACCCCCGCGCCGACCGCCTCCCGCGTCGGGTAATCGATATACCCCTTCTCGCCGCCCATGTAGAAGGTGTCGCGGTCCGGCGAATTCAGCGGCGCGCCCTCGGCGAAGCGCTCCGGCAGGTCCGGGTTGGCCAGGAAGAGCACGCCGAAGGAGATCAGGTCCGCCTCGCCCGCGGCGAGGGCCGCGTTGCCGGTCTCCCGGCCATAGCCGCCATTGAGGATGAAGGGGCCTTGGAAGAGCGGGCGCAGCAGCGGCGCGACCGGGGTCTCCGCCCGGGGCGCCAGCGGCTCGACGACGTGGAGATAGGCGAGGCCGAAACGGTCGAGCTCCCGCGCCGCATAGCTGAACGTCGCCACCGGGTCCGAGTCGCTCATGGTGTTGAACGAGCCGGTGGGAGAGAGGCGCATGCCCACCCGGTCCGCCCCCCAAACGTCGGCGACCGCCTCCGTCACCTCGAGCAGGAAGCGGGCGCGATTCTCGATCGAGCCGCCGTAGATGTCCGTCCGCCGGTTCGACCCGTCACGCAGGAACTGGTCGATCAGGTAGCCGTTGGCGCCGTGGATCTCGACGCCGTCGAATCCGGACGCCAGCGCCTGCCGGGCACCGTGAGCGAACTGCGCCACCACGCCGGGGATCTCGGCGGTCTCCAGGGCGCGGGGAACTCCGAAGGGCTTCGGCCCCTCGATCGTGAAAGTCTGCCCCTCGGCCGTGATCGCCGACGGCGCCACCGGCAGCGCTCCGCCCGGCTGCAGCAGTGGGTGCGAGGTCCGCCCGACGTGCCAGAGCTGGGCGAAGATCCGTCCGCCGCGCTCGTGGACGGCGTCCGTCACCTGACGCCACCCCGCAACATGGGCGTCCTCATGAACCCCGGGAGTTCCCGGATAGCCCACGCCCTGCGGCGAGACCTGCGTCCCCTCGGTGACGATCAGCCCCGCCGAGGCGCGCTGAGCGTAGTAGGTGGCCGACGAAGGGCTGGCGACGTTCCCCTCGACGGCGCGGTTGCGCGTCATCGGCGCCATCACCATGCGGTTGCGCAGCGTGTAGGGTCCGAGCCGGACCGGCGTCAGCAAAGTCGGATGCTGTTCTGTGCTCATAGTCTTCTCCTGAATCGTTGTCGGATTGAAAGTGCAGGGATGAACGTTTCGGGCAAATTTTTTTCAGGCTTCTTTTCCCAGTCGCCCGAGCAGGCCGGTCAGCGCCTTCCGGTCCGCCTCGTCCAGCCCGGCGAACACCTGCCGCTCGGTGGCGTCGACGATCCGGACGGCCTCGGCATGGCGCTCGCGCCCCAGATCTGTCAGGGCGGCACGGATGGAGCGCCGGTCGGCGGGATCGGGGAGCCGCTCGACCAGCCGGTCCGCCTCCAGGCGGTCGACGAGCTGGGTGATGTTCGAACGGACGCAACTGCACCGCTCGGCGAGCTGGCTGAGCGGCAGGGGCTCGTCTGTCTCCGCCAGCCGGGAGAGCACGTTGAACTTGGCCAGCGAGAACCCCAGGCCGTCCAGTGCCCCCTCCAGCCGCGCCTCCACCTCGTGCGCCGCGCCGATGACCCGGAACACGATCGAGGGGGACGGAGTGGATGAGTCGTTCATGGGTGAATGATAGATGGATGATGGATTGGATGCAAGGGACTGACCATGGCTTCGCTGCCCGGGATTGAAATCCCGGGCTACCTATGGCCGTCCCCTCCGGGACTTCCACCAGCCTGTTGCTTGTAGAGCCCCGGAAGGGGCGAATGTCGGTAGCCCGGGATTTCAATCCCGGCCGATAGGGTTAGAATCCCCACCATGAACGCGGCTCGCCGGACTCTCGGCCGCTGGCTGCTGGCGGCGCTCCTCGAGCGGGGTTGCGATCCCACCACGGCGCGCCTGCCGCGGCGGGTCACCAGCATCCGGCCGCTCACCGCGCGCGAGATGGCCGAGCTCAATCCCCTGACCTTCTCGCTGGTTCCCCTCTCGAACCTGCTGCCGCTGCCCCGGCCGGTCCGCCGCCCCATCTATGAGGTATAGGATAGCTGCCGAAAGAGAATCGGCTTTCCAGTCACTCTAACGACAGACCGCGAGGGGAACGGTATGGGTCTCAAAGAAGTCCTGAGCAAGATGAAGATCGTGGAGCTGGATCCCGGGGAGATGGCCACCCCGGCGGCAGCCGTGCCTCCCGTTCCCCACATGCCGCCCGGCAGGCCCGCGGGACCGCCGGCCCAGCCCAGGGATCTCCGGGAGCTCCTCGGCGAGATCCCCGAGGCGCCGGCCATCGACGAGCGCAAGCTTGCCGCCGCCGCGGCGCCCATGGAGGGTGGCGACGACGAGGTTCCGGACTTCCCGGCCATCTACAAGGCCGCCGGGGTGGTCGATCCGCCCCATGGCTACAGCGCCTACAAGGTGCTGGAGATCTTCGCCTCCCCGGGCTTTGCGTCCCTCGACCTGCGGGCCAAGGCGGCCGCGCTCACCGGGTTCCTCAACATGACCCCCTCCGGGCCGGTGCCGATCACCGACGTCGTTCAGGACGCCGTCCGCCGCGACCAGGCGCTGGACAAGTTCGAGGAGTTCCTGCGCTCCAAGCAGGGCGCGCGCGCCGAGCAGATCGACAAGGAGAACGCCCAGCTCCAGGCGGAGATCGACGAGATCACCCGCCGCAACCGGGAGAAGATGGAGGCCAACCGGATCGCCCTCGAGACCGAGCAGGCCCGCCTCACCCGCTGGCTGGTGCTCAAGCGCGCCGAGGAGCGCAAGCTCTACGACGCCGTCACCCCGTTCGTCGAGAAGAACCCCATCTCGACGGCGGACACCCCCCGTCCGCCGGCGGCGCCCGCGGCCGCTCCGGAAGGAAATCAAGGCTGAAGCCGTCCGCGTCCTCCCCGGGGAAGCATCTTTAGGGAAATATTGAGGAGAAAGCCATGTTCCAGCGTCTCGCCCGAGTGTTCAAGTCGTGGATCGGCTACTTCATCTCCTTCGCCGAGGATCCGGAAGTCATGCTCCAGGAGTCCATCGAGGAGATGCGCAACACCCTGCCCAAGCTCAACCAGATCCTGATCACCACCCGGGCCACCGTCATCCGCCTGGAGCAGGGGAAGGAGGCGCTGGAGCGCCGGGAGAAGCAGCTCGTCAACTCGATCAAGGCCGCCCTCACCGAGGGGAGCCCCGAGTCCCGCCGCCTCGCCGAGGACGACGCCGGGAGCCTGCAGCAGATACGCCAGGAGCTGCAGACCACCAACGACCAGCTCGCGGCGGCCTCCAAGGCGTTCGAGAACTCCCAGATCACGGTGCAGGACATCAAGGACAAGCTGCGGCTGAAGATGGAGGAGAGCCGCAAGGCGATCACCGAGTCGCGCAACGCCTCGGCGCTGCGCAACGCCGCCTCGGCCATCGCCGAGCTCGACACCTACGGCACCGCCGCTACCAACGACAAGTACCTGGACGAGATCCGGCAGAAGTCGGCCGAGGCCAAGGCCGCCGTCGAGGTGGCGACCGGCGGGCTCGACGTCGAGCGGATCAAGAACGAGCGCAAGGCCCGCTCGCTGCAGGCGCAGAGCGTGCTCAACGAGTTCGAGGTCGAGATGGGCCTGAAGAAGCCGGACGCCGTGCGCGAGGCCGCCCCCTTCCCGACCGCGGCGACCCCGACCGCCACGCCGCAGAAGCTGCCCGAGGCCGGGTAGAGGGAGATTCGACCGACCATGCCCGAGACCGCCGCCCCGCCCTCGCCGGCCGTGTTCCTCGACTCGCTCCCGCCCTGGGGGTCGGAGCTGGTGCGCTCCATCACCGCCAAGCAGTCGAACACCTTCGTGCTGCACGGCGTGCCGGCCGATCTGATCCCGGTCCGCGGGCCGGCGGGGCTGCGCTTTCTCTCGCTCGACGATTTCCTGGTGCAGCAGCTCTTCGGCGGCTGGACGTCGATCGTCACCTACAACCGCGCCGAGGGGTTCGGCTTCGCCACCCCGGCGGCGCGCAGCCACTTCCAGGACCGGCTGCGCGGCTACGACACCGTCCACGGCACCAACTGGGCGGATGCCCTGCCGCGCGACGCCGCCAACTGCTTCGCCCTCCTCGACTCCTACTTCCGCCTCTGCGCCTCCATGCAGCCGGCCCGCCCCGTGGTCGTGCTGCTGCCGTTCGCCGAGACCATGGTCCCCGCGGCCGAGGTGGCCTACCGCACCCCCGAGGACCGCGCCGTCCTCGTCTATCTGCGCAAGTGGTCGCAGGACCCGGTGCTGCTGGCCAAGAACATCGTCGTCGTGATGGTAACCGAGAGCCTCTCCGAGCTCGATCAGAAGCTCGTCCGCTCGCACGCCACGCGGGAGATCGAGATCGTCCGCCCCGACCTCCGCGAGCGCCTGACCTATCTCGAGGCCGTGCGCGGGCCGGAGTGGTACGCGTCGAAGTCCGACCTGCCCCCCTCCCGCCTGGCGGAGATGACGGCCGGCATGACCCGCGTGCAGATCGGCCAGCTCCTCGACGGCACCGACGCCAACGGCGACCGCCTGACGCGGGACCGGGCGCGGGACGTCAAGAAGGAGGTCATCGAGACCGAGGGGCTGGGCTTGCTGGAGTACGTCGAGCCCAAGTTCGACCTCTCGATGGTGGCGGGCATGCCGGCGGTCAAGGACCGCCTCCGCCGCGCCGCCCGCGCCATTGCCCGCGGCAACCCCGCGGCGGTGCCGATGGGCTACCTCGTCTGCGGCCCGGTGGGGAGCGCCAAGACCTTCCTCGTCGAGTGCTTCGCCCGCGAGATCGGCTTCCCGTGCGTGAAGCTGAAGAACTTCCGCTCCATGTGGGTGGGCTCGACCGAGTCCAACCTGGAGCGGATCCTGAAGATCCTCGCCTCGCTCACCCCCGTGGGCGTGGTGATCGACGAGGCCGACGCCGCCCTCGGCAACCGCGACCAGCAAGGGGATTCGGGGACCCAGAACCGCGTCTTCGCCCAGATCGCCGCCTTCATGGGGGACACGCGCAACCGCGGCAAGATCCTCTGGTTCCTGATCACCGCCCGCCCCGACCTGCTGCCGATCGACCTCAAGCGCCAGGGGCGGGCCGAGGAGCACATCCCGCTCTTCTATCCGGAGACGGCGGCGGAGTACGACGAGATCTACCGCGTGATGCTGAAGAAGCTGGGGCTCAAGACCTCCGTGAACACCATCACCGAGGTGGCGACCGAGGACCAGTACCTCGGCCTCTCCGGCTCCGACCTCGAGTCCGTCCTGGTGCGGGCGATCCTGGAAGCCGAGGCCGCCGAGTCCTCAGAGGTGAAGGCCGAGCATCTCCAGAAGGCTTTCGCGGACTTCATCCCTCCCGCCAACTCCCGCGAGCGCGAGATGCAGATCCTCTGCGCCGTCCTGGAGTCCACCAGCCGCGAGCTCCTCCCCGAGCGCTACCGCACTCTCGACCGCGGCGAGATCCAGGCCCGGGTCAACGAGATCAAGCGGGAACTGCGGTTGATCTGAGACCCTGAAAGGAGATCCATGACTCGCTGGGTAGCTGCCTTTTTCCTGAGCTCGATCGTCCTGGCCGGCGGCGTCCGCGCCCAGTCCCCAAAACCTCCGGCTCCCGAAGCAAAACCCCTGGTGGTGGCCGGCGTCAAGCTGGAGCTCGACGCCAAGGAGCCCCGGGGGTTCCTCCTCAAGGGTGGCAAGGGCGAGAGCGGACTTCTGCGGACGGAGTGGGGTGCCACGCGCCAGAAGATCGCCGCGGGCATGGCCTCGCTCTCGGGCCTCCCGGCGGACCGCCAGTTGAGCTGCGCTATCCATGGCGGGGAAAACATTTGCCATCCCAGCGAAGAGGCTCCGTGGTGGGCGGAGGTCGAGGGGGCCGGACACGGCCACGGGCGGCCGGCCCTGCTCTTCTCCCCGAATGGGCAGTTCTACCACTACCAGCTGAACTTCCCCGCAAGCGACTTCGAGGCCCTGCGCTCGGCGTTCGCGGCGGCGCTGGGAGCTCCGCTCTCCGACGAGAAGTCGAAGGTCAAGAGCGGATCGGCAGGGGACTACGAGCAGAGGCAGGTCAGCTGGAAGCTCCGCCACACGGCGATCGTGCTGCAGCAGAGATATCCGGGGAACCTGGAAGAGAGCGCGGTCACCGCGTTCTACATCCCGATCGCCGAGACGACGCAGTAGGGCCCAGCCCTGCGCTTCGAGCACAATCCCATTGCAGTTAGCTACCAAGCGCAGCGAGTCGAGACATAAGATGAACTGGAATCCGGGCTACGATGTCGACGCCCTCCTGCACAGGCTGCAATTGCTTAGGCATTCACCTGACACTGAGCTATACATGCCTGTTCTCGTCTCTGCTATCAAATTCGATGAAAAAATTCCTGAACCGGAAAGACTAGCCATTGTGCGCCGAAGCGTTGTATTTGTGGTGGACCAGCCGAGTCCTAGTTCACAGGCCCTTCGCGCTGCAATTGTCCGTGAACAGACAGCCTACTTTACCCGCGAGTTGCAATAAAAATCCCTACGAACTGTCGATCAAGGCCCAAGCTATAGGCATTTGAGGCCTGAAATCACCTTGCCGCTGGATCTCACCAAGGGTGAGATCCAGGAATCGGCAACATCCA
>JBDSHF010000179.1:0-3644 GCA_039918595.1 Thermoanaerobaculia bacterium
GGGGCCTACCAGTCGATGATGCGCCAGGTCGCCAAGGGGACGGTGCGCACCTTCGCGCAGCGCGAGATGCTCGACGTCGTCGTCGTCAACGGCCAGGCCCGCGGCGTCATCGTCCGCAACCTGGTGACCGGCGGGATGGAGCGGCACGCCGGGCACGCGGTGCTGCTCTGCACCGGCGGCTACGGCACGGCGTATTACCTCTCGACCAACGCGGTCAATTCCAACGTCACGGCGGCGTGGCGGGCGCACAAGCGGGGGGCGTTCTTCGCCAATCCCAGCTACACCCAGATTCATCCGACCTGCATTCCGGTGTCCGGGACCCATCAGTCGAAGCTGACGCTGATGAGCGAAAGCCTGCGCAACGACGGCCGCGTCTGGGTGCCGAAGCGGAAGGGGGACGCCCGGCCGCCGAACCAGATCCCGGAGGCCGAGCGGGACTATTACCTCGAGCGGCGCTACCCGAGCTTCGGCAACCTGGTGCCGCGCGACGTCGCCTCGCGCAACGCCAAGTCGGTCTGCGACGAGGGACGCGGCGTCGGCGAGAGCGGGCTGGCGGTCTACCTCGATTTCGGCAACGCCATCGAGCGGCTGGGTGCCGACGTCATCAAGGCGCGCTACGGCAACCTCTTCGACATGTACACCAAGATCACTGACGAGGATCCGTACACGGTGCCGATGCGCATCTACCCCGCCATCCACTACACCATGGGTGGGCTGTGGGTGGATTACAACCTGATGAGCACCATTCCCGGGCTCCACGTCCTCGGCGAAGCGAACTTCTCGGACCACGGCGCCAACCGCCTCGGCGCCAGCGCGCTGATGCAGGGGCTGGCCGACGGCTACTTCGTGATCCCCTACACGATCGGCGACTATCTCGCGACCCATCTGGGCGAGACGCTGTCCACCGAAACGGACGCCTTCCGCGCCACCGAGGCCGACGTCAAGGAACGGCTGAACCGGATGCTCTCGATCAACGGCAAGCGCAGCCCCGACTCGTTCCATCGCGAGCTCGGCCGCATCGTCTGGGACTACTGCGGCATCGCCCGCAACGCCGCCGGGCTCCAGAAGGCCCTGCAGCTCATCCCGGCGTTGCGCGAGGAGTTCTGGAGCAACCTGCGGATCGTCGGCGGCCCCGAGCAGCTCAACCAGGAGCTGGAGCGGGCCGGCCGGGTGGCGGACTTCTTCGAGCTCGCCGAGCTGATGTGCATCGACGCGCTGGCGCGCGACGAGTCGTGCGGCGGCCACCTGCGCGAGGAGCACCAGACCCCCGAAGGCGAGGCGCTGCGCGACGACAAGAACTTCTCCTATGTTTCGGCGTGGGAGTGGAACGGGGTGGGCAAGGCGCCGGCGCTCCACAAGGAGCCGCTCGAGTTCGAGCACGTCAAGCCCAGCCAAAGGAGCTACAAATGAACCTCACCCTCCACGTCTGGCGCCAGAAAAACCCGGCGGACGAAGGGCGCATGGTCAAATACGAGGTCAAGGACGTCAACGAGCACGCCTCCTTCCTCGAGATGCTGGACATCCTCAACGAGCAGCTCGCCGAGCGTGGCGAGGAGCCGGTCGCCTTCGAGCACGACTGCCGCGAGGGGATCTGCGGCTCGTGCGGCTTCATGATCAACGGCGAGGCGCACGGGCCGATGCCGGCGACCACCGTCTGCCAGCTCCACATGCGCCATTTCAAGGACGGCGACGTACTCCACGTCGAGCCCTGGCGCTCCAAGGCGTTCCCGGTGATCAAGGACCTGGTGGTCGACCGCAACGCCTTCGACCGCATCGTGCAGTCCGGCGGCTTCATCTCGGTGGCGACCGGCAGCGCGCCCGAGGCGAACCTGATCCCGGTGCCGAAGTCGCTCGCCGACCGCGCCTTCGACGCCGCCCAGTGCATCGGCTGCGGCGCCTGCGTGGCCCAGTGCCCGAACGGCGCCGCGAACCTCTTCACCTCCGCCAAGGTCGCGCACCTGAACCTGCTGCCGCAGGGGCAGCCCGAGCGCTACGACCGCGCCCTCTCGATGGTCGAGACCATGGAGAAGGAGGGCTTCGGCTACTGCTCCAACTACGCCGAATGCGAGGCCGTCTGCCCGAAGGAGATCTCGATCGACTTCATCGCCCAGATGAACCGGGACTACCTCAGGGCGAAGTCCAAGGCGACGCCGAAGACGCCGCTGAGCACGTAGGGGGGCGGGCCGCCACCTCATAAGGGGGGCAGGCCACCACGTCAGCCCCGCAGGGGCGGCAGGATGTAGCCCGGGGCGTGAGCCCCGGGAAGGGCGGTTCCAAAAAATTCAGAGCCCCGAAGGGGCGACAGGATGTTGGCTTCAGGGTGTCCCTAGCGGTTGGGGCGTCCTGCGCTTCGAGGCCTCACCCTCGGTCCCTCTCCCAAGGGGAGAGGGAGGCCGTGCTCCGAGAGGATTCCTTAACTCAGCACCGCGAACTGCACCGTTGCCTTGGCCACGAGCTGGCCGTCCTGGGTGACCTCCCCCTCGGCCACCGCCAGACGTTTTCCTTTCCGGAGCAGCCGGCCTTTTCCGACCAGGGGGGCGAGGCGGGCGCGGGAGAGGAGGTGAACGGTCACCGTCGCGGGCACCACCGATGCGCCCACGGCACTCGCGGCGGAGATCTCCGCCAGGGTGGTCAGGATGGCGAAATGGACCACGTCGGGGGCGACCTGATGCTCGGGCCGGGGATCGAGAAGCAGCGTGCCGGGCTCGTCGCCGGGGCGCAGCCCGAGGGCGGAGTTGAAGTCTGTCAAGAATGCCTCCTTGGTTCTGGGGCAGGCGGCTGGCGTCCCACCCTCCCCGCGTGGAATCATGGCCGTCAGTGACCGAGATGAATCAACCAAACGTCTATATCGTCGCGGGTCCGAATGGCGCCGGCAAGAGCACGTTCGCACGCCTCTTTCTGCCGGATTATGCGGACTGCCGGGAGTTCGTCAATGCGGACCTGATTGCGGCGGGCCTTTCGCCCTTCAACCCGGAGAGCCTGGCCATTGAGGCGGGACGGCTCATGCTGGGACGGATTGAAACGCTGGCTCGATCCCGGGTGGATTTCGGATTCGAGACGACTCTGGCGGGTCGCAGCCATTTGGCTCTGCTCGCCAAGCTGCGGAGTGAAGGCTATCGGACACACATTTTCTTCTTGTGGCTTCCTACCCCAGAGCTTGCCATGGAGAGAGTTCGTGATCGCGTCCTGGCGGGCGGACATTCCGTTCCTGAGGAGACAGTCCGGCGACGGTTTACAAGAGGGCTGTCCAACTTTTTTCATCTCTATCAGCCTCTCCTCGATTCGTACCTGATCTTCGACACTTCAAAGAATTCTCCTAGACTTATCGCCTCACGTGTCGAGGATCAGATGCCTATCGTGCTAGATCCGATGACATTCGGTAGAATCCAAGCAGGAGTGCGTCCACGATGAAGGAATCCCACCTGGAAAACACCTTGCCTCCGCTAGCCATCAAAGCCGAGCGCGCGATGAAGGAAGCCATGGCCGCAGCCGTTGCAGAGCACTGGCGCGCCGGTCGGCCGGTTCATATCTGGCAAGACGAGCAGGTCGTAGCCCTGTACGAGGACGGTACCACTGTCCCCGTAGAGCGGAAGTAGCTGGGCTCGATCCCCCAAGCTCACCCGATCCGGTGCTCCGTCACCACC
>JBDSHF010000180.1:0-10304 GCA_039918595.1 Thermoanaerobaculia bacterium
CGCGCAGGCCGTCGCGCCGGAAATCGGCGTAGATCACCGTCTCCTCCCCCGGCGAGGCCACCGCCAGGCCGAGCGGGCGGTCCTCGCCGAGCACGGCGACGTAGACCTCGCCGCCCACCAGCCGGCCCGCGCGGTCGGCCCACACCTCGGCGGTGACCGCCTCCTCGGCGACCGGAAACTCCACCGCTCCGGCGGTCGTGGGGCCGGCCGGGCCCAGCTCCTCGACGAGCGAGAAGAACTCGAGCTCGGTGAAGACCTGGCGCAGCATCTCGACGTCCGGCGGATCGCGATGCAGGGCCTCGGGGTCGAGCGGCACCTCCAGGTTGGTGTGAATGGTCGACAGCTCCTTCGACAGCCGCGCCTGGTCCGCGTGCTGCTGGAGCCCCTCGCGGTACGCCTTGCGGGGGACCTCGCCGGCCCGCGCCAGGAGATCCTCCAGCGTGCCGTACTCCTGGATCAGCCCCTTGGCCCCCTTCTCGCCGATCCCCGGCACGCCCGGGATGTTGTCGATCGAGTCCCCCATCAGGGCGAGGACGTCGGCCACCTTCTCGGGCGGCACGCCGAAGTCCTCGGTGACCTCCTGGGGTCCATAGAGCTTGTTGCGCCCGGTGTGGTAGAGCGAGACCCGGGGCTCGACGAGCTGCATCAGGTCCTTGTCGGCGGAGACCAGCACCACTTGGTAGCCGGCCTCGGCCGCCCGGCAGGAGAGGGTGCCCAGCACGTCGTCCGCCTCGTAGCCGGCGAGCTCCAGGATCGGGATGCGGTAGGCCTCCAGCACCCTGCGGATCAGCGGGATCTGGCTCTGCAGGTCCTCCGGCATCGGGCGGCGATTCGCCTTATAGTCCTCGAACTTGTCGCTGCGGAAGGTCCGCCCCCCCTCGAGCGCCACCCCGATCAGCTCCGGGTCCTCCTCGCGCAGGAGCTTCTTGAGCATGGTCACGAAGCCATAGACGGCGTTGGTGGGCTCGCCGCGGGAGTTCGAGAGGTTGCGGATGGCGTAGAAGGCGCGGAAGATGTTCGAGTACCCGTCGATCAGGAACAGACGGGGGCGGGAGTCGCGGGTCGGGGCGGGGCTCGTCTCAGGGGTCTCGGTCGTCTCGGCCATGGCGGGGACATTCTATGCCGTCCTCTGTCGTGACCGGCTGGCACGGCTCTCGCTTTCTGCTAATCACCGAGCAGGCCCGTCCGGCTGCCCTACCAAAGGAGAGTGGGATGAACGGAATCATTTCCTGGATCGTCTTCGGCCTGATCGCCGGCGCGATCGCCAAGTTCCTGACCCCCGGCCGGGATCCGGGCGGGTGCATCATCACCATCATCGTCGGCGTCGTCGGAGCCCTGCTGGGCGGGTGGATCGCGACCCTGCTCGGCATCGGCGGCATCTCCGGGTTCGACTTCCGGAGCTTCGTGATCGCCATCCTCGGCTCGATCCTGCTGCTGTTCCTGTGGAGAATGATCTCCGGCCGACGGCGATAGGAAGGGTCAGGGAACCAGGGGCCGGCGCGCCTGTCCCAGCAGGTGCGCCGCCTCGGGGAGGATCAGCGCCTCCATCGCCAGCGTCACCGCCTTGGGCGAGCCCGGAAGGAGGAAGACCGCGCGGGTGCCGGCCAGGCCGGCGGCGGCCCGGCTGAGCATCGCCGCCGCTCCCACCTGCTGGTAGGAGAGCATCCGGAAGAGCTCGCCGAACCCTTCGACCGGCTGGTCGAGGAGCGGCCCCACCGCGTCCAGGGTGACGTCGCGCGGCGAGAAGCCGGTGCCGCCGGTCGCCACCACCACATCCACCTCGGGGTGCGCCAGCATCCGGCGCACGGCGTCGCGGATCGCGGCCACGTCGTCGCGAACCAGAGTAGAGTCGACGATCCGGTGGCCGGCGGCGGAGATCCTCTCGCGGATCGCGTCGCCGCTGGCGTCGTCCCGCTTTTCCCGGGTATCGCTCACTGTAAGAATGGAGAAGCCCAGAGTGGCGGGGGCGGCGCGGCGGTGCTGCTCGACGCTCATGGCTTTCAAGGCTAGCACGGCAGAGCCGGGAAAGTGTTCGTTTCTGGGACGGGCGCATCCCGGGTCCGAACACTCCCGGCCCGTGCAAGAACACTTAAATTTTTTGGAATCAAAAACTTACGACGACTGAAACCTTGGCATGCGGGATGCGTAGTGTGACCGGAGAAACATTATGGGAATGGACATACCTAGGACCGGAGAAGCTCAGAAGCGCCGCAATCGGCGCAACATCTGGATCGTCGCGGGCATCGCGGCGGTCTCGCTCGTCACGTTCGGATTGTCGCGGCTCGAGCCGGCGGCGCCGACGGTTCAGAAAGAGACGGTGTGGATCGACGCCGTCAAGCGCGGGCCGATGACCCTCAGCGTCCGCGGCCCCGGCACGCTGGTGCCGGAGGACGTGCGCTGGATCTCGGCCCCGGTGAACGCCCGGATCGAGCGCACCCCGCTGCTCCCCGGCGTGACGGTCACCCCGGACACCGTGCTGGTCGAGATGAGCGATCCGCAGCTCGAGCAGAACGCGCTCGAGGCGGAGTCGCAGCTCAAGGCGGCGCAGGCCGACTACGACAATCTGAAGGCCCAGCTCGACAGCCAGCTCCTCGGCCAGCAGGCGCAGGTGACCGCGGTGAAGTCGCAGAGCGAGCAGGCGAAGCTCCAGTCGGAAGCGGACACCAAGCTCGCCAAGGAGGGCCTGCTGCCGGACATCACGCAGAAGCTCTCGAGCCTCAAGTCGGAGCAGCTCGTCAAGCAGGCCGTCATCGAGGCCCAGCGCTACCAGCAGAACGGACGCTCGGCCGCGGCGCAGCTCGCCGCCCAGCGCGCTCGCGTGGCGCAGATGCAGGACCTCTATGCGCTGCGCAAGCGCCAGGTGGAGTCGCTCAAGGTGCGCGCCGGCATCCCCGGCGTGCTGCAGGAGCTGCCGGCCCAGGTGGGCCAGCAGGTGACGGCCGGCACGGTGCTGGCGCGAGTGGCCCGCCCGGAGCGGCTCAAGGCCGAGCTGCACATCCCCGAGGTGCAGGCCAAGGACGTCAAGGTGGGCATGACCGCCCAGATCGACACCCGCAACGGCATCATCAACGGCCGCGTGGCCCGGGTCGCCCCGTCGTCGCAGGACGGCACGGTGATCATGGACGTGGCCTTCGACGGGCCGCTCCCGGCGGGCGCCCGGCCGAACCTCTCGGTGGACGGCACGATCGAGCTCGACCGCGTCGACAACGTGCTCTTCACCGGCCGCCCCAGCTACGGCAATCCGAACACCAAGGTCGAGCTGTTCAAGGTCAACGAGGACGGCAAGACGGCGGAGCGGGTGCAGGTGGAGCTGGGCCGCATGTCGGTCAGCACGGTGGAAATCGTCAAGGGTCTTCAGGCCGGCGACAAGGTGATCCTCTCGGACACCTCGGCGCAGGATGGATATAAAAAGATTCGCTTGAACTAACAGCCTGCGCCGCCCGGCCGGAGCCGGCGGCTGAAGCTTTGGAGGAATTTTTATGGCCGCATCTTCTGATTCGCTGATCCATCTCGACGGAGTCGTCAAGGTCTTCATGACCGACGAGGTCGAGACCCACGCGCTGTCGGGCATCCACATGGAGATCCGCAACGGCGAGTACGTCTCGATCGCGGGCCCCTCCGGCTGCGGCAAGACCACGCTGCTGTCGATCCTCGGCCTGCTCGACTCCCCCAGCGACGGCAAGTACTGGCTCAACGGCAAGCAGGTCGCCGACCTCTCCTTCTCCGAGCGGGCGCGGATCCGCAACCGGGAGATCGGCTTCATCTTCCAGGCCTTCAACCTGATCGGCGACCTTACGGTCTACGAGAACGTCGAGCTGCCGCTCACCTACCGCGGCATGGCCACCAAGGAGCGCAAGGAGCGCGTGCAGGAGGCCCTGGAGCGGGTCGGAATGTCGCACCGCATGAAGCACTACCCGTCGCAGCTTTCCGGCGGTCAGCAGCAGCGCGTCGCGGTCGCCCGCGCGGTGGTCGGCAAGCCGTCGATCCTGCTCGCCGACGAGCCCACCGGCAACCTCGACTCGAAGAACAGCGAAACGGTGATGGACCTCCTCGCGGACCTCCACAAGGACGGCGCCACCATCTGCATGGTCACCCACGACCCTCGCTTCGCCCGCTACGCGCAGCGCACGATCCATCTCTTCGACGGCCGCGTGGTCGAGGAGGAGACGGGAGTGCAGCGCGAGGTCGAGAGCCGCGAGCTCAAGCGGAGCGGATTCGAGGTCGTCTAAGGAAATAGGTACCCCGCGCGTCGTTGCGCGGGTGATGTTCGCGCGCCTTTGAAGGCTGCCGCCCCGATTGCGGCAGCCCTTTTTTTTGTCCCCTGCTAGAGTTCTCCTGTGAACGGCGTCACCCAGAAGCCCCGGGTCCTGATCGCGGACGACCAGCGCGAGGTGCGCGAGGCGTTGCGGCTGATGCTCAAGGCCGAGGGTTTCGACACCGAGACCGCCGGCTCTCCGGCCGAGATCCTCCAGGCGGTGACCAGCCGCGACTTCGACGCCGTGCTGATGGACCTCAACTACACCCGCGACACCACCTCCGGCCGCGAGGGGCTCGAGCTGGTCGCGCGGCTGCGCGCCGTCGACGACGCGCTGCCGGTCGTGGTGATGACCGCCTGGGCCAGCGTCGACGTCGCCGTCGAGGCGATGCGCCGGGGCGCCCGCGACTTCGTCGAGAAGCCGTGGGACAACGCCCGCCTGCTCACCATCCTGCGCACCCAGATCGACCTTCGCCGGGCGCTGCGCCGCGGCCAGCGCCTGGAGGCGGAGAACGAGATCCTGCGCTCCGACGGCGAGCCCATCCTGATCGCCCGGTCCCCCGAGATGCGGCCGGTGCTCGACCTGATCGAACGCGTCGGCCCGTCGGAGGCGAACGTGCTGATCACCGGCGAGAACGGCACCGGCAAGGGGGTGGTCGCCAGAGCGCTCCACGCCGCCTCGGCGCGCGCCCAGATCCCGATGGTGACGGTCAACACCGGCGGCCTCTCGGAGGCGCTGTTCGAGAGCGAGCTGTTCGGCCACGTGCGCGGCGCCTTCACCGACGCCAAGACCGACCGCGTCGGCCGTTTCGAGCTGGCGGACGGCGGCACCCTCTTCCTCGACGAGATCGCCAACATCTCGCTCAACCAGCAGGCGAAGCTCCTGCGCGTGCTGGAGACCGGCGAGTTCGAGCGCCTCGGCTCGTCGAAGACCCGCGCCGCGGACGTGCGGATCGTCTCGGCCACCAACGCCGACCTGCGCGAGGAGGTCGCGGCCGGCCGGTTCCGCCAGGACCTCCTGTTCCGCCTGAACACGGTCGAGATCCGCATCCCGCCGCTGCGCGAGCGCCGCGACGACATCCTCCCCCTCGCCCTGCAGTTCCTCGGGCAGCACGCGCAGCGCTACCGCAAACAGTTCCGGGGGTTCGAGGAGGCCGCCACCCTGGCCCTGCTCGCCCACCCCTGGCCGGGCAACGTGCGCGAGCTCGACCACGCCGTCGAGCGCGGCGTCCTGATGGGGCGCGGCGACGGGGTCAAGGCGCAGGACCTGGGGCTGCAGACGGCGGCGCCGCCCGCCGCCGCCGCGCCCCGCCTTGAGGATCTGCCACTCGAGGACGTCGAGCGCGTGCTGATCCAGAAGGCGCTCGCCCGCTACGGCGGCAATGTCAGCCAGGCGGCCCAGGCGCTGGGGCTCTCGCGCAGCGCCCTCTACCGGCGGCTCGAAAAGTATGGCCTCTGAACCGCCGGCCCGGCGGCTCCCATTCAGCGGCCTGCTCCGCGCCAGCCGCCGCCGGGCGCTCGCCTTCGAGGACCGCATCCTCCTCTTGGCGCTCGCCACCGGCCTGCCGGGAACGGCGCTCGCCCTGCTCTTCGTCTGGCTCGACCCGCACAGCCTCAGACTCCGCTGGACGGTGACCCTGTTCTCGCTCTCCCTCTGGGGGTGGCTGGCGGTTCAGCTCCGCGATCGTGTCGTGCGGCCGCTGCAGACGCTCGCCAACCTCCTCTCCGCCCTGCGCGAGGGGGACTTCTCGCTGCGCGCCCGCCAGCCGCGGGAAGCCGATGCCCTGGGGCAGGTGGTCCACGAGGTCAACGCCATCGGCGAGGTGCTGCGCGAGCAGCGGCTGGGCGCGGTCGAGGCCGCGGCGCTCCTGCACCGGGTGGTCGACGAGGTGGACGTCGCCGTGTTCGCCTTCGACCACCACGGCCAGCTCCGCCTGGTCAACCGCGCCGGTGAGCGGCTGCTCGCCCTGCCGGGCGAGCGCCTGCTCGGCAAGCCGGCGGAGGATCTCGGGCTCACCGGCCTGCTCGACGGCGAGGTCTCGCGCATCGTGCCGCTCACCTTCCCCGGCGGTCCGGGGCGTTGGGAGATTCGGCGCAGCACCTTCCGCGAGCTCGGCCTTCCCCACCGGCTGCTGGTGATCTCCGATCTGTCGCAGACCCTGCGCGAGGAGGAGCGCCAGGCCTGGAAGCGGCTGATCCGCGTGCTCGGCCACGAGCTCAACAACTCGCTCGCCCCCATCCACTCGATGACCTCCACTCTCGTCGGCCTGCTCACCCGCGAACCGCGGCCGGACGACTGGCAGGAGGACATGCAGCACGGCCTGGAGGTGATCGGCAACCGCTCCGGCGCCCTGATCCGTTTCATGGCGGCCTACGCGCGGCTGGCCCGCCTGCCGCCGCCGCGCCGCGCGCCGTTCGAGCTGGCGAGCCTGATCCGCCGCACCGCCGCCCTCGAGACCCGGCTCCCCGTCTACGTCGAGAAAGGGCCGGAGGTGACGATCGAGGCGGACGCCGACCAGATCGAGCAGCTCCTAATCAACCTGATCCGCAACGCGGTGGACGCCGCCCTGCTGACCGGCGGCGGCGTCGGCGCCGGCTGGCGGGTCGACGGCGCGAACGTCGAGGTGCGGGTCGAGGACGAGGGGCCCGGCCTGTCGAACACCGAGAACCTCTTCGTCCCCTTCTACACAACGAAGCCGGGAGGGACGGGGATCGGCCTCGCCCTCTCCCGGCAGATCGCCGAAGCCCACGGCGGCACCCTCACCCTCGAGAACCGCACCCCCGAGCCGGGGTGCGAGGCGCTGCTGCGGCTGCCGGTGTAGGACCCCCTCCTAGCCTCCCCCTGAAGGGGGAGGAACAATGCCCCTACTTCAGGTACGCCAGCATCTCCTTGGCGGTCGCGGCGTCGGGATCGTTGGGGGCCAGTTGGAGGAAGGCCTGGAGCCGCTCCCTGGCCTTCTCCTTCTTGCCGTCCTCCTTGGCGTAGGTGAGGCCCAGGACATAGTGGGCCTTGGCGAACTTGGGATCGTTCGGGGCGATCTCGACGACGCGCTCGAAGTAGCTCGTCGCATCCTCCAGCTTGCCGGTGCGAGCCCGCTCGGCCCCCTCGTTGAAGAGGCGGACGGCGGTCTCGGGGTTCTTCGCGTCGGCCGCCGCCAGCGCGTTGAGCGCCTCGCGGGCCTTGTCGCCGTCCCCCACCTGCTTGAGGGCGTCGTAGCGCGCCCGCAGCCCCTCGACATCGCCCGGCCTGAGGGCCAGGTAGCGGTCCGCGGCGCCCAGGGCATCGCCGTAGCGCTTCTGTTCCAGATAGACCGAGGCGAGCGCGATCTGCGGCTCCGGCAGGGCGGGGTTGAGCGACGCCGCCTTCTCGAGCTTCGTCGCCGCCGCCGCCATGTCCCCTCCCCGCAGGGAGGTGACCCCCTCGTTGTAGGCCAGGATCGCCTGGTCGGCGCCGGACAGCTCCTTGGGCCCGTCGGCCGCCGGCGCCGCCGGCGCGCTGCTCTTCGGCAGGGTGAAGGTCAGGCGGACCGTGTCCTCCAGCTTGGGCTTGACCGGTCCCGTGTAGGGGCCGTAACCCGTCTTTTCGACGCTGAGCTGGTATTGCTGCGTGGCGTCGAGGATCAGCAGCATGACCTGCCCTTTCTTGTCGCTCACCTTTTCCAGCTTGTAGCCGGCCCCCGGGCGGGTGAGGGTGACCTTCGCCCCCTCGACCGGCGCGCCCGTCTCGTCCACCACGGTGGCGATGATCCTCCCCTCGCCGACAGCCTGCAGCGCTCCGCTGAAGGCGAGCGCCAGGGCAAATGCGGCGAGCGCCGCGCGACGGATGAAAGTCATCATGGGTCGTCTCCTATCTTGCCGTCGATGTAGGTTCGGCTCGGGCCTGTATTTCGTTGGGAATCATACGGGAAAGCCGCGCCAGGTCGCAGTAGAAAGCCTTCACGACGGGGATGATACGATCCCAATCCTTCGAACAGGGAGGTGCGATGCTGTCTCAACAGATTCCCGCAATCCAGTCCGCGCTGGCCGAGGCCGGCCTCGACGGCTGGTTCTTCGCCTGCTTTCAGCAGAACGATCCGCTCGGAATGTCCCTCCTGGGCCTCACCGGCGAGGGCAAGCTGGTCAGCCGCCGCTGCTACTACCTGGTGCCCCGGGAAGGGGAGCCCAGAAAGCTCGTCCACGCCATCGAGTCCGGCATGCTGGACCATCTGCCCGGCGAGAAGACCGTCTACAACACCTGGCAGGGGCACGGCGAGGGGGTGGCGAAGCTGGTCTCCGGGTTCCCCCGGCTCGCCGCCCAGTACAGCCCGAACAACGAGCTGCCCACCGTCTCGCGCCTGGACGCCGGCACCTTCGAGCTGCTGCGCGCGGCCGGCGTCGAGGTGGTCTCCTCCGCCGACCTGGCGCAGCAGTTCGTCGCCACCTGGACTCCGGAGCAGCTCGCCGGGCACCGCCGCGCCAACGTCCACCTGCACCGGATCGCCCTCGAGGCGTTCCACCGCGTGGCCGAGTTCCTCCGGCGCGGCGACGAGATCGACGAGTACGCAGTCCAGCGCTTCATCATGGACGCCTTCGAGGTCGCCGGCCTGTGGGCCGAGTCGGACCCGATCGTCGGCGTCAACGCCCACAGCGCCGATCCGCACTACCAGCCGGGCCCCGGCCACTCCTCGCCGATCCGCCAGGGGGACTTCCTGCTGATCGACCTCTGGGCCAAGGAGAAGCCGGCGGACAGCGTCTACGCCGACATCACCTGGGTCGGCGTCTGCGCCGCCTCGCCCACGCCCAAGCAGCAGGAGGTCTTCTCCGTGGTGGCCGGCGCCCGCGACGCCGCCTGGGACCTGGTCAACAGCCGCTTCCCCCAGCAGACGGTGCGCGGCTTCGAGGTGGACGACGCCGCTCGCGAGGTGATCCGCAAGGCCGGCTACGGCGACCTCTTCATCCATCGCACCGGCCACTCGATCGGCATCACGGATCACGGCCAGGGCGCCAACATGGACAATCTGGAGACCCACGACACCCGGGCGTTGCTGCCGATGACCGGCTTCTCGATCGAGCCCGGCGTCTATATCGTCGGCGACTTCGGCGTGCGCAGCGAGATCAACGTGGCCCTCACCCCGGAAGGCGCCGAGATCACCGGCGCCGAGCCCCAGCGCGAGCTGCTCCGCCTGCTCGCCTGATCCGGCCCGATGAGCGCTCCCCGGGATCGGCGTCCGGATGGGGACGGCTGGCGGTGCGACCCGCTCGCCCGCCTCCCGCCCAGCCGGCTCGCCGGCGAGATCGGCCCGCCGCTCGCAAGCTTCGACGAGGAGAAGGCGGCGGAGCTCTGCGCCGGGATCGCCCGCAATCTGCTCGGCGACTTCGCCCCCGCCCTGCTGCTCCTCCCGGGCACCGAGCGCCGCCGGGCCCAGGCCCTCCTCGCCCACGCCTTCGCGCTCTTCGACTTCGCGCGGCAGGGGGGCCTGGAAGGGGAAAAGCTGGCGCAGATCAACCGTTGGGAGTTCACGCTCGAGGCGGCCCTGGCGGGCGAGCCTGTGGGCCAGCCGATCGCCCTCCGCATGGCGCGCGAGAACGAGCGCCGGCGCTGGCCGGCGGATGCCCTGGAGGATCTCACCGCCTGTGCCCGCCACCGTGCCACGCGGCACCGGCCGGCCACCGTGATCGACGCCGACGTGGAGGCCCTGAGCCTCGGACGGTCGCTCGCCGCCGCGCTGCTCGAAAAGAGCCTCAACGCCGAGGTCGACGCCCTGGCGAGCGCCCTCGTCCGTCTGGGGGCGCTCCAGCGCCTGGGAGAGGAGCTGGCGAGCAAGCGCTGCCCGCTGCCGCTGAGCGAGGTCCCCGAGGACGCCGACGGCCGCTGCGACTCCGCGCAGCTCCTCGCGGCCGCGCGCCGGGAGTGCTCGCGGATCCGCTCGCGCCTGCTGCGCGCCCCGCGCGGCCTGGCCAGCCTCCCCCACGGCTACCGCCGCGCCGCCGTCTTCTCCCTCCTCGCCGCCCTGCGCCTGGTCACCGAGATCGAAGACCCCGAGATCGACCTCCTGAAGGCCCCCCCTCG
>JBDSHF010000181.1:0-6869 GCA_039918595.1 Thermoanaerobaculia bacterium
TAGGGGAGGCTGCCGAACAGGTTGACGGTGAACTTGCGGGTCTGCGACAGGTGCTTGGCGATGCCGAAGTCGAGCACCCGCACGCGGTCGTCGTCCTGGAGGCGGAGGTTCTCCGGCTTGATGTCGCCGTGGACGATGCCGTAGACCTTGCGCCCTCCGACCTCGGCCGAGAAGTTGTGGCAGGACTCCAGCATGTCGCAGATCTGGCAGGCGATCGAGGCCGCCTTGTCGTCGGGGAGCGGGCCGCGGGCGAGCCGCTGCGAGAGGTCGGTGCCGGCCACGTACTCCATATCGACCCAGAAGAAGCCGCCGTCCTCCCCCCACTCGTAGACCGCCGCCACCTGCGGCGCCACGCGCGAGAGCTGCTCCTGGAGCGCGACGCCGTTCTTCTCGGCCTGCAGCATCTCCGGGTCCGCGCGGTGGATGCGCACCACCTTGAGCGCTACCTCCCCCTGAGCCTGCGGGTCCCAGGCGAGATAGACATCGCCGATCGCGCCGCGGCCGAGAAAGTCGCGAAGCTCGAAGCGGCCTACCTGCTGCACGGTCAGCATCACCGGCCCCGCCCCGGGACGGCCGGCTGAGCCGGAGCCGGCGCGCGCACGGCTTCGGCGCGGTTCATCCCCGGGAAGGAGTTCCAGAGAAAGACCTCCTCGGCGCGCTCCGGGGCGGCCAGCAGCACGCCGCCGCCGTTGCCCACGAAGCGGTTCTCGATCAGCTCGGCCTGCGCTCCGGCCCGCACCTCGACCCCGGGGTGCGGGGGCAGGCCCGGCGCCCGGCCGTTGCCGGCGATCAGGTTGGAGAGCAGCCGCGGCGCCGCGCCCGCCTCGACCAGCACGCCGCCGCCCGGGTTGTCGCGCACGTAGCAGTGGTGGATCTCGGAGCGGTCGGCGCCGGCGAGGTCGATCGCCGCCGTCTGCGCGCCCGAGATCTCGACGCCGTCCACCTCGACGGCCGAATCGGCGAGGCGGAGCCCCACCTGGAGCGGCGCCTGGGCGTCCCCGGCGATCCGGAAGCCGGCGATGCGCGCCCCCTCGACCCCCTGGGCGGTGACCGCCGGCACGCCGCTCCCCGCCGGCGGCAGGATCAGCGCTCCGCGCGGGACCCGGCTCACCAGGGCGACGCCGGAGCGGAGCTGGAGCGCCTCGCGGTAGATGCCGGGCGCCACCTCCACCGTCTGCCCCGGCCCGGCCTGCGCCAGGGCTTCCGTGATCGTGGCGGTCCCGCCATCGCCGGTGCCCACCCGCAGCACGTTGGCGGGCGCCGCCGGGCGCTGCCCTGGCAGGAACCGGAGCAGCCCTTGACCAAAGGCGGCGAAGGCGAACGCGCCGAGGATCGCGCCATAGAAGAGGACGGCGGGGCGGCTGACCCATGCACCCAGAAAACCGCCGAGGAGCCGCGACCCGCCGCCGCCGCGGCGGGCCACCCCGGCGCCGCGCAGGGCGGGACGGGCGCTCGCCGCCGCTGGTTCCCTGCGGCTCTTCGTCGCGGCGGCGGCGAAGCGTTCCCCCTCGACCAGCACCACCGAGACGTTGTCCTTCCCTCCGGCCTGGTTGGCGGCGTCGATCAGCGCCTGCACGGCGGCCTTGGGGTTCGCCGCGTTCTCCTCGACCAGGGAGAGGATCGCCTGCGAGGCCACCAGATCCGACAGGCCGTCGCTGCAGATCAGCAGGGCCGCGTCCGGCTCGAAGCGGATCTGCGTGATGTCGATGAACCCCTCCTCGTCGGGCTCGTGGGGCGCCGAGCCGACGTCGCGGAAGATCTCGTTGCGGCGCGGATGGCTCATCGCCTCCGCCTCCGAGATCTCGCCCGTGTCCTCGCGGGAGCCGACGGGGGAGTGGTCGCGGGTGATCTTCTTGATCTCTCCGGGCCGCAACAGGTAGAGCCGGCTGTCGCCGACGTGGCCGATCGTGGCCTGGTCGCCGTCGACCACGGCGACCGTCAGGACGCAGGCCATGCCGGCGAGGGCGGGGTTGGCCTGGGCCTGGTCGTAGATCTGCTTGTTGGCGAGGGCGATCGCCTCACGGATCAGGCGGGCGGCGTCGGTGGTCCGCCGGGAGAGGCGGGCCTGCAGGATCTCGACCGCCGTCTGCGCCGCGATCTCGCCTCCCGACTCGCCGCCGACGCCGTCGACCACGGCGTAGATCCCCCGCTCGGGATCGCAGACGACGCGGTCCTCGTTGTTCTCCCGCTCGCGGCCGGGGTCGCTGCCGGCCGCCGCCAGGGGGCGCTTCAGGCTTGCCGCGGACAACGCTACTTCCTCTCCCGCGCGGCGAGCGCCAGCAGCGTGGCGGCGAGGGCTACCAGGACCACCACGAAGGCCAGGCGCGCGAAGTAGAGGGCCGTCATGCGCCGGCGAGCCTCTCGAAGTCGAGGCGCTCGAAATCCAGATAAATCACGCCGGCCAGGCCGATGCGCGCCTTGTCCGGCAGCGGCTCCCAGCGGTCGAGGTCCTTGACGCCGCCGTCCGCCGCTTCCAGGCTGCGCGGCAGGGGGACGCCGTTGACCGTCGTGCCCAGCTTCGAGAGGTCCTTGATGCGGAACACCCCCTCGGGCGTGCGCTGGAGGCGGGCGTGCTCGCGCGAGACGTCGAGCGAGGTGTCGACCGACAGGTCGGCCCAGACGTCCGGCGCCTGGCGGCCGATGACGATCTCGTCCTTGGTCACCAGGAAGGTATGGGTGCCGCGGTCGTCCTTGTAGACGATCCGCGCGTGCCCGGCGGGCTCGGTGGCTACCGTTCCCGAGGGCATCTCCCGCCTCGCCGTCGCCGCCTGGTCCTCCCGGTGGGTGGTCATCTGGCCGAGCCGCCGGGTGGTGGAGATCCGGTGCGTCTTCGAGCCGGCGCCGAAGGACGCCTCGGGGGGGCGGGCGAACTCCGAGACCACCTCGACGTCGCCGAGGCTCAGGGTGCCGTTCGGATCCTCCTGGAAGCGCACCGTCCATTTCCCCTCGGCGCTGACGTACTGCGGGGCGGCGGGAGGCTCGTCCTTCTTCTTGCGCAGGATGCGGGGGAACGCCGGCGCCGAGCCGCGGTTGAGCCGCGCCAGCTCGTTGTCGAGCAGCGCCTTGGCCTCCCCCTCGAGCTCGCCGAAGAGGCTGCGCAGACGGTCGTAGTCGTCGGCGTGGAGATACACCTGGTAGAGGCTGGGGGCGATCGTCTTCGTCACCAGCGGCTCGAGGCTCTGGCGCATGTTCTCGCCGATGGCGAGCACGATGTCCCGGCCCGTCGCGCGATCCTTCGTCAAAGGCTGACCCTCCCGGAGAGCTTCAAAGGTCCATCGGGACCCCTGTGAGTATACCTGTACGAGATTGGAGGGCGGGGGGTTGCGGGGGCTGGATTGGCAGACCGTCGGGCCGGAGCCCTTGGCTTGGTACATCGTCGCGGCGTTGAGGGCGACCGCAGGTCGCCCCTACAACCTCCGGCGGGAGAAATACGAAGGCGTAGGACGGCCCCGGCGAGAGACGGAGCGGGTATGATCTTCGTCCTTCAGGAGAGGACAAGGCATGAAAATCGTCTCGCTGAACGTCGGGCTCCCCCGGCCCGTGATGTGGAAGGGGCGGCGGATCATGACCGGCATCTTCAAGGAGCCGGTCGAGGGGCGGGTGGGCCTGCGCCGGTACAATCTGGACGGCGACGGCCAGGCGGACCTCTCCGTCCATGGCGGGCCGGAGAAGGCGGTCTACGCCTACCCTTCCGAGCACTATCCGTTCTGGCGGCGCGAGCTGGAGCTCGAGACGCTGCCGTGGGGTGCCTTCGGCGAGAACCTCACCACCGAGGGGTGGTGGGAGGACCATGTCCACGTCGGCGACCGCTTCCGGATCGGCACCGCGGAGCTGGTCGTCACCCAGCCGCGCATGCCTTGCTTCAAGCTGGCCCTCCGGTTCGACCGTGACGACGTCGTCGAGCGCTTCCTCGCCAGCGAGCGTTCGGGGATCTACTTCGCGATTGTCGAGGAAGGGGAGATCGGCGCCGGGGACGCCATGGAGCGGGTCCACGAGGACGAAAACGGCGTGACGGTGGTGGATATCATCCGGCTGTATCTCGACCGCAAGGGGAAGAGCGATCCCGACCTGCTGCGCCGGGCCGCGAGCGTCGAGGCCCTGGCGGAAGGATGGCGGGAGCACTTCCGGAAGCGGCTTTCCGGGATGACAATCTAGTCGTTTGTCACAGTTAGGATGAAGAGAATTCCGTAGGGGCGGCTCTATGTGGCCGCCCAGGGCGACTCCGGAGGAGCGGCGGCGACATGGCGTCGGGGATGCGCTGCCAGGCGAGGGGGCGTCCGGCTGTATAATCAAGTGAACGCTGTGGAAACACGGCCATAGGAGGTCCCCTCATGGCAGGCAGCATCCGCATCTCCCGATGGATCGTCGCGGCAGCCGTCGTCCTCGTGCTCCAGTCCGGGGCGTTCGCCCAGAAGGGCGCCAAGATCTCCGTCGCGGGCTATCCCTCGATGAAGGAGGGCTCGCCGGAGCTCGTCTTCATCGAAGTCTCGGATTTCCAGTGCCCCTACTGCCGTCAAGGCGCCCGTGAGGTGTTGCCGAAGGTCTATGAGAAGTTCGTCGCGACCGGCAAGGTCGAGCTCATCTATCTCGCCATGCCCCTTCAGATGCATTCGCAGGCTTTCAGGGCCGCGCAGGTGGCCGCTTGCGCCAATGATCAGAACAAGTTCTGGGACATGCATCACCTCCTGTTCGCGGATCGAGGGGATTTCGCTCCAGCCCAGACTTCGGCTTATGCCGAGGAACTCGGGCTGGACATGCCCGCCTTCCAGAAGTGCATCTCCGGCAGGGGGCATGACGGCGAGATCCGCAAGAGCATCCGGGTCGCGCAGAACCTCGGCATCGGCAGCACGCCGTTTTACCTGCTCGGACGCCGGATTCCAGGGGGAGACAAGGTCCAGATCCTGGAGTTCGTCAAGGGTGCCTGGCCGTACGAGGAGTTTGAAAAGAAGCTCAACGCTCTTCTGGCCTCGAAGTAGGCGAGAGCTGAGCTGCCGGGGGCCGGCGAGGTACAAGACCTCCTGGGGCCTCTCAACTCGAGGCAGTGGCTCAAGCGAAGCTGCCTTCTCCTTCCCCTTCAAAGGGAGGGCGGGGCCGTTAACATACCTTGACAGGCATGTACGGTTGCAGGTATATTCCTGCCATGGAATCTGTCTTCACCGTCCTCGCCGAGCCCAGCCGCCGCGCAATCCTTGGCCTTCTTGCCGATTCAGAGCGCTCTGTCGGTGACATCGAGAAGCGCTTGGGGATGCCGCAGCCCTCGGTCTCGAAGCACCTGCGCGTCCTGAGGGACGCCGGCTTCGTCGAGTCCCGAACCGACGCCCAGCGCCGGCTCTACCGCCTCAGGCCGGAGCCGCTCATGGAGCTGGACGCCTGGCTCGCCCCCTTCCGCAAGTACTGGTCCGCGCACGTCGACGCTCTCGAACGCCACCTCGATCGCATGGATGAACCCACTCACAAAGAAGGAAAGAAATGAACCGTGAAGCCTACGCGCCAGGCCCCGCCGCGGGCGCTGAAGTCAGAAAAGACGCGGACCGATGGACGCTCGTCCTCGTGCGCGACCTGAAGCATCCGCCCGCCAAGGTGTGGCGGGCGCTGACCGATCCGGCGCACCTGGCCGAATGGGCGCCGTTTGATGCCGATCGGAACCTCGCCACCGTCGGTCCGGCGAAGCTTTCCACGGTCGGAGCGCAGAAGCCCCAGGTCTCAGAGACCCAGGTGAAGCGCGCCGAGGCCCCGCGTCTCCTCGAGTACTCCTGGGGCGGCAATGACATGCGCTGGGAGCTTGAACCTCAGGGCGCGGGTACCCGGCTGACCCTCTGGCACAACATCGACAAGGGCTTCATCTCGATGGGAGCCGCCGGCTGGCACATCTGCTTCGACGTGCTCGAGCAACTCCTCGCCGGCGCGCCCATTGGCCGCATCGTCGGGATGGAGGCCATGAAGTTCGGCTGGCCCCGCCTGAATGCGGAGTACGCGGAGCAGTTCGGCGTCGAGCTCCCCGCCTGGCCGTCGAAGGAGAGCCGATGAGCGCCCTCGACGGTTCCGTGAGCTACATGCCCCGCTCCACCCGCTCCAGGGGAATGGTCATCGGCTTCTGGATCGCCACCGCGCTCTTCTGCCTGCAGATGGGGTTCACCGCCTACGCGCAGATGCGAGTGCCACAGGTGGCCGTGGCATTCACCCACCTCGGCTTTCCCGCCTACTTCCGGGTGGAGCTCTCGTGGGCCAAGCTCTTCGGCGTGGTGCTGCTCCTGGGGCCGGTGCCGGCGCGGCTCAAGGAGTGGGCTTACGCCGGCTTCGCCATCACCCTCGGCTCGGCGCTCATCGCCCACCTGTCGGTGGGCGACGGCCCGGAGGGTTGGGGCTGGGCCGCGGGCACCAGCGTGCTCTGGGCCCTCTCATACTTCTCCTGGCGCCGCCTGTTTCCTACAACCTGACAACGAAAGGCAGGAAGATGAAGAGTCAATTAAAGGCAGCAGGCCAGGAGGCCTCCGAGCTGATCAGCGAAAAGATTGCCGAGTTGGGTGACTGGCGAGGCGATACCCTGGCAAGGATGCGCGCCCTCATCAGGGAGGCCGACCCTGATGTCTTGGAAGAGTGGAAGTGGATGGGGACCCCGGTATGGTCCGATGACGGGGGCCTCTGCACGGGAGAGTCGTACAAGTCGGTCGTGAAGCTGACCTTCTTCAAGGGCGCTTCCTTGGAAGATCCTGCCAAGCTCTTCAACTCGAGCCTCGAGGGGAACGTCAGGCGCGCCATCGACCTTCACGAGGGTGAGGAGATTGACGCGAATGCGTTCAAGGCGCTCGTCCGCGCGGCCGTCGCTCTCAATACTTCTGGCGGAAAGAAGCCCACGAAACGCAAGTGAG
>JBDSHF010000182.1:0-7145 GCA_039918595.1 Thermoanaerobaculia bacterium
TCTACCGGGCGATGGACCTCTTCGCCCTCTCCTCCGACAGCGAGCAGATGCCGCTCTGTCTCGTCGAGGCCATGGCTTCCGGGCTGCCGGTCGCCGCCACCGACGTGGGAGACGTCCGCGCCATGCTCCCGGTGGAACAGGCCCCGTTCCTGGTGACCTTGGAGGGAGCGAACACAGCCCCGGCCCTGGGCGGCCGGATCGCGGCGCTCGCCAGCAATCCCGAGACCCGCCGCCGCCTCGGTGATCTCAACCGCCGCCGGGCCGAGGACAGGTTCGCTTTCGCGACCATGTGCTCCGCCTATCGGGAGGTCTACGAATCCGCCCGGATCTGACACAACATGTTAAAATAACGTTGCGTCAAAACGCGCCTTCCCCCAGGCGACTCGCTGTTCCCGCGGCCTTGGATCGAGTCCGTATCCATGCGCAACCGAAATCGGCGGGTGGGAGCGAAACCCCACCTCCTCCACGCCTTCGGCAGCTTCACTCCCAATGGGTCGGAGTTGCGCACCGTCGCGCTGATCGCCGCCTTCGGCGGCGAATTCCGCCACTCGATCCTCTCCATGGATGGTTGCGTCAGCGCCGCCGAGCGCCTCCCCCCCGAGGTGGAGGTGAAGCTGCTGCCGAGCCCGCCCCGGACCGGACTGCTCACCACCATCCGGCGGCTCCGCCGGCTGCTCGCGGAGGAGCGGCCCGACCTCGTCCTCACTTACAACTGGGGGGCGTTCGACTTGGTGATCGCCGCCCACAGCACCGGCTTCCGGCGGACGATCCATCATGAGGAGGGGTTCAACGAGGACGAGACGGCGAGCTTCAAGCGCCGTCGCGTCCTCGCTCGCCGCTTTGTATTGCCGGGCGCTCACCGGGTCGTCGTCCCCTCGCGCTGCCTGCAATCGATCGCCACCGGCCTCTGGAAGCTCTCCGCGGACAAGGTCCTGCTGATCCCGAACGGTATTCCGCTCGACCGCTTCATCCCCGGCGAGGGTGGCGGCGATCCCGCTCTCCGCGCCAGGCTCGGCATCCCGGAAGGCGCGACGGTGGTGGGGACGATGGGCAGCCTGCGGCCGGTGAAGAACTTCGCCCGCCTGCTCGAGGCCTGCGCCATGACCCGGGACCTCCACGTGATGATGGTAGGGGACGGCGAGGACCGGACCGCCCTGGAGCGCCGGGCGGCGGCGCCCGACCTCGCCGGCCGCGTCCACTTCGCCGGCTACCAGGCGGACCCCGCGCCCTACTACCGGGCGATGGACCTCTTCGCCCTCTCCTCCGACAGCGAGCAGATGCCGCTCTGTCTCATCGAGGCCATGGCTTCCGGGCTGCCGGTCGCCGCGACCGACGTGGGCGATGTCCGCGCCATGCTCCCAGTGGAGCAGGCCCCCTTCCTGGTGAGATTGGACGGAGCCGGCACGGCCGGTGCATTGGGAAGTCGGATCGCGGCGCTCGCCCGCGACCCCGAAGCCCGCCGCGGCCTCGGACGGCTCAATCGCCGCCGGGCTGAAGGCAGCTTCGCTTTCGAGGCGATGCACGCCGCTTACCGTGAGGTTTACGCCTCCGCTCTTCAGATGCGAGCGTCAAAAACTCACAAAAATGGCCTGTGTTAAAATCGGTTGACCTTGAAAGACGACCCCCCTAGTCGACCCGCCGTTCTCCGCCCTCTCGGCCTCCAGCTTCACCGATCCGAAGGCTCCCTGGAGAAGGTGTACCGGCGGCGGGAGGGCCGGGGATGACTCTTTTTCTGATCGCCGCCGCCACTCCCGTACCGCAGGTCCAGGCCCTCTCTCCTGGATGGGGGATGTTCCTGGGCATCCTGCTCGTCGCCCTCAACGGCTTCTTCGTCGCGGCCGAGTTCGCCCTGGTCAAGGTGCGGCCGACCCAGCTCGAGCCGCTGGTGGACGCGGGGAACCGCCGGGCCAGGCTGGCGCGGCACATGCTCAGCCACCTCGACGCCTACCTCTCCGCCACCCAGCTCGGCATCACCCTGGCCAGCCTGGCCCTGGGCTGGATCGGCGAGCCGGCGTTCGCCTGGATCATCCACCCCCTGCTGAACCCCTTCGTGGGGAACAACCCCCCTCTTCTCCACTCGATCAGCGTGACGATGTCCTTCGTGGTCATCACCATCCTGCACATCGTCCTCGGCGAGCAAGCCCCCAAGACCATCGCCATCCGCAAGGCCGAGAGCACGGCCCTGCTGGTGTCCTTCCCGCTTTACTTCTTCTACAAAGTCACCTATCCGGTCATCTGGCTGCTCAACCAGGCCTCCAACCGGCTGCTCAAGCTGATCGGCATCCCCCCGGCGGCCGAAGGGGAGCTGTTGCACGACGAGGAAGAGCTGCGGCTGCTGCTCTCGTCGTCGAAAGACAGCCAGCTCTCGACGCAGAAGCGCGAGCTGCTCGACAACATCTTCGAGCTGTCGCACCGGATGGCGCGGCAGATCATGCTCCCCCGCCAGGACGTGATCTACCTCTCGACCGAGCGCCCGCTGGCTGAAAACCTGCGGCTCGCCCGCCGTAGCGGCCATACCCGCTTCCCCCTCTGCGAAAGCGATCTCGATCACGTCATCGGGCTGATCCACATCAAGGACATCTTCCACCGCGAGCGCCCCCTGAACGCGCTCACCGAGGTGGCGCGCGAGATCGCCTTCGTCCCCGAGACGCTGGAGCTCGACCGCCTGCTCAAGCGCATGCGCACCGAGCGCTTCCACCTCGCCGCGGTGATCGACGAGTACGGCGGCGTCTCCGGCATCGTCACCCTGGAAGATGTCATCGAGGAGATCGTCGGCTCGATTCAGGACGAGTTCGACGTCGAGCGCCCCGAGTTGGTCGAGAAGGGGGGCGGCGTCTACCAGGTCTCCGGCGGCATGCTGGTCGAGGATCTCGAGGAGGCGCTCGGGGTCGAGCTGTCCGAACGCGACGAGGACACGATCGGCGGCGTGGTGCTCTCCGAGCTGGGGCGGAACCCCGCCGTGGGCGATCGCGTCGAGCTCGGCCCGTTGACCATCGAGGTGCTGGAGGTTCAGCTCAACCGGGTCGCCACCGTCCGCATCAACGTCCACCAGCCGGAGACGGTGCCGCGGGGGGAGTAGGGGGCTGCGGCGCGACCCCGATCGCCTTCAGGTCGATGTCCTTGTTGGCCGGCCTCTCCACGGCGACGGCCGCAAGCCGCGCTCTCACTCCCGCCCACCGCTCGTCGGGCAGGGCGCCCCGAAGCGCCAGAACGCGACGCGGACCGGCCGCCTCCACCCGCCAACCGCCCAGGCTCCGCAGCGCGGCGCGGAACTCCGCCGCGTCGGCCTCGCCGTCCCATTCGGTGATCCAGACCACCAGCCGCGCGCCGGCCTTTTCATAGACCGCGAACCGGTCGCCGCCCCATCCGGCCGCCGCGGCATAGGCTGGGGCCGGGTCCGTGCCCTTGAGCTCCTGGCGCAGGAAGATCCGCAGGCTCAGCTCCCCCATCTCCCCCTCAGCCGCCTTGCGGTAGCCCGGCAGCTCGGCCGCGAGGTCCGGAAACCGGAGGACGACCGGATCGTCCCGCCGGGTGTGCCACTTCTCGGGGTGCAGAATCTGCTCCGTCGAGCGCGGCGGATCCGTCTGGAAAGCGTAGTCGAGCAGCGGCTGCCCTCCCCGGTGCCGCGTGCTCAGGCAGAAGACCGAGCCCTGGAGGTAGCTGAAGAGGAGAGTGTCGCGAATCCAGGCCGGAGCGGCGGCCATCTCCCTGGCGCCGGGGAGATCCGGAGTCGCGGCCATCAGCTTCTCCGGATCCCGCATCAGCGCGCTCATCGCCGTGTCCGCGCCGGGGAGCGCCTCGATGTTCGTCCGCAGACTGGCATCCATCATGGTCAGCATGGCGTCCCCCTCCACCAGAGCCCCGCGCGCCGTCCCCGCGTCGGACAGGGGGTCGTCGATCTCGAACCGGTGGAGGTCGAAGTGCTGATCCTGGATAGCGTGCGTCAGCTCGTGGACCAGGATCATGTCCTCCTCCCCCTCCTCCTTGCCCTTCCCGGAGATCCCGCCCGGCAGATCGACGATCGCGAGGTACTTCCGCTCCGGATCGTAGAATCCGGCCACCTGGCTGCTCAGCAGCTCGGGCAGATAGCGGCGCAGGTCCAACGCCTCGGGAATCAGGCCGAACGCCTTCAAACTGACCTCCAGCGCCTTCAGCTCTTCCGGCGAGGAATCCCGCGGCAGCGCTTCGGTCATCTGCCGCTTGAACGTCCGCACGCTCACCGAACCGGCGGGCACGGGCGCGAGCGCCTTGAGGCCGCGGTATTTCTCCGCGGTGTGCAGCAGATCCTCGAGATGCCGAGCGCTCTTCGCCGGCAGGGGAGCCACGCCCGGCGGCAGCTTGGGAGCCGGGGTGCCCTGCGCCCGGCCGGCGGCCGCGAGAAGGAAAAGAGCGAGGACTGGAGAGGCGAGCCGGGACCCTCGGGCGAGCATCGGGAGCATTATAGGGATAGATAGAGGTGAACTTGAGGCAGAATGCATCCATGGATCGAACCTGGCACCCCCTGCTCGAAGGCCCGCTCGCCGACCGGGCCTCCCGCACCCTCCGCGAGATCGCCGGCGCTCTGCCGGGCGCCACCTCGAAGCGAGCGGCTCTGCCAGCCTCGCTGGCCAGCGGCCTGGCTGGACAGGCCCTGTTCTACGCCTATCTGGCCCTCTCCACCGCCGACGAGTCCGCGGCCGACCATGCCGCCGACCTCCTGGAGAGGGCCACCGAGGAGCTGGCCAACTCCCCCATGCCGCCAACCCTCTACGCCGGCTTCCCCGGCGTGGCCTGGACCATGGAGCACCTGCAGGGGCGCCTGTTCGAGAACGGTGACGGCGAGGAGGCCGAGGAGGACCCCGTCCTGGAGATCGACCAGGCGCTCCTGGGACCGCTCGAGCGCTCCCCCTGGCTGGGCGAGTACGATCTGATCGGCGGCCTAGCCGGCCTCGGCGTCTATGCCCTCGAGCGGCTGCCCCGCCCCACCGCCGCCGCGCTCCTCGAACGGGTCGTCGATCGCCTGGCCGAGATCGCCGAGGAGAGGGAGGAGGGCGTGACCTGGTTCACCCCGCCCGAGCGCCTCCCCGAATGGCAGCGCGAAATCTTCACCCGCGGCCATTACAACCTCGGTGTGGCCCACGGTCTGCCCGGCGTGTTGCCGATCCTCGCCGGCGCCTGCGCCGCCGGGGTCGCGGTGGAGCGGGCCCGGCCGCTGCTCGACGGCGCGGTGCGCTGGCTCCTTGCCCGGCGCCTCGAGCCGGGCTCTGACTCCTGCTTCGGCGGCAGCTACACCCCCTGGGAACCGTCCCCCCCCACACGGCTCGCCTGGTGCTACGGCGATCCGGGCATCGCCGCCACCCTCCTCGCCGCCGCCCGCGCCGTCGGCGAGCCGGAGTGGGAGCGCCAGGCGCTGGACATCGCCCTCGCCGCCGCGACGCGCGAGGAATCCACCTCGCACGTCCAGGACGCCGGGCTCTGCCACGGCGCCGCCGGCCTCGCTCACCTGTTCAACCGGATGTACCAGACGACGGGAGAGGAGCGGCTCGCCCAGGCGGCGCGGTACTGGTTCGAGCGGACCCTCGACTTTCAGGTCCCCGGGGAAGCGGTCGCCGGCTTCCGTGCCTGGGAGCTCAACCCCGCCGGCCAGCCGGCCTGGCGTCCGGACGGCGGCTTCCTCGAGGGAGCCGCCGGCGTGGGCCTCGCCCTCCTCGGCGCCACGTCCGACGTGGAGCCCGCCTGGGACCGCGTGCTGCTCGCTTCGCTGCCAACCTTGGGCGAAAGCTCAAAACTACAGGAGAGTTGAGATGAAAAAACAGTTTCTGAAGCTGTCCCTCCACCGCGAGACCCTCCGCAACCTTGACGCTCTCGATATGGCGCGGGCCGGCGGCGGCTTCGCTCAGGCGGACAACCCGTCGTATCAAAGCGGCGAGACCTACTGCTGGTGCTCGAAACCCTGCGACGTCCCCTGGACTGAGCAGGCGGCTAAATAAATCGGAGCGGGGGGCGGGGCCGCGGTCCCGTCCTCTCACCGGACCTACTATGCACACCGATTTGCAACCACGCCACCGCACGGTCACCACCAACGGCGTCCATCTGCACGTCGTCGAGGCGGGTCCCGAAAGCGGACCGCTCCTCATCCTGCTCCATGGCTTCCCCGAGTTCTGGTACGGCTGGCGCCGGCAGATCGAGCCTCTCGCCGCCGCCGGCTTTCACGTCCTCGTCCCCGACCAGCGAGGCTACAACCTCAGCGACAAGCCGGCGGGCATCGCGGCCTACAACATCGACACTCTGGCCCGCGACATCGTGGGGCTGATCGACGAGGCCGGCGTTGCGAAGGCCTACGTCGCCGGGCACGACTGGGGGGGCGCCGTCGGCTGGTGGCTGGGCGTCAAGCATCCGGAGCGGCTGGAGAAGCTCGCCCTGCTCAACATCCCGCACCCGCTGGTGATGAAGCGGGCCGTCCGCAAGGACCCCGCGCAGCGGAAGAAGAGCTCCTACATCTTCTTCTTCCAGCTCCCCTGGCTGCCCGAGCGTTCCTTCCGGAAAAATAATTTCGCCCGTGGCGTCAAGTCGCTCCAGGGCTCCAGCCGTCCGGGCACCTTCAGCGACGCCGACCTCGCCCTCTATCGCGAAGCCTGGTCCCAGCCGGATGAGGTTCGCTCCATGATCCACTGGTACCGCGCCTCGCTGCGCTCCCAGCCGGAGCCCCCCGCCTCCCCCCGCGTCCGCGTGCCCACCCTGCTGCTCTGGGGGGAGAAAGACCGCTTCCTCGGCCGTGAGATGGCCCAGCCCAGCATCGACCTCTGCGACGACGGCCGCCTCGTCTTCGTGGCGGAGGCGAGCCACTGGATCCAGCACGAGGAGCCGGAGCGTGTGACGCGGGAGCTGCTCGGGTTCTTCGGCTGAGGTGGCGTAATATCCCCAAGCTCCTTTGCTAAGATTGCGCCGTCAGGAGATCAACGTGAAGACTTTCAAGATCGAAGTTCCGGACCAGCTCGCCAAGGAAATCGAAGGGCTTGTCCAGGCAGGCTGGTTCGCCAATGAAGAAGAGATCGCCCGGCTTGCTCTAGCAGAGTTCGTGCACAGCCACCGCTTCGAGCTTCAAGAACAGTTTCAACGGGACGACATCCTTTGGGCGCTGAGCCTCAAGGATGCGAATCGTTGAA
>JBDSHF010000183.1:0-3323 GCA_039918595.1 Thermoanaerobaculia bacterium
GCCAGCTCCAGCGCCTCCCGGGGGTGGTTCGGCGCCTTGTGGATGCTCTCGGCGGCCACGCGCTCGCAGAGCGCCCAGGTCCGGAACCTGAGCCCGCGGCTCACCAGTTCCCGCCGTTGCGCGGGCGCGCGCCGCTTCAGGTGGCCCCAGAGGATCTCGGCACCCTGCCGGGCCTGGAGCGCCTCCCCCTCCCGGGTCAGCAGCGAGAGGGACGAGCGGGCGGAGCCGGCCATCAGGTTCCCGATCTGGGCGGCGACGGCCTCGATCCGGCGGTGCGTCTCCGAATCCCGCGCCCGGCTGGACGCCCGGTTGGCGGCCAGGAGGGCGAGGGTGGCGTCGATCCTTTCGGGCGGCACGCCCAGGAAGGCGATGAGGTACTCCAGCCGCTCGCGGGTGAGCGTCTTCCGCCCCCGCTCGTATTCGTTGAGGATCTTTGGAGAGATCCCCGCGGCTTTCCCCAGATCCACCTGGCTCCACCCCTGGCCGGAACGGAGGAAGGTGAGGGCGATGCTCAGGTCCGGCAGGGCTTCTCGTGGCATGGCTGCGATCTCCTTGGGCGTCCTTGTACAACGTCCTTGCTCAATAAGTAAGGTTGCCGGAGGGCGCTCTTTCGTGACACCGGATGACAGAAAATCATGCTCCCCACGGGAAACGAATCCCCAGCACTCCGCCGCGAAAGCGTCCACTCCGGATAGATGAGCGGCTCGGCCCTCTGTAGCGTCTCCGGTATGGCGATCCGGAACGGGGGGCACTTTCGACCCAAGCCGTCCGAACAGGATCTGGCGGGCTTCCTCCGCGGCGCGCTGTCGCGGGACCAGACGCGGGAGATCGTCCGCCACCTGCTGACGGGCTGCCCGGGCTGTCTCCAGGTGACCCGCCGGCTCTGGAATCTGGGGGAGGCACCGGTCCGGATCGCAATCAGCCAACAAGGAGAGCTTCGGATGACCCGACAGAACAGCCCGGCCAGCGAGGCGGAAGCCGCCGCCCAGGCCCAGTTGAAGGAAATCGCGGAGGAGTTGAAGGCCATCGAGAAGAGATTGAGGGAGATTCACAAGAGCCTGGCGCCGCCGGAGACCGCGCGGCCGGGGTCGGCGGCCGAGAGCGAGGCCGATAACGACATCTCGACGGAGATCCGCTCCGTCATCGAATGCGTCCTCACCGACAGCCTGGGACCGGCGACCCGCGACCTTCGGGCCGCCGCCCGGTATGGGATCAAGGGTTCGTCGAACGTTTAGGAGGGCGGAGCCAACGCCTTCCATCGCAAGGAGCCGGGCGCGAGCTCGGCTCCGCCTTTTTTTGTGGAGGGCGTTCCTCATCCCCCTCGTCGATGAAGAGGGCGTACCGCCGCCGGCCCCGCGCGGCGTCCTCCACGTCCCCAAACCGGCCTGACCGGCTCGTTGGCAGGCTCATCTTTCCCGTTGCGGGAAAGACGGCTCAAGGTGAGGTATGCGTTTTAGGGGTGTTTTTTCCTCCACCGCCTTTTCGGGGTCCCCTCTCGTTCTACTTGAACAAATATATCGCTCTTGCTAGGCTCCCCCCCTGCTTCTACAAGAGGGGGGGAGCTTTGCGAAAGTGGAGATTTCATGGGCCGGCCCTGTTTCTGGGGATCTGTCTCGCGGCGGGCGCCGCCCAGGCGCAGACGGACGCCGGGCTGATCGTCGTCCGGCCGGCGGGGAAAGAGCCGACGCTGACGCTCGGCGGCCTGCTGCAGATCCAGGCTGACGGCGTGGATCGGGGCGATGCCCGGTGGACCAACGACAACGACCGTTTCTATCTCCGGCGGGCGCGGCTGAACGCCACCGGCCGGTTCCTGGAAGAATTCGACTTCCGGCTGGAGATGGACCTCGCGGGGAGCCTCGCGAACAGCTCGGGCCTGCGGGCTCAGCTCACCGACGGCTACATCAACTGGAACCGCTACGCGGCCGCCAACGTCCGCGCCGGTCAGTTCAAGACCCCGTTCGGGTTCGAGCAGCTCTACGGCGATCCGCGGCTGCTGACCTTGGAGCGCTCGCTGGCCAACGACCGCCTGACGCTCAGCCGCCAGATCGGCGTCCAGGCCGGCGGCGACCTGCTGGAGAAGCGCGTCACCTACGCCTTCGGCGCCTTCAACGGCAACAGCGTCAACAACAACTTCAACGACAACGACAAATTCGACCTGGTCGGCCGGCTCGCGGGGGTGCCCTGGCAGGGGCGGCTCTTCGGCGACGCGGCCACCTGGTCGATCGGCGCCGACGGCTTCACCGCCGACGACACCGCGCTCGCCCTCTCCACGGATCTGGGCCTCGACTCGACTCCGGCGACGGCGGATCGGGACGGCATCTTTTCCGGCGAGCGGCGCGGCTTCGGGGCGGATACCCAACTCGTGGCCGGCCGCTTCGAGCTGTGGGCGGAATACCTGCGGTCGCGCTTCGAGCCGGTGAACGCCATCCCGAAGCCCCGGTTCGAGGCCGCGGGCGGGTACGTCCAGGCGTCGTTCTTCGTGATCCCCAAGCGGCTCCAGATCGTCGTCAAGCAGGAGACCTTCGATCCCCGGGACGACGTGGAGAAGGACCAGACCGACACCAACACCCTGGGGGCCAACTGGTACTTCAAGGGGCACGACCTGAAGCTGATGCTCGACTACCTGCGCGTCAAGGCCGGAACGCTCGAACCCCAGGACAAGGTCCTGGCCCGGCTGCAGATCATTTTCTAGGAAGAAGGGGATTGAAGATGAAGAGGCTTTTTTTCGGCCTGGTCCTGGCCAGCCTGGTCCTGGGTAATCTTGCCGGCCGGCTCGGAGCCGCCGAGCTGAACGTCGCGGCGGCGGCGAGCCTCACCGACGCTCTCGAGGAGATCAAGGTCGCCTACGAGGCGGCCTACGAAAAATCAGGGGGGGACACGATCGTGCTCAATCTGGGGGCGTCGAGCACGCTCGCCCGCCAGATCGAGGAGGGGGCGCCGGCGGACCTCTTCCTTGCGGCGGACGAAGCGAAAATGGACAGGCTGGAAAAAGGGAATCTCGTGCTCAAGGGCACGCGCCGGAGCGTGCTGTCCAACACGCTGGTGGTGGTCGTGCCGCTGGACAGCCCGCTCCGGATCGCCGCTCCGGCCGACCTCGTGAACCCCAAAATCCGCCATCTGGCGCTCGCCGAGCCGCAATCCGTTCCTGCGGGGATCTATGCCAAGGAGTATCTGCGCGGGCTGAAGCTCTGGGACAAGGTGATCGACCGGGTGGTGCCGACCGAGAACGTGCGGGGGGCGCTGGCGGCCGTGGAGACCGGCAATGCCGACGCCGGGATCGTGTACAAAACGGACGCGGGGATCTCGAAGAAGGTCCGGGTCGC
>JBDSHF010000184.1:0-42268 GCA_039918595.1 Thermoanaerobaculia bacterium
GCTGGATCACGGGATCGGCATACAGAGGAGCGAAGCCGGACAGGAGCGACGACACGAGCACTGCGAGGAGGGTTCTGTTTCTCACGCACGTCTCCTTTCCAAAGGACCTTCCCGTACCGCGACCACCGCACCGGCGATGCGGTGGCGGATCGGGCGGGCATGACTGTTTACAGTCAACCCATATCTATGAAGGTGCTTGAGAAAGGCGTTAGCGAGCCGGCGGAGGCGGGCGGAGAACCCGCTCGGGCACCTGTCCTGGTTCGAGGTGCCCGAGCCGGCGGCTTGGGGAGGAGGCCGTCAGTTCGAGCTGATGCTCGAGTAGCTCGCTCCGGTCAGGTTCCAGTACTGACTGGTCGTGTTGCAGGTCGACGACAGGGAGCTGGCGCTGTTGGTCATGTATTGGCCGTTGGCGTAGTTCTGCATGCAGGTGCCGGACGTGCCGGTGATCACCCACCACTGGTTCGACGAGCTGCAGGTGCTGGACATCTGCGACGCGCTGCTGGTCAGGTACTCCTGGTTGGCGATGTTCTGTACGCAGTAGACGTTGGTCTGGCCCGGGACCGGGGTCTTGATCCACCAGGTGGTCTGATCGGCGCAGGTGGCGGCCATCTTCGTGGCGTGGTTTTCGAGATACTGGCTGTTGCCCTGGTTCTGGATGCAGAGCCAGTTGGGATTGTAGACGCGCCAGTACTGCTGCTGGCCGCAGGTGCTGGACAACTGGCTCGCGCTGCTGGTCAGGTATTCGCTGTTGCCGACGTTCTGCACGCAATAGAAGGTTTCTCCCTGATAGGAGACCGGCGTGACGTTCCAGTACTCGTCGTCGCCGTTGCAGTCGCTGGACAGCTTGGTGGCCTTGTTCTCGAGGTACTGGCCGTTGGATTGATTCTTGATGCAGTAAGACGTCTTGCCGCTGACCTGGCTCAACTGCCAGATCTCCTGATCCTTGCACGCGCTGGCGAGCGACGAGGCGCTGCTGGTCTTGAACTCGCCGTTCGACAGGTTCTGGATGCAATTGTAGCCCGCGAGGCTCTGCGCACCCGCGGCCGGCGTGAACGCCGCGGCGAAGGTGAGGCAGAGACCGAGGCAGAGGCTGAGAGTGACGAAGCGATTCAGGGTCATTGGATTTCCCTCCTGGATGCCGACGTTGCCGGATCGACGACGATCGGTGGTTCAGCAGGGTAGTGGGACGGCGGCGCGGGTTATCGCACCCTGCCGCCGCCCGGTCTTCAGCCGCGGGGCTATTTGCGGAACCAGGGAGCGGTATAGGGGGAGTTGAGGAAGAATTGCAGCAGCTTTTGCCCGAATTTGGATTCGCCGGACTGCGCCGGATGAGTGCCGTCCGAACTGAAGTCGTTGCACGTCCAGGTGAGCCCGTCGCTGCGCGGCGTGAGCCCGTTGGCCCAGGGGTAGAAGGACCAGCCCAGCCAGGGCGCCACGGCGCCGAAGTCGAGGTTGCCGGCCAGCGGGTCGATGCCCTGGCCGGCCATCTGGTCGATCTGGGCCTCGACCAGCCATTTCACGGCGAAACCCGACTCATACGCGTACGGCTCGGGATTTTGGTCGGTGGTAGCGTAGCCGGCGTAGGAGCGGCTCGAGAAGAAGGCCATCTGGAGGTTGGGGTAGCGCACCTTGAGGGCGCGCGAGACGTCGGCGAGGCCGCGCTCGAGGTTGTAGGCGTCGGCGCCCGAGGCGGGCAGGCTGACCGTCGGCCTGGCGTTGGCGAGCTTCACCCAGACCGCCTGCACCTGCTTTTCGGTCACCCCTTTCGGCACCAGCACGGTGTCACGAACGCGGTCGTAGTTGGGGTCGGTGGGCGAGTCCCAGGTCGAGGTCTCCTGGCCCCCCTGGGCGCCGTTGGCGATCACCAGATGAGTCTTGTCGACGTTGGGATCGGCCGCCGCCCGTCCCATGAAGGTCCACGAGTTGCAGGGCTCCCTGCCGCTGGTGGAGCAGAACTCCTGGGTGGTGTGCGACAGGCCGATCGACAGCAGGACGATCTTGCCGTCCGAGCGCGGCAGGCCCGAGGGGCTCAAGGGCTGGATGGCCGCGGCGCGGGCCAGGCCCTCTTGATTGTGCGCGGCGGGCGGCGTGTTGACGCCGCCAGGATAGAGGCCGCCCTGGAAAAGCCCCATGTACTTTCCCGCCGCGAGATCGTTCAGGGGCGTTAGCCCGACCGAGGTGCCGGCGCAGTTGGAGCCCCAGGCTCCGGGCGCGGCGGCGAGGGCCAGGGTGGCGGAGGCAAGGACCGCAAGACCGCACGACTTCAGCTTAAAGGACATACAGCTCCCTCCTTCGGCGCGCTGCCGACGAAAAAGGAGCCAGGCCTGAGACCCGGGGCGCTCCTGTGCGCGGACGCGGCAGGGAAACCCGTTTTCAGTCCGGTTCCTTCTTTCCTGGTGCGTGCCGGGGAGGCAAACGAGCCTCGGCCGCTACCCCAAGACCTCAGAATTTCGTCGTCACTCCGATGCGGACGGCGCGCGGCGAGCCGGGGGAGAGGTTGGTGTTGCTGTCCGCGTTGGCCCAGTATCTCTTGTCGAAGAGGTTCTCGATGTTCACCTGCAGGCGCAGGTTCTCGGTCAGCGAGAAGTAGGCGGCGGCGTCGACGCGGGTGTAGCCGGGCAACGTCACCGTGTTGTCGATGGTGGCGAACATTTCCGAGCGGTAGAGGACCCCCAGCGCCGCGCCCATCTTCCGGTGGAACCGGTAGTGGTTCCACAGCGACAGCGTGTGGCGGGGCACCTGGCCCACCGCGGCGCCGGCGCGGGCCGCGACGGTCGCGCGGGTCACGAAGGCATCCTGATTCGCATAGCCGCCGGCGATGCTCCAGTCGTCCGTGAGCTGACCGTTGATCCCGATCTCGTAACCCTTGGTGCGCTGGCTCCCGGTCTGCACGATCCGGGTCGGATCCCTGGGGTCGGTCGAGCGGGTGTTGGTGCGGTCCAGCCGGTAGGCGGCGGTGGTGAGGGAGAGGCTGTCCGCGGCGTCCCACTTGACGCCGATCTCATAGTTGTTGAATTTCTCCGGCTTCACCTGTTGCGTGATCGTCGTTAGCGAGGAGAACTGATCGCCGGAGCTGGGCAGGTACGACACGCTGTAGGTGCCGTAGAGGGAGAGCTGGGTGATCGGCTTGACGATGATCCCGGCGCGCGGCGAGACGAGATCGTCGGCCCGCCCCAGGCGGTCGCCGTTCCGGTTGTTGCGGTACTCGAGGTCGAAGCGGTCGAAGCGCAGCCCGGCGACCAGTTGCAGATGGGCAGAGAGCTCGATCTGATCCTGGGCGTAGAGAGCGGAGACCTCGGTGCGCAGGTGATTGTCCGCGTCCGTCGCGCTCTGCCGGAAGGTGACCGGCGTGTCGATCGTCGGGCTGCCGTAGGGCGCCAGGATCGACGTCGTGGAATCGTTGAAGTAGCCCGTATTGCGGAAGTTGTCGGTGAGCTGCCGTCCCACCTCGGCGCCGGCCAGCAGCGTGTGGTGTACCGCTCCGGTCTCCAGGCCATAGGTCAGGTCGGTCTGATTGAACAGGTTCTGGCGCCGCGTGGCGTTGTTGTATGCGGTGAGGGTGACCTGGCTCTTGTCCGCCGTGACCGCGCCTGGAACGTAATTCTGATAGGAGCGGTCGTAGTCGCCGAAGTGCGTCCGGTTGTGGAGGGTCAGCGCGCCGAAGCGATGCTCGACGGCGATGGATCCCAGGTTGACGAGCGCCCGCACGTGGCTGTCGTCCGGATTGCCGTAGAAGGTGTCGACGCCGACGCCGACGGGCCGCCCCTGGAACGAGGTGATGCCGCGGTCGGCGACCCGGGTGTCGCGGAAATGCTCGTAGCCGAGCGTGATTTTCGTCTCTTCGCTGGGCATGAGGGTGAGGGTCGGCGCGATGCCGGAGCGTTGGAGGTCGACGCCGTCGCGGAAGCTGCCGGAGTCCTCGTAGAGCCCGTTCAGGCGCAGCGCGAGCTTCTCGCCGAGCGGCTGGTCGAAATCCGCGGTGACGCGCTTGTTGGCGTAGGAGCCGCTCTGCAGGTCGATTTCGCGCAGCGTGCCGAATCCGGCTTCCTTGGTGACGCGATTGATCACGCCGCCGCCGCCGCCCCGCCCGAAGATCATCGCGTTCGGCCCCTTGAGGGCCTCCACGCGATCGAGGTTGTACAGGTCGCGGTAGTACTGGACGTCGTCGCGGACGCCGTCGACGAAGAAATCGGCCGAGGAGCTGTTGCCGCGGATGATCACCTGGTCGCGGTTGTTCTCCCCCTGATGGAGGGTGACGCCCGGGACGTAGCGCACGACGTCGCCGACGCTGGTCATGAGCTGGTCCCGCATCAACTGGCGGGTGACGACGGTGACCGACTGCGGCACGTCCCGCAGCGGCGTCGGCGTCTTCGTGCCGCTGCTGATCGCCGGCGTCTGATAGCCGTTCTCGGCGCGCACGGTGATGGATTCGTGGACTCCCGCCTGCAGGACGAGGTCCAGGGGCGGGTGATCGTCCGGCGCGAGGCGCACGTGCTGCACGGTTTCCGCGAATCCGTCCACGGCTACGCGCAGGGCGTACCGGCCGGTGGCGAGCTCGAGGGTGAACCGCCCCTCGGCATCCGTTACGGCGGTGACAGGGCCGTTGGAGCCGGCCGCGCGCCCCTCCGTCTCGGCGATGACGCGGGCTCCGGAGATCGGCATGCCGGCCGGATCCAGGACTCTCCCGCGGAAAGAGATCCGCTCGGCCGGGGTGGCCGGGGCCCCGGCGAGCTCCAGGGTGGCGCCCACGGCCGGAGCGCGGGACAGCAGGCATGCGGCGGCGAAGACGAGCAGCAACGAACGCAACGACATGCGGGGCTTCTCCATATAAGATGCCTCCTGGCAGAAGGCGCCTGCGGACGCGAGTCCGCAGACCGCCGGTTGCTAGCGGAGGTCCGGCCCCGGGGTCAACTGAGGTCCGGGCCTCCGCCCTTCTGGTTCTATTGAGACATATTCTCAATAGTTGATGCTTAATCGTGGACCAGATCGGTCCTGATTGTCAAACCCCCTTGTGCAAGCAGGCCTGAGGGTTCAAAAGGGCAGGGGATTCCGCCTCCAGGAGGGGAGTCAGGGGATGAGCGAGCAGGCCCGGATCGATCAGTATTCGGCGAAGGCTTCGTCGGGAAAGCAGTACAGCCAGCGTTCACCGGGCTCCGCCGAGGCCACCACGGGGTGCCCGGCCGCTCGCGTGTGCTTGCTGGCGTGGCGGTTCGGCGAGGAATCGCAACAGAGCGTCTTGCCGCATTCCTGGCAGGTCCGCAGGTGGACCCAGTGGGCGCCGATCTTCACGCACTCCTCGCATTCGTGGCGCTTCGCGTGGGCGACCGTGGTGATCGCTTCGAGGTGAGCACAGGTTCCGTCAGGCATCGTCGTTTTCCTCCTACTCGTGGAGCACCTGATGGACGAAGGCGACCGCGATCGATCCCTCGCCGACGGCGGATGCCACACGCTTGATGTTGCCGCCCCGGACGTCGCCGACCGCGAACACTCCCGGGAGGCTGGTTTCGAGAAGATAGGGCGCCCGGGCGAGCGGCCACCGCGCGGCGGCCAGGTCTTCCTTGGACAGGTCCGGTCCCGTCTTGATGAACCCCTTGGCGTCGACCGCGACGCAGCCCTCGAGCCAGCCCGTGCTGGGCATGGCGCCGGTCATCACGAAGACGTGGCGGATGTTGTGGGTCTCGATCTCTCCGGCCTGATCGTCCCGCCAGCTCACGCGTTCGAGATGATCGCTCCCCTCGAGAGCGGTGATCTCCGTCCGCGCGCGCAGGACGATCGCCGGGTTGTCCTCGATCCGCCGGATCAGATAGCGCGACATGCTCTCCGCCAGCCCGTCCGACCGCACCAGCACGTGCACCCGCCGGGCGGTCTGCGCGAGGAAGACCGCGGCCTGGCCGGCTGAGTTTCCGCCCCCTACCACGACTACCTCCTCGCCGGCGCAGAGCTGCGCCTCCATGAAGGTCGCGCCGTGGTACAGGCCGGCGCCTTCGAACTGCGAGAGGTTCGGCAGCGACAGTTGCCGGTATTCGGCGCCGGTCGCGATGATGACGGCGCGCGCCGGCACGCGCGGACCGTCGTCGATCTCGATGGCGTACGGCTTGCGGGCGCACGCGAGCCGCCGGGCGCCCTTGGCGATCATCAACTGGGCGCCGAACTTCTGCGCCTGCGTGTAGGCGCGGCTCGCCAACTCCTGGCCCGAGATGCCGGTGGGAAAGCCGAGATAGTTCTCGATCTTCGAGCTCGAACCGGCCTGGCCCCCCGGCGAGCTCGATTCCAGCACCAGGACGTCGAGCCCTTCCGACGCGCCGTACACGGCCGCCGCGAGCCCCGCGGGCCCGGCGCCGATGATCACCAGGTCGCGGATCAGCGCCGGGTCGATCGCGTCGTTGAAGCCGAGGCAGACGGCGATCTGCTCGTTGGTCGGGTTGCGCAGCACCAGCTCGCCGCGGCAGATCAGGACCGGCACGTCGGCGGCGACGACGTGAAACTGGTCCAGCAGGGTCTGGATGTCCGGATCGCGGTCGAGGTCGATGTACGAATACGGATGGCCGTTGCGGGTCAGGAACTCGCGGACGCGCAGGGTTCCCGGGGAATGGATCGAGCCGATGAGCACGACGTCTCCGAGCCCGTGCGCGATCAGCTCCAGGCGGCGAAAGATGAACGCCCGCATGAAGATCTCGCCGAGCTCGGGATCGGTCTGCACGAGCGCCAGCATGCTTGCGTGATCGAGCTCGATGACCTCGCCCGGCTCGGCCGCGCGCGCCCGGAAGAGCGAGCGGCGGCCCGAGAGCATATTGACCTCGCCGGTGAACTGGCCCGGTGCATGGACGGCGACCAGCGTCTCGGCAGGGCCGGGGTTGCGGACGATCTCGAGCCGGCCCGCGGTGACCACGAAGAACGGCACGGGCTGCTCTCCGGCCTCGACCAGCACCTCGCCACGCTGGACCCGGCGCACGGACCCATGCGCCGCGATCCGCGCGATCTGCGCCGGCGTCAGCGTCGGAAAGGTCTGGCCGGCAGGCGAGTTGAGCAGGCTGGGCAGTGCGGGTTCGGTCATGGTGTCGTTTCCTCATCAGCCGCGGCACGTCCTTGAGCCGGCCGCCTCGTTGGGGTAAGCTAGCACCACTTTTTCTGGATGCGAGGTTCGGGTTGTGAAGACGTGGATTCGCGGATGCGTCTGCGCCGCCGTCGTGGCCATCATGCCGCTGGCCCCAGGTGCTTTCTGCCTGGCCAGCGCGCAGGCCCCGGCGCCCTGGCAGGACGAGTGGCTGACCCGTTTCAACGGGGAGAGGGCGCGCAGCGGCGTGCGTTCGCTGCTGCCTTCGCCGGTCCTGAACCAGGTAGCCCAGCAGCAGGCGGAGGAGATGGCCAGGAACGGCCGGCGGCTCCGGTCGGAACCGGCCGAGGCGGTCTCTGAGCGGCTGCGGCGGGTGGGGTACTCGGCCCACGACTGGCGTGAAGACTTCCTGCAGGCGCAGGCGCCTCCCGAGTCCGCTCTCTTCACCCGGAGCTCCAGCCCCCAGGCGGCCCTGGACGGGCACTTCCGCGACCTGGGAATCGGCGTCGCCGCCGCCGGCGGCGTCACCCACTACGTCTTCCTCTTCGGCTGGCACCAAGGAGACTACTTCGCCGCCGCCACCGCCCAACTCGCCAACAGGGCGAAGATCGCGGCCGACCTGCTGGCGCGGGTCAACGCCGTCCGCCGGAATGCGGGGCTGCCGCCGTTCGCGTCCAATCCTCTCCTCGACAGGATCTCCCAGGAGCACGCCGAGGACATGCTGATGCGCTCCTACTCCGGGCACCGGACACCCGAAGGCCTGGGCCCTTCCGACCGCGCGCGGGCGGACGGCTACAAGGTTGGCATTGGCGAGAACATCGTCGAGCAGCGCTTCTCGGTCGAGGAAGCCCTGGAGGCCTGGCTCGGCAGTCCGGGCCACCGCCGGAACATCCTCGACCCCGGCTGCCGCGAGATGGGCCTGGGGCTCGCCGTGGGCGGCGGCTACGACGCGGCTCCCGGAGGCTACCGCGTGGTCTGGGTGCAGAGCGTCGGGCGGGGGGAGTGAGGGGCTACCTTCGAGGTCGTTCATGGTGCGCACAGCGCAGCCCATTGACTGAAACCACTGTAGACAAGAGATTTGTAAGCCTTCACCCATCGCGTAGGTGACAGAACCTCTTCTTCGCGTCGGCTCAGGCGCCAGGGCGGCAAGAAAGTTTCATGGCTGAAGGGATTGCTTTTTCCGATCCGAGGTATGCAGTCCTGGGATGAATCCCAATGACAACAATCCAAGAAGGCCGCATGCGACGAATCCGCTGGTAAGTCCCCACGCTTGGGACAAGAAGCCGATAAGTGCCGGGCCAACCATATCCCCGAACTCCTTGAACGAACCGGCGACGCCCATGGTCATCCCCAAAGCGCCTTCCCTGGATAGCCTGCTAATTATGGTATCCGTATTGGTCCACACGATGCCAATGCCGATTCCTGCGACTATTGCAGTTATTCCAAGTGCAATTCCAGCAACAAATGGTATGAGAATCGTGCTGATGGCGGAAAGCAACAGTCCTATTTGGATCGTTCGTACCGCGTTTGCGGTGTCCGCTAAACGCCCCGCGATCGGCTGAACCACGAGGTAGCTGAGCGCGGTGAGAGACAGCAGTATTCCCGTCATGAGGGGGCTATACCCGAGGTCGTGAATGCGTACTGGAAGGAACCCGAAGAGCACGCCGACAAAAAACATGTTAACCACGATCACCGCGTACCATCTTAGAAGAGTATGGTCCTTGAAGGTTCCGGCCAGCGATTTCCAAGATATGTCATCATCATCGTCCAAATCGACCCCCTCTTGTTTAATGTCCGGAAGGGCAAGGGAAAGCAAAAATGCTATTCCTCCAATGATCGCTGATGCAATGAAAATTGAGGCAAAGTTGCTATGAACGACGAGCAGTCCGCCGATTATTGGGCTTACCACATATCCAGCGCCCTTGATCGCGTTATAAATGCCGTACGCTCGGCCCCTGTTCTCCTTGTAGTAGACACCGATAAGGGCCAGCGAGACCGCCGAGAGGGCTGCCGCGCCCATACCCTGGAGAAAGCGCACGAGAAGTAGCAAGTGGGGGTTAATCCATAAGTAAAGCAGCGACGCGATCGTGAAAAAGACAATGCCGAGGAGCATGGTTCGTTTCATGCCAGTCTTATCGGCCAAGAATCCAAAGAGCGGTTTGGCGATAATCTCGGCAAAATCGTAGATGGCGATGAGAATGCCGATCATAGCGAGACCCATGCCTACCCGCTCAGCGTAGACGGGCAGATTGACTGTCACGATATGGGCACCGAACGAGGTGACGAAACCGACGAATCCCAAGATGAATGCGAAATGGTGACGTTCTTTCATATGCCAGCCTAGCTTAGCTAAGTAAGTAATTGTAGCGCTAAAGGATGTAGGTGGATAGCTAATCCAACAGAGCGATCCTGAGCTTACCATCCTGGCGTTCAAGAGGGCGTGAACCGCGCAGGCGTCGACCGCGCCCTGGACCGCCAACTCGCCCGGCGCGGCATCCCGGCACCGGTCCCCAGTCGGTCGGCCGGCTGGCTAGAGACTGCCCTGGATCGCGGGTTCCGCCAGGCCTCTCCTCGATCGGGTGTCCCAGGGGCACGCCGAGGACATGCTGATGCGCTCCTACTCCGGGCACCGGACGCCCGAAGGCCTGGGTCCTTCCGACCGGGCGCGGGCGGACGGCTACAAGGTTGGCATTGGCGAGAACATCGTCGAGCGGCGCTTCTCGGTCGAGGAGGCCCTGGAGGCCTGGCTCGGCAGCCCGGGCCACCGCCGGAACATCCTCGACCCCGGCTGCCGCGAGATGGGCCTGGGGCTCGCCGTGGGCGGCGGCTACGACGCGGCTCCCGGAGGCTACCGCGTAGTCTGGGTGCAGAGCGTCGGGCGGGGGGAGTGAGGGCCTCTACAGCATCAAATCCCCGCCGTTGATGTCGAGCGAGGCGCCGGTGATGTAGCCGGCGGCCTCGGAGGCGAGAAAGCAGATGAGGTCGGCGACTTCGGCGGGGTCTCCCAGGCGGCGGATGGGGAAGGTTTTGGCGATCGCCTCGAGCTGCTCGGGGGTGGCGTGCTCGCGCGTGAGCTCGGTGTCGAAGAGCCCGGGGCAGACGGCGTTGACGGTGATGCCGCAGGGTCCCAGCTCCTTGGCCGCGGCGCGGGTCAGACCGAGGAGGGCGGCCTTGGAGGCGGTGTAGTGGGCGCCGCCCAGGGTGCTCACGGTCTTGCCGGCAGTCGAGGAGAGGTTGACGATCCGCCCATACCCCTGCTCCCGCATCGCCGGCAGCGCGGCGCGGATGAGCAGGAAGACCGCCGTGACGTTGACCTCGAAGGTCCGCCGCCACTCCTCCTCGGTGATCTGCTCGAAACGGGTCGAGAGGGCCACGGCCGCGTTGTTGACCAGGATGTCGAGGCGGCCGAAGCGGTCGAGCGTGTGCTCGACGATCGATGGCAGACAGGCGGGATCTCCGAGGTCGCCGGACACCGCGAAGCCGCGCTCTCCCAGGCGCCGCGCGGTGGTTTCGGCGCGTTCGGGATCACGGACGTGGACGGCCACCGAGGCGCCGCGGGCCGCGAGGCGCTCCGCGGTGGCGAGCCCGAAGCCGCGGAAGGCTCCGGTGACGAGGGCGACGCGGCCGGTGAAGTCTTCGCTCATGATCCCTTTTACGGTCAGGTTATCGGGTTGCCGCCGCCGTGTGCACATACCGCTGCAACTGCGCCTGGGTTAACGCGGCGGCTTCGGTCTTGCCAAGAGCCTGCTGGGCGCGGAGCAGGCCCTGGAGCGAGCGGGTGCGGCCGGGCGCGCGGGTGAGCACGGATTGATACGCCTGCTCCGCCTCGGCGTTGCGGCCGAGGGCGAGGAGCTCGTCGCCGAGCAGCTCGGAGGTCGGCTTCTGGATGGCGGGCGGACCGAACTCCAGCGGCAGCGCGCTCTCCGCGTCCGCCGCCTGCCGCAGCAGGGCGATCCCCTCGTCCTTCTTCCCTGCCTTGATCTGTTCGAGCGCGTCGATCTGCCGTACCGCGATCTCCGCGTTGCGGCGATCCGCCATCAGGTCCTCTTTCTTTTCGATCGCCGCGAGAAGCTCCCGCTGGCGCTCGCGAAGCCGCGCGGCGGCGGCTTGGAACGCTTTCAGGTCGCCGTTCGCGGTCGCCAGCGCCTCGCCGTAGGCCAGCAGGAATCGGGCGTCGGCGTAGCGGTCCGCCGGGACGGCGACGGCGTCCGTGGCGTCCCACCGTCCGGCCTCGATCAGGTGGAACAGGCGCATCTCCGCGTAGTACGGCACGATCGACCGGTCGGGGTCAGGATGACTTGAAAACTGATCCGTCGCCATCCGCCGGCAGGAGTCGAGCTGCCGCTTCGCGTCGTCGAAGCGACGCTCCTGCAGGAGGGCGTAGTGCAGCCAGCTCGGGTAGTGACCGCAGGTCTTCGGCGTCTTGCCTTGGTCGGCGCGATGTTGATTGACCACGCGTATCGCCTGTTCGTTGGCGGCGATCACGTCGTCCCAAAGCCCCAGCGCGACGAAAATGTGAGAGGTCATGTGCAGGGCGTGGCCGGCGTTCGGGGCCACGGCGCCGTAGAGCCGCGCCGCTCGCACGCCGAGCGGGGCGTGGATCGGATCGTCGTAGGAATGGATCAGGTAGTGCAGCACTCCCGGATGATGCTGATGGGTGGGGAAGACCTCCTCGAGCAGCGCCGCCGACCGCATGTACGTCGCGAAATCGCGCCCCTCGTGCGCCGTTCCGAGCAGCGAGAGGGCGTAGAAAGCGGTGGCGTCGACGTCGTCCGGATAGCGCTGGTGGAGCGCGGCCATCGCGTCGGAGAAGATGAAATCGCGCTCGTTCTTGGTGCCGTTGCCGTAGAGGACCTCTACCGTGCGCAGGTAGTCGCGCTCGCGCTCGGTCTTCGCCTTTGCCGCCCGCGCCTCGGGGGTGGCGCCGAGCCGGCCCAGCACGGCGCGCGCCGCCGGGAGATCCTGCTGCATCCAGACCGGGTGGGTGTAGGTCATCGCCTCGCCCCAGAAGGCCATGGCGAAGTCCGGATCGATCGTCTGCGCCTTGCGGAACTGCTCGGCCGCGTCGGGGTACTCGAAGTTGTGCAGCAGCGCGAGCCCGCGCAGGAACGGTTCCTGGGCCGCGGGCGAACCGGAGTTGGCGAACGACACCTCGCCCACCTCGCCCTGCGCCGCGGCGGGAACGCTGGCGACGAGGCAGAACAGGACGCTGAAGCTCAGGATGACTCGGCGCATGATGACCTCCTTGGGCCGTCATTCTATGCCGACCGAGCGTCCTTGGCCTTGCGCCCGGGATTTCAATCCACCCTCTTATACACATCTCGTCGGGATTCGTGACGTCGAGGGTCGGTGAGGATCGCGCAAAGGAGGATGACCCGATGCCTGTGACGCAACCGAACGTCAGGCCGGGCTCGCCGCGCTGGCGGCGACCGCGGGCTCCAGCATGCGGAGGGTGCCGGCGGTGGCGTCCACCTCGACCTCGACCCCCACCGGCAGGGTGAACTGCTTCTCGACGTGGCCGAACATCGCTCCAGCCCAGGCGGGGACGCCCAGGGGCAGCAGGTGGTCGCGGAGCACGTCGGTGACGGTCAGCGAGCCGAACCCTTCGCCGGGCGAGCACTTGGTGCAGTTCCCCCAGATCACCGCCCGGGCCTTCCCCAGGATGCCGGCGAGCCGGAGCTGGGTGAGCATGCGGTCGATCCGGTAGGGCGCTTCCTCCACATCCTCGATGAACAGGATGCAGCCGTCCCAATCCGGCAGATAGCCCGATCCGACGAGGCTGGTCAGCACCGTCAGGTTGCCGCCGAGCAGCCGCCCGCGGGCGGTGCCGGGGCGTAGCGTCTGCACGCGGTTCTCGACCACCGTGAGGTCGTCCTCCTTGATCTCCTTCAGATTCTCGAAGGTGACCGCCTCCCCGTCCTGCAACACCCGTTTCATGTAGCCGACGTTGAACGGGTTCCATTGCGAGGTGCCCACCGGCCCATGGAAGGTCACCAGGCCGGTCTTGGCGTGAAGGGAGAGCAGAAGGGCGGTGATGTCGCTGTAGCCGAGGAGGATCTTGGGGTTGCGCGCGATCATCGGCCAGTCGAGCAGAGGCAGCAGGCGGGCGCACCCCCAGCCGCCGCGGACGCAGTGGATCGCCCGCACTTGCCGGTCGGCGAACATGGCGTTGAGATCCGCGGCGCGCTGCTCGTCGGTGCCGGCGAAATAGCCGTGGCGCGCCAGCAGATTGGCCCCGCGCTTGGTCTTGAAACCGAGCGCGGCCAGGGATTCGGCCACGATCTCGATGTTGAGCGGCTCCCAGATCGCGCTGGCCGGGTCGATCAGGCCCACGGTGTCGCCGGGCTGGAGGCGGCGTGGACGGACGATCCGCGGCCGGGCGCCGGCCGGCGCGAGCGCGGAGCGTCCGAGTGAGGAAACCGAGTGGGGAAGGGCGCCGGCGAGCGCCAGCGCGGCGGCTCCGGCAAGGACCTGACGGCGGGAGGCATCCATGGCGAGGATGCTACCGCAGGTCGGTTGGTTATACTTGCCGCCCGTTTCCTCAGAGAGGAGCCCGCGATGTCCAGCGATCCGGCGGCCAGTGCCGAAGCGAAGGTGCCTACTTATTCTCCTAAATACGCCTGGTACGTGCTCTTCGTCCTCACCGCGATCTATGTCCTGAACTTCCTCGACCGGCAGGTGATCTACATCCTGTTCACGCCGATCAAGGCGGAGATGCATTTCACCGACCTGCAACTGGCGCTCCTGGGGACGACCTCCTTCGTCATCTTCTACACGCTGCTCGGGGTGCCCTTCGGGCGCCTCGCCGACCGCGTGTCGCGGACCCGGCTGATCGCCTGCGGGCTCGCCGTCTGGAGCCTCTTTTCCGGCCTGACCGGATTCGCCGACAGCTTCTGGACCCTCTTCTTCTGCCGGTTGATGGTCGGGGTCGGCGAGGCGACGCTCGGGCCGGCGGCGCTGTCGCTGCTGAGCGACTACTTCCCGCCCCGCATGAGGGCCACGGTCCAGGGGATCTACGCCTCGGGGATCGCCCTCGGCGGTGGCCTCGCCTTCTTCCTCGGCGGCTGGATCGGGCAGAGCTATGGCTGGCGGTGGGCGTTCTACCTGCTGGGTTTCCCGGGGCTCCTCCTCGCCCTGATCGTCTTTTTTCTGCGCGAGCCGCCGCGCGGACGCACGGAGGTCGCGGCGGTCCGCTACCGGCCCGAGGACTGGAAGATCCTGTTCCGCTCCGTGCCGCTGCGCTACCTGTATCTGGGGTACGCCATCTTCGGGCTCGCCGCCAACAACCTCGGCATCTGGGGGGCGGCCTTCTTCGTGCGCGTCCACCATGTGAGCCTGGCGCAAATCGGCATCGTGGCGGGGATCCTGGGGGTGGTGGTCGGCATACCGATGACGATTCTCGGCGGCTATCTGGCGGACCGCTTCCGCCGGCTGGGCGGCCCTGGAGGCCGCATGGCGTTCATCGCATGGTCCGCCCTCGCCTCGATTCCGCTCTGGCTCGGGCTGCTGTTCGTCAACCAGGTCGGCGTGGTGGTGCTCCTCAGCATCCCGCTCTACGGGCTCGCCCTGATGTGGGTCGCCCCCGCGACCGCGGACCTGCACGAGATCGCCGGCCCGCACCTGCGCGGGCTCGGCATCGGCATCTTCTTCTCGACGGTGAACATCGTCGCCTATGGCCTCGGCGCCCCGCTCATCGGCAAGCTCAACGATCGGCTGGGCGTCACCGCCAACCCCGAGAACATGCGGCTCGCGCTGCTGATCTGCCCGGCCGCCTGCGCGCTCGCCGCGATCCTGCTCTGGCGCGGCAGCCGGGCCCGGGCGGCGGGCGCCGAGGGGTAGGTTAGCCCAAGTTTCATAGAAAGGTTTTGCGCGACCCGCATGTAAACTTTTCGTAACCGGGCTCTGTCCGGCAGCTTTATGATTGACTTTCCCCTTCCGCCAGGGTAGAAGCGACAGCAGTTTCTTTCGTCAACTGTCGTTCCAACTCATCTGCGGCCAGGCGCCAATCGTTGAAGAGCTCGGGCTCCAGGCGCTCGCCGCGCGGATTCGCGGAGGTCGTCATGAAAGGCAAATGGACGTGTCTGTTCACGGCCCTGGTCCTCCTTGCGCTCGGCGTCGCACCGGCGCGGGGGCAGGAGACCGGGGGGATCGCGGGAAAGGTCACGCGGCCCGACGGCGCGGGCCTGGCCGGGGTCACCGTCGTCATCGATCCCCTGGGCCGGTCGGCGCAGACCGATGCCGCGGGCTCGTATGTCCTGGACGGCGTGCCGCCGGGAACCTACGAGGTCACCTTCAGCCTGAGCGATCACTCGACGGCCGAATCGGCCATCGTCGTGGCGGCCGGCGCGACGCGGACGCTGGACCAGAAAGTCGACTGGGACCTGAGCTTCGCCGAGACGATCACCGTCTTTTCGGTGTCGCGCAAGGCGGAGCGGATCACCGAGGCCCCCGCCGCGGTGACGGTGGTGCCGGTGGAGGACATCGCGCTCAAGGCGCCGTCCGGCCAGCTCCCCAAGCTGCTCGAGTTCACGCCCGGCGTCGACTTCACCCAGAGCGGCCTCTACGACTTCAACTTCAACGTGCGCGGGTTCAACAGCTCCCTCAACCGGCGCATCCTGACGCTGATCGACGGCCGCGACCCCTCGGTGCCGTTCCTCGGCTCCCAGGAGTGGGCGGCGGTCTCCTTCCCGATGGACGAGCTGGCGACGATGGAGCTGGTGCGCGGACCGGGCTCGGCGCTCTACGGCGCCAACGCCTTCAGCGGCGTCCTCAACATGACGACGCGGTCGCCGCGCGGGAACGAGGGCGGGAAAGTACGGCTGACCGGCGGTGAGCTGGGCACGGTACGGGGCGATCTCCGGTACTCCAGCAAGCTCGGGGGCGGCTGGTTCGGGAGGGTGGTCGGCGGCTATCAGGAGAGCGACGACTTCACCCGCTCGCGCAATCAGAGCGTGGAGTATTCGACGATCTGCACCTCCGCCGCACAGACCAACTGCCTGCGGCGGGAAGCGCGGGCGCTGGAGCTCGACCGGGCGAAGGTCGGCTATGGCGGCCTGCGCTTCGATCGCTACTTCGCGGACAACCGGGCGCTGACGATCGAAGGCGGCACCGCCACCCTCGAGGGCCCGACGTTCGTCACCGGCATCGGCCGCGTCCAGGTGACCGACGTCCAGCGCCCCTGGGGCCGGCTCAACTTCAACACCCTGCACTGGAACCTCCTCGGCTACTACGACAAGCGCGTGGCCGAGAATCAGGTGGCCCTCTCCTCCGGCGCTCCGCTCTTCGAGGACTCCTCGAACCTGAACGGCGAGATCCAGGGCAACACCGGCTTCGCGGGCGGCAAGGGCTTCCTGGTGGGCGGCGTCGCCTACCGCCAGCAGAAGGTGGATACGGCCAACAAGACCGGTTTCCAGACGCTGATGGACTCCGCCAAGGACGAGCACACCCAGGCCGTTTTCGGCCAGGCGGAGTACAACTTCACCGCGTCCGTCAAGGCGGTGGTGGCGGCCCGGGTGGACGACAGCACGCTGCACGACACCCAGTTCTCCCCCAAGGCCTCGCTGGTCTGGGGCGTCGCCCCCACCCAGACGCTGCGCTTCACCTACAACAAGGCTTTCCAGGTTCCCAACTATTCGGAGTTCTTCCTGCGCGCTCCGGCCGGCGCGCCCATCACCGCCTTCGCGCCGCTGGAAGCCGCGCTGGCCCCCTTCCTCGGCGGGCAGACCCTGGGCCTCGCCAGCATCCCCATCCTGGCCCGCGGCAACAACGATCTCGACGTCGAGAAGATCACCAGCTACGAGGCCGGATACAGCGGCATCTTCGGCTCCAAGCTCTACCTCACGGTCGACTATTACCGGAGCCGGATCCAGAACTTCGTCACCGATCTGCTGCCCGGGGTCAACCCGGCCTTTGGGCCGTACGCTCCGCCGTCGTTCCTGCCGGCGCCGGTGGCCCAGACGGTCCTCACCACCCTGCGCGGCGGCCTGGGGCCGAACTTCGCCGGCCTGACCACTGTCAACGGCCGGCCCGCCCTGGTGTTCTCCTACGCCAACTCCGGCGTGGTGGACACTCAAGGGGTGGACGTGGCTTTCAACTTCTACGTCAGCAGCCGGGTGATCGCGGATGCCAGCTACTCCTGGTTCGATTTCGAGGTCAAGTCGCAGACCGCGGGCGACCGGCTCCTGCCCAACGGGCCGGAGAACAAGGTGTCGGGCGGCCTCTCCTACCGTGGCGACCGCTGGAACGGCTCGGTCAAGGCGCGCTGGGTGGACGGCTTCCCCTGGGCGGCCGGCGTGTTCGTGGGCGACGTGCCTTCCTACACCACGGTGGACCTGGGGGTCACCTACAGGCTGACCGACAACTGGGGGATCGGCCTCGACGTCAGCAACCTTTTCGACAAGGAGCACTTCGAGTCCTTCGGCGGCGACCTGCTGAGCCGCCGCGCGCTCGCGCACGTGTCGTACTCCTGGTAGGCGGCTACTTGGGCGCCCAGTCTGGCGGGCGCCCAAGGCTCTGCCCACGTCCAGCGGTCAAGGCATACCTGGGAGCCCTGCCACCGTGGGCATGGCGTCTGCCAGTTGTTCTTCGATGAACCGCTGCATCTCCTCTTTCTTCGGCAGCTCGAGCAGGTACTTCGAAACGAAGATCCCATTATCGATGCCAGCCAGCGCGTACTCGACCATGGCGTGATCCTTCTGGGTGCACAGCAGGATGCCGACTGTTCGTTTTCAATTCGGGAGTCAGTGAATCCCGAATCTGAGGGGGGGGCGTCCTGACGGAGACGTCGAGTGCTACCGCGGCCACTCGTTCGGACTGAGGACGCCGTCCCCGTTGCGGTCCAGGTGGTTGAAGGTGAAGGCCGAGCCGGTCCATTCCGTGCGGTTCACGCGGTTGTTGCGGTCGCGGTCGAGGTTGCGGAAAAGGATCTCGTCCTGGACGGTGGCGTGGGGGCTCCAGCTATCCTCCCGGTACTGGGGGAGGGTGATGTAGCCGTCCTGGTTCCGGTCCAGCCGATCGAAGCCGTCGCGCTGCCGCTCGCTCCGGCTCAGGCGGCCGTCGCGGTTGATGTCCAGCTTCTGGAACTGCACTTCCGGAGGGGCCTGGCGCAGGACGTTCCGGGTCAGGAGCTCGCCCGGGCTCAGGCGGCCGTCCTGATCGCGGTCGACGACGTGGAAGCTGGCCTGCTCGAGCGGCCATTCGGTCAACGAGACGTAACCGTCCCGGTTGCGGTCCAGCTCCTTGAAGCGCTCGGCATAGGGGTTCTTCGGCGCGAGCTTGTCTTGCTGGGGAGCCTTGTCCTGGGTCTTCGGGGCCTTGGCCTGTGCGCTGACCCCGGCCGGGACGGCGAGGACCAGCGTGATCAGAAAGATGGCGAAGAAGCGGTCTCGGTGCTGCATCGGAGCCTCCTAGTGCCGGCAAATGGGGAAGGGGGGCCCTCACGGAAGACAGTCAGGGTCTTGCCGGAGCTTCGTCAGTCCCTCGCTGCTCCAGCCGCAGGCGGGTGCGGACGATGGCTTCATGAAGGCGGTGCTCGAGCACCTCGCGGGGTGGTAGCTCGGTCAGGTACTCGGCAACATGGATACCGCGGGGCTCGAGCTCGAGCAATTCTACGGTCTCGCGCTTCTTGCCGGCGCAGAGGATGAGGCCAATGGGTCTCTCTTCGCTTTCCTGCCGCTCGTAGCGGTCGAGCCATCGCAGGTAGAGCTCCATTTGACCGGCATCCGCGGGCTTGAAGTCGCCGATTTTCAATTCGATGACCACCAACCGCCGCAAGCGGCGATGATAGAAGAGCAAGTCTAAATAATAGTCGTCGCCGTCCAGTGTGATGCGCTTCTGACGTTCCACAAAGGCGAAGCCGGTGCCGAGTTCCAAGAGGAAAGATTCGATCTCGCGCAGCAGGGCATCTTCCAGATCTTTTTCGCAGTAGGCTCCCCGCAAGCCAAGAAAATCGAGAAAATAGGGATCGCGGAAGACGAGATCGGGAGTGAGCCGGTCCTGTTGCCGCAAAGTTTCCAGCTCCTGCTCTATAAACTTCTGCGGCTTTTTCGAAAGCGCAGTGCGTTCGAACAGCATAGACTGAATGCGCTCCTGCAGCGTTCGCGTGCTCCAGTGCTCGATCCTGCACATCTCGGCATAATAATTTCGTTGTAGCGGATCATCGAGGTAGATGAGTGCCTTGAAATGGGTCCAGGACAATTCTCTCCGCAGTGCGGAGACAATCTCGACATCGGGAAAAGCCTCCGCAAAACGGATCATGTGGTGAAGTGACTTCCACGAGAAGCCCCGTCCGAACTCCTGCTCTAATTGTCTCCCCAGTGCGGAGACAATCTCGGCACCGTACTCCGCACGCTTTTCCTTGAGGATCTCGCGGCGAATGCGATCGCCCACCCGCCAGTAGACAAGGGTGAGCCCCGCATTGACAGTGCGGGCTACCTCAGAGCGGGCGGCGAGGATCAACTCCCGCAGTTCCGGGAGCAGTGCCTCCGGCCGGGCTCGGTGCGCTACAGATTGAGTCCTGGTAGCCTTTCGCTTCGCGCTCATGGTTTCCTCTCTGTCGTACCAAGAATGTCGCCGAGCAGCCTTTGTGACGGAGCCGCAACGCGGAGAGCCATGATACCTTCCCAGGCGTCGCTCGCTCGCGACGGGCGCGGAGGAGGATGCATGGAACGCGTCAACGGGCTTCACCACATTACGGCCATCTCCGGGCCGGCTCAGGAGAACCTGGACTTCTACGCCGGCGTGCTCGGCATGCGTCTGGTCAAGAAGAGCGTCAACCAGGACGACCCGGGCACCTATCATCTCTTCTATGCCGACGCCGAAGGGCACCCCGGCTCCGACCTCACCTTCTTCCCCTGGGCACAGATGGCCCCTCCCCACATGGGCCACGGCCTCGCCACCGAGGTGGCCCTGGAGATCCCGGCGGGCAGCGTCGATTTCTGGGGCGCGCGCCTGGAGAAGTACGGCGCGCGCCTGGGCGCGGTCGAGATACGGTTCGGCGAGAAAACCCTGCCGGTGGTCGATCCGCACGGGCTCCGGCTCGCGCTGGTCGAGGGCACGGTCCGGCCGCGGATCGGATTCACCCCCTGGGATGGCGGTCCGGTGCCGGGGGAACGCCAGATTCGCGGTTTGTATGGCGCGCAGGTCTGGGAACGGAATGAGGCCGCCACGGCGGAGCTCTTGACCGATGTGCTCGGCTTCCAGCGCCTGGGGAGCGAGAACGGCTGGACCCGCTACGGCTTCGCGGACGCCGCGGGCGTCATCGATGTCCGGGAGACGCCGGAAGCCCGCCGGGGCTCCTGGGGCGTCGGCAGCGTGCACCATCTCGCCTGGCGGGTCGCCGACGACGAACGGCAGCTCGCGATGCGCGAGCTGCTGGAAGAGGTGGGGGCGCAACCCACGCCGGTGATCGACCGCTTCTGGTTCCACTCGGTCTATTTCCGGGAGCCGGGGGGCGTGCTGTTCGAGCTGGCGACCGACGGCCCCGGCTTCGCGGTGGACGAGGACCCGGCCCACCTGGGCGAGACGCTCGTGCTGCCGCCGTGGCTCGAAGCCGCGCGCGGCGAGATCGAGGCCGTCGTGCCCCCCCTGCGCCCGCCTCAGTTATAGCCGACGGCGGGGATTATGGTGGTGCCCCCACCGAAGGCCCAGGAAAGGTTCCTGGTGAGGGTGGCCGTCGTGCCGTTGCCGCAGGTGATCTTCAGCGTCACCGAGTAGGTTTGCGTGGAGAGCGGGAAAAAGTGGGTAGGGGCGACGCCGGTCCCTGTCGTCCCATCGCCGAAGTTCCACGCATAGCTGCTGATCGAGGAGGGGGAGCAGGTCGACGGACTCCCGAACGGGCGTTGGGAGTCGAAGTCGCAGGTGTGCGAGAGCAGACAGTCTCCCTGGAAGTTGGCGGTGGCCGCCGACGCCGGTGAGGCATACAGCACAAGGGCGAGGACGGCAGAGACGGGAACGAGCAGAAAGCGTTTCATGGCTCCTCCTTGCGGGGAAGTGGCCGGCAAGCTCGAAAAACCGCCGTCCAGCCGTGGAGTACCGGGGCGTGAAAATGCGACGCATTTTCTATTTACAGTATAGCCTGTAACTCAGGGGATTCAAGCGCTGAGTTACCCCGTCCAGGAAGGTGCGTATCCCGCTTTCCGCTACCGCGAGGCCGGGTACTCCCGGCGCAATTGATCGATCACCGCCATGCGCTGGTCCCGGTTCTCCTTGACGATCGTGAGGTCCGGGCCGGGCTTGAGGAAGTCCATCCCCTCCTCCTTGCCCGAGGCCAGGTAGTCGTTGATGGCGACCCGGTACATGCGGGCGGGGTCGAGGGTCTTGCCGCCGATGGCCCAGGCGCCGCCGTCGCCGATCGACACGTTCTCCGTCTGGAGGAAGGCCCCCTTGCCGTGGCTGGCGATCCCCTGGTCGAAGGCGCGGGCGAGGAGGCTGCCGCGGATGTCTGCGGTCAGCACTTTGCCGCCGAAGGGGAGGACGCGGATGACGTCGTACTGGGTGACCGGTCCCGCGGGGAGCACGTCGTCGATGCGGATCGAGCCGCTGTTGTAGACGGCGAGCTCGCTCCCCTGAGCCTCGGCCAGGAAGGCGCGGGCGACGAGGTCCGTGAGCTCGGTGGTGCGGTTGTGGACGCTGGCCTCGCGGCCGTCGAGCGGCACCGTCGTCACCGTCACCCTGTCGCCGGGCTCGAAGCCCTGCTGGCGGAAGCCCGCGAAGGCCTTCTGCTCCCACTCGGTCACCACCGCCGCGACCTTGGGGTCCTCCGGGATCTCGTCCGTGACGATCACCAGTTGGGAATCGACCTTCAGGCCGCGGCGGGCGGGGTCCCACGCCAGGCGATGAACGTAGACCGTGCGGACGTTGGCGTCGGCCTTGAGGATGGGCGTGAAGCCGGTGCCACGGAAGGCGCGGACGTTCTCGTGCTCGTGACCGCCGAGGATCAGGTCGATCTCCGGGATGGCTTCGGCGAGCGCCTGGTCCTGCGAGAAGGCCAGGTGTGTCAGGCCCACCAGGATGTCCACCTGCCCCCGTAGCGCCTGGGCCTCGCGGCGGAACGACTCGATCGAGTCGGCGTAGGTGACGAAGGGGGCCGGATTGCTGGCGAGCACCACGCCCACGACCCCGATGCGAACGCTGCCGCCCGGGCCGTTGGCCGTGAGGATGACGTGAGGGGGCACGCCGGGAAAGGGGCCGCCGCTCGCCCGCGTCACGTTGGCCGAGGTCCAGCGGAAGCGCGACTCGGCGAGGCGGGCCAGGAGCTGATCCTCCTTGATGTCGAATTCATGGTTGCCGAAGGTGGCGAGATCCAGGCCCACCGCGTTGAGCACCGCCACCATCTGCTTGCCCGCCAGGGGCTGGCCATCCACCTTGGCGGTGCCCAGCGCCGAGGGGCTCACGAAATCGCCGGCCAGGAGGGTGAAGGTGTTGGGGTTCTCGGCCAGGAGGCGCTGGCGGAGCGTCGCCACCCGGGCGAGCCCGCCACTCTTGCCCCCTTCCACCGGGCCGATCTCGTAGACGTCGTTGAACTGCAGAAGGGTGAATTCGACGGCGCCTGAGGCCTTCGCCGGCCGGCTGGCCGCGGCCGTCGCTTGGGGAGAGCGACCCGGAGTGCTGGCGCAACCGGTGCCCAGGGCGGCCAGGAGGGCGATCGAGGACAGAAAGGCGCGGCGATCCAGCATGTCGGGGCTCCTTCGAGAGAAGGCCGGATTTTATACAATCGCGCGATGGAACCGCTCAACGTCTTCGAGCTCGAGGCGATCGCCCGCGAGAGGCTCTCCCCGGAGGCCTACGACTACTATGCCGGCGGCGCTCACGACGAGGTCACCCTGCGCGAGAACCGCGCCGCCTACGACCGTGTCGCCATCGCCTACCGGGTGCTGGTGGACGTCTCGCGCCGCGACCTGACCACTTCGGTGCTCGGCCAGCCGGTCGCGATGCCGGTGCTCGTCGCCCCCACCGCGTTCCACCGCCTCGCGACTCCCGAGGGGGAGCTGGCGACCGCGCGGGCGGCCGGAGCGGCGGGGACGGTGATGATTCTCTCGACCCTCTCCACCACGCGGATCGAGGAGGTGGTGGCCGCCGCTTCCGGGCCGGTCTGGTTCCAGCTCTATGTCTATCGCGACCGCGGGGCCACCGAGGGGCTGGTGCGGCGGGCCGAGGCCGCCGGCTGCCGCGCGCTGGTGCTCACCGTCGACGCCCCCCTGCTCGGACGGCGGGAGCGGGACGTGCGGAACCGCTTCCGCCTGCCGCCCGGCCTCGCCGTGGCCAACCTGCTGCCGGAAGGGTATGGGGAGATGCCGCCGGCCGCCGCCGACTCCGGGCTCGCCGCCTACGTCGCCTCTTTCCTCGATCCGGCGCTGACCTGGCGGGACGTGGCCTGGCTGCGGTCGATCACCGAGCTGCCGGTGCTGGTCAAGGGGATCGTCCGCCCCGACGACGCCCTGCGCGCGGCCGAGGCGGGCGCGGCCGGCGTGGTGGTGTCGAACCACGGCGGACGCCAGCTCGACACCTCGCCGGCCACCCTCGACGTCCTGCCGGAGATCGTCGACGCCCTGGCGGCCCACGGTCACCGGATCGAGGTGCTGATGGACGGCGGGGTGCGGCGGGGAACGGACATCCTGAAGGCCGTCGCCCTGGGGGCGCGGGCGGTGCTCGCCGGCCGGCCGGTGCTCTGGGGTCTCGCCGCGGCGGGGGAGGCCGGCGCGCTGTCCGTCCTGCGCCTCCTCCGCGATGAGCTCGATCTGGCCATGGCCCTGGCCGGCGCCCCCACCGTCGCCGACATCACCCGCGACCTGGTGCGGTAAAGCGGACTGAAACAAAAAGGGCGGGATCTTTCGACCCCGCCTTTTGAGACAGCCGTGATTCTGGCGGATCTTACGGGGTCTGGCTGCTCCAGGCGCCGGTAGTGCCGCTCTCGAAGCCGTCGTTGAACAGGCCGCTCGCCGCGGTGCAGACGGCGGCGCTGGACAGGCTCACCGAGTCGACGAACCAGCCGGTCGCCTGCGAGCTGCTGTCATCGCCCTCGTGCCAGCGCAGCTTGGTGTTCGCGCCGGCGAAGGCCGACAGGTCGGCCGTGACCTGGGTCATCGCGCCGATCGTGCCGTTGCACCACGCCCGCTTGCCGCCGATCGGGTTCGAGAAGCCGGTGCTGACGGTGCCGGTGAAGCCTCCCGCCGTGAAAGCCGCGTCCGGGAGCACCGTCCAGGTCGAGCCGCCGTCGGTCGAGATCTCGAGCGTGCCGGCGTCGTAGCAGTTCGCCGCGCTCTCGAAGGCGAAGGTGTGCCAGAACCTGAGGATGGTGCCCGCCCCGGACGTGAACGCCGGCGTGACCAGCACCCGCTCGGAGATGGCGCTCAGGCTGGCGGAGAACCACGAATGCGTGGGCGTCTGCGACTGGGTTGTCGACAGCGCCCAGTCGTTGGCTCCCGAGAGGGCGGCATGCGTCCAGCCCGGGTTGTCGAAGCCGCCGGCCCCTTCGAAGGTCTCGGCCAGCGCGGTGCTGACCGCGCCGGTCGGCGTGGTGCTGCGCTGGACGGTGTTGCCGTCCTCGATACCGTTCGAGCTGTCGACCGCGCGCACGACGTAGTAGTAGGTGGTACCGCTCACCAGCGAGCCGGAGGCGTCGCCGTACGACGTGCCGGTGACGCCGGAGGCGATCCGGTTCCCCGGGCCCGGAGTGAAGCCGGACGAGGCGGAACGGTAGACGTTGTAGGTGATCGGGCCGCCGCAATTGGCGGTGGCCGCCGACCAGGAGAGGGTGAGGCCGCAACTGGCGGTCCCGTTGTTGGTGGCGCTGGCGAGCCCCGCGAAGGTCGGCTGCAGCGTGCAGGACCCGGTGGCCGTGGCCTCGACGCAGCCCGACGGGACGGATTCGCAGGAGCCGGTGGCATCGCGGCCGGTGACGTGGAACGCATATGTCGTGCCGCCGGAAACGGTGGTGTCGTTGAACGGCGAGCCGGCGACGCCGGGGCCGGTTACGGCGAAGGAACCGGGTGAGGCGCAGGTTCCCGGAGCCCGGTAGACGTTGAACGTCGTCGACGAGGGGGAGCCGTCGCCCCAGGTGACCTGGATCGTGTTCGGCGCCGTCGCGGTGGCGGTGCCGATGGCCGGCGGGCCCGGAGCCGTGCAGGCGCCGACGCCGTCGATGGCCGTGGCGCCGGTGTTGCCGGCGTCGAGCCAGGTGGAGAGGCGGGTGCTGTCGGTGCCGCCGCCGGTCCAGGAGACGCTGAAGCGGCCGTAGTAGTCGGAGAGGTTGTCGCCGGTGGCGCCGCAGACGGAAGGGCCACCGTGGAGCTGGCCGATGAACTGGCCGGCGGCGTTGTAGAGCGGTGAGCCGGAGGAACCCGGCTCGGTCACGCCCGGTACGGTGAACGGTCCGGGAGGATCGGTCGCCCAGTGGGCCCAGATATGGGTGCCGTTCCCCGGCGAGGCCGGGTTGTTGTAGCTCGTGGTCGCCGTGTTGGTGGTGACGTAGGTGATCCGCTTCTCGTCCGTGTTCGGGTGATGAATGCCCGAGCAGGGGGCCCCGGCGGTGCAGGTGAAATCACCGGTCGAGCGGTCCCAGCCTTCCCAGAAGTGGTTGTAGGCGGGCACCGGCGGATCGTCGAGCTCGACCAGGGTGAAGTCGGACGCCGAAGAGGCGGCGCGGAAGAAGGAGCCGGTATGGAACTGGGTGAGCTGGCCGTCCCCCGCCTGTCCGCTCGCCGCGCTGCCGGGCGTCCGGCAGAACGAGTTCTGGTAGTTCCAGAAGGCCACCAGGGTGGCGGCGTTGCCCGAGTTGATGGTGCAATGGTTGGCGGTGATGAAATACATCTTGTGATCGTTGGCGGTGTCGTTGATCAGCGACCCGGTGCAGAATCTCGAGCCGCCGGTCGAGATCACCGCCACCGCCTGCATCTGCTCGCGCCAGGAGTCGCCGGCGGCGAGGCATTCGACATCCAGATTGCAGCTCCCGGACTTGACCGCCGGAGTGGTGCCGAAGCCCCGGTAGCCCTGGTTGATGGAGGTCAGCTCGAGCACGGCCTTGTCCTTTTCGCTCGCCGGCACCGTGAGCTCGACGATCAGGTCGTCGGTGACCACCGGCGGCGTCCACAGTTGGCCGTGCGCCTCGTTGTCGTCGGCGGTGAAGGGGCGCAGCGTCTTCTTGCCGTCGGTCGAGTAGAGGAGCAGGCGGCCGTGGGAGGGCATCTGGAAGCGCGAGAAGCCGAGGTTGAGGGAGGTCGTCCCCTCGCGGCCGACGATGCGCAGCCGCCAGAGCATCCCGCCGTCGGGCAGGCTCTCCCAGGTGCCGCGAGTGGCGGGCGTGATCGAGACCGCCTCAGGGATGGCATAGCGCGGCGGCAGGCCCTGGCGGTCGTTCGCCTCATCCTCCGCGGCGATCGCCGCGAGGTCCATCTGCGACGCCAGCACGGAGTCGATTCTACTAATGTCCTTCACCGCATACCGGCTCGCGGTGGAAGCGGCGTTCTGAGCCGCGAGTCCGGCGGCGGTGCCCAGCAGAATCAGGGCGAGGGCGATCCGCAACGCATGCGTCTTCATCAAGTTCCCCTTACAGGCCTAGCCTGAGCCGTTACTTCTACTTGTATCTGTATATTAGCAGAATGCTGGAAAAGGAACGGGCGGGATCTTTCGACCCCGCCCCGTTCACCGCGAGCTCCCTGGCTGGCGGAGCTACGGAGTCTGACCGCTCCAGGGGCCGGTGGTGCCGCTCTCGAAGCCGTCGCTGAACAGGATGTTGGTCGCCGTGCAGGTGCTGACGTTGGACAGGGTCACGGAGTCGACGAACCAGCCGGTCGCCTTGCTGTTGTCGTCATCGCCCTCGTGCCAGCGCAGCTTGGTGGTCGGGCTGACGAAGGACGACAGGTCGGCCTTGACCTGAGTCATCGCGCCGATCGTGCCGTTGCACCAGGCCCGCTTGCCGCCGATCGGGTTCGAGAAGCTGTTGCTGGCGGTGCCGGTGAAGCCTCCGGCCATGAAGGCCGCGTCCGGCAGCACCGTCCAGCTCGAGCCCCCGTTGGTCGAGATTTCGAGCGTGCCGGCGTCGTAGCAGAACGTCGCATCCTCGAAGGCGAAGGTGTGCCAGAACGAGAGGACCGTGCCCGCCCCGGATGCGAAGGCCGGCGTGACCAGCATCCGCTCCGTGATGGCGCTCTGGCTGGAAGAGAACCACGAATGCGTGGGCGTCTGCGACTGGGCCGTCGACAGCGTCCAGTCGGTGGCGACCCCGGGGGCGGCATGCGTCCAGCCCGCGGTGTCGAAGCCGCCGGCCGCTTCGAAGGTCTCGGTCAGCAGGTTGCTGACCGCGCCGGTCGGGGTGGCGCTCCTCTGGACCGTGTTGGTCTCCTCGAGACCGTTCGAGCTGTCGACCGCGCGGACGACGTAGTAGAAGGTCGTGCCGTTCATCAGCGAGCCGGAGGTGTCGTTGTACGACGTGCCGGTGATGCTGCTGGCGATCCGGTTCCCAGGCCCCGGCGTGAAGCCGGACGAGGTGGAGCGGTAGACGTTGTAGGTGATCGGTCCGGCGCAATTGGCGGTGGCCGCCGACCAGGAGAGATTGAGGCCGCAGGTTGCGCCCGCGGGGTTGGTGACGCTGGCGAGACCCGCGAAGGTCGGCGCCAGCGTGCAGGCGCCGGTCGCCATGGCTTCAACGCAGCCCGACGCCGCCGATTCGCAGTTGGCGGTGGCGTCGAGGCCGGTCACCTGGTAGGCGTAGGTGGAGCCGCCCGAGACCGCGCTGTCGGTCTGCGGCGAGCCCGCTACCGCGGTGGCGATGCGGGCGAAGGTGCCGTGCGCGGCGCAGGTTCCGACCGCCCTGTAGACGTTGAAAGCCGTCGAGGAGGGGGAGCCGTCGGCCCAACTGACCTGGATCTGGTTGGCGGCGGTGGCCGCGGCCGTGCCGATGGCCGGAGCGCCCGTAGCCGTGCAGAAGGCGTCCGCGATCCTGGCGGTCCAGATCTCCTCGTTGCTGCCGTTCCGGCGGTCGGTCCAGGAGGGGAAGAACTGGCCGGCGATGCCCGACAGGCTGTTGTAGTCGCCGTACTGGTTCCCCTGGTCGCCGCCGGCCGACTCGTCGGTCTGGGCGGAGGTCACCTTGACCGGCGCGAACCAGGTGACGCCGTCGTCGAAGGAAGACTGGTAGTAGACATCGGTCTTCTTGCGGGCGGGGTCGGCGACCGTGTCGTAGTACATGAGCCCCAGGGCGCCGGTGGTCTCGTCGACCACCATCCACTGGTTGTACTGGTCGTTGAGCGAGGCCTGATTGTTGATCATCACCGCCGGCGACCAGGTGGCGCCACCGTCGGTGGAGCGGGAGAACCAGACGCGGGTCTTGCAGGTGGACGCCGCGTTGGACCCCGGCTCGTTGCCCGCCGCGGTGCAACCCGCGGCGCCGGTGAGGTCGGTCCAGGTGGCGTAGACCAGGTTCTTGGTGGCGGTGCGGTAGGCGCCGCCGGAAACGTAGATGAGGATCCGGCGGCTGCTGAAGGACGGCACGCCGATGTCGTAGGAATCGAACGTCGAGCCGATCTGGAGGGGCGTGCCGTAGGAGACGCCGCCGTTGGTCGACTTGACCACGAAGATCTTGCGGTTGGTCGTCGTCGGCCAGAAGCCGAACACGTCGCCGTTGGCGTTGGTCTTGACGTCGTCGCCGATCGCCGTGCCGGTGGACTCCGCGCCGCTCACCTGGATCGGCGTCTGCCAGGAGCCGGTCGGCCCGGTGCGCCGGTTCATGAACGCCGGCGCGTTGTTGTGCCAGATGACGTAGATGTTGTCCTTGAACGCCGACGTCGCGCTGTGGTCGACCCACATGATCTGCTTGTCGGTGCTGGTCTGGGCCGCCGAGAACGTGTTGTCGAAGGTCCAGGTGGCGCCGTTGTCGGTCGACTTGTACGCGCGCATGTGGAGCACCGAGCCGCCGGAGTTGATGCCGATCGTGGTCGACCAGGCGGTGCCGTCCGAGGTCCAGTCGACGGTCGGGTCGGAGTGGAAGGCGTCGCCGGTCTGCAGCGGCAGGCTGGTCTGCCCCCAGGTCGTGCCGCCGTTGGTCGAGAAGAACTGCGCCTGCGAGCCGCTCCCCGAGATGTTGTTCGAGGCGGCGATGATCTTCGTCGGATCCCAGTAGTTGACCCGGATGTCGGACTCGCTGCGCGGCGCGCCCGGAGAGCCCGAGATCTTCTGTTCGAGGCTGATCCCGGCCGTCCGGGTGGGCGCGTCCTCGTCGAGCTCGGGCAGCACGTCCTGGGTCGGCGGGCCGGCCTGGAGGTCCTGGTGGGTGGTCATCCACTCATGGACCTCCTTGAGGACCAGCGGATAACCGCCCGTCGGGTCCGACGCGGAGTAGACCATCTCAGGATGCGCGTGACGCCAGAGCACCCGCAGCCAGAGCGGGACGCGGATCTGGTCCTTCGCCTCTTCGGGGCGCAACACCGAGAAGTCCTGGTTGGCGGCGATCAGCCCCTCCAGGGCGCTGTGGGAGATCACGGCGTCGGCCCGGAGCTGCTGGCCGAGCGTCGGCCAGGAGGGCGCGTCAGCGCCCCGCGCACCAAGGGGGAGGAGGACGGCGAGGGCGAGCAGAAGGAACAGCGACCGCTTCTTCATGGTGTGGACTCTCTCTTGGCTTGTTTCTAAACGGGCGATTACGTGCCGAGCTTCTGAGGGGGCGAGAGCTCCGGATAAACGGAGGTGTGAAGCGGTGGATGGCTGCGTCGGTTCATCCATGCCGGTTCATTCCTAGGAACCGTCCTTCGCCGCCCCATTTCTGCTCCCTGGCCGATGGCCTGGGTCGTACCCCTAGCTAGTATCTCCATATATAGCAGAAGCCATGATTCTTTGCGACTCCGGCTGCCGTAAACTTGCCGTAAACTCGCCGGTCATGGCCGAAGCACCGATGAAGCCGCTCCGGCTCGCCCCGGTCGCGCTCGAGGCACGGCCGCTCCCCGGTGGCGGCCTGCTGCTGCGCTCGCGCCACGAGCTGCGCCCCTATCCGCGCTGCCTCGGACTCCTTCTGCGCCACTGGGCCCGCGCCGCGCCGGACCGCGTCTTCCTCGCCGAGCGCGCGGGAGAGCACGGCTGGCGCCGCGTCACCTACGCCTCGGCCCTCGACCTCGTCGAGCGGATCGCCGGCGCCCTGCTGGAGCGCGGCCTCGACGCCGGCCGGCCGGTGGCGCTGCTCTCCGACAACGGCGTCGATCACGGCCTGCTGCAACTCGCGGCCCTGCACGTGGGGATCCCCGCCGTGCCGGTCTCGCCCGCCTACTCGCTGCTGGCGGAGGACCATGCCCAGCTCCGCTACATCCTCGAGCTGATCCGCCCCGGCCTCGTCTACGCCGCCGACGGCGAGCGGTTCGCGGGTGCCCTGAAGACCGCGGCCGCCACCGGCGCGGCCGAGCTGGTGGTCGGCGCCAATCCGCCCGGCGGGCTCGCGACGACCCTCTTCGACGCGCTCCCCGCGGCGGCGCCGGCCCCGGGCCTCGAGGACCGCTTCGCCGCCGTGGGTCCCGACACCGTCGCCAAGATCCTCTTCACCTCCGGCTCGACCGGCAAGCCCAAGGGGGTGATCAACACGCAGCGCATGCTCGTCTCCAACCAGCAGGCGCTCGCCCAGGCGTGGCCCTTTCTCGAGGACCGGCCGCCGGTGATGGTGGACTGGCTCCCCTGGAGCCATACCTTCGGCGGCAATCACAACTTCAACCTGGCGCTGCGCAACGGCGGCACCCTCTATGTCGACGGCGGCAAGCCGGCTCCCGGGCTGATCGAGACCACCGCGCGCAACCTGCGCGAGGTGCCGTCGACCTTCCACTGCAACGTCCCGCGCGGCTACGAGATGCTGATCCCGTTCCTCGAGCGGGACGCCGTCCTGCGCGAGACCTTCTTCCGCGACCTCGACGCGCTCTTCTACGCCGCCGCGGCGCTGCCGCAGCACCTGTGGGAGGCGCTGGAGCGGCTCTCGGAGCGGGCGATCGGGCGGCGGGTCGCCATGCTCTCGGCCTGGGGCTCGACCGAGACGGCGCCGAGCTCGACCCAGATCCACTTCCTGATCGAGCGGGCGGGCGTCATCGGCCTGCCCGGCGCGGGCACGGAGATCAAGCTGGCGCCGGTGGATGGAAAGCTCGAGCTGCGGGTGAAGGGGCCCAACGTGACCCCCGGCTACTGGCAGCGCCCCGAGCTCACCCGCGAGCTGTTCGACGAGGACGGCTTCCTCCGCACCGGAGACGCCGGCCGGCTCGCCGACCCGGAAGATCCCTCCCGCGGCATCCTCTTCGACGGCCGGCTGGCCGAGAACTTCAAGCTGACGTCCGGGACCTGGGTGCACGTCGGCGAGCTGCGCCTGGAGGTGATCGCCGCCGGCGCCCCCGTGGCGCAGGACGTGGTGGTGACCGGCCACGACCGGCGGGAGGTCGGAGTGCTCGTCTTCCTCGATCCGGCCGGCTGCCGCTCGCTCTGCCGCGGCGTGGCCGAGGATGCGCCGCTCTCCGAGCTGAGCCGCCGGCCCGAGGTCCGGGAGCGGCTGACCGCCTGCCTGGCCGCCTACAACGCCGCCAACCGGGCGAGCAGCCGGCGCATCGCCCGCGCCCTCCTGCTGGCCGATTCCCCCTCGATCCAGGCCGGCGAGATCACCGACAAGGGGTACGTCAACCAGAGGGCGGTGCTGGAGCGGCGGGCCGGGCTGGTCGAGCAGCTCTATCAGGGTAGTGCGGCTCCGGAATTAATCGTGCTGGAAGAGCCGCCGGCCTGAGAGGGTCTCGAAAGTCAGCACCGCAGGGGCGTAGGCAGCCAGCTCAGTCCTAGTGCACCGTCACGGCACGATTGCTGAATGTTTGTAGGGGCGACCCCAGGGGCCATCCTGGCGACATCGCCGCAGTACCGGGCCAAAGGCCCGGGCTCCTTTAGCCCAGGGCATCGCCCTGGGATTGGGCCATCACCTCATCGCCTATTGCGGCCTGAAGGGCCGTGCTATCGGTTGGTGAAAATCCGGACCGATGGTTAGCGCGGCCCTTCAGGCCGCATCGGGTTCCAGGTATCCACCCGGATACCCAGGGCGTTGCCCTGGGCTAAAGGAGCCCGGGCCTTTGGCCCGGTACTGCGGGACTTGGAACCTGTCATTGCAAAGTTGACAGAGCCCTAGCTGTCTGCGCCCCTTCGGGGCTCGATGGGGCTGGGTGACTCGCTTCCTGGGGTTGAAACCCCAGGCTTTACGCCTATGCCCCTGCGGGGCTGACTTTCGAAACACCCTCTTAGAGCCGCCGGGTAAGCGGTGCTAGCCTTGCGCGATGAGCAAGGTCATCCTGATCACCGGCGGCAGCCGGGGCATCGGCGCTGCAACGGCGCAACTGGCGGCGGAGCGGGGGTATGCGGTGGCGGTCAACTACCGGGAGAACCGGGCGGCGGCTGAGGCGGTCGTCGAGGCGGTCGGGCGAGCCGGGGCGAGGGGCATCGCGGTGGCGGCGGATGTGGCGGTCGAGGCCGAGGTGGTCCGGATGTTCGCCACCGTCGACGCGGAGCTCGGGCCGCTGACCGCCCTGGTCAACAATGCCGGCATCCTGGAGACTCAGATGCGGGTCGAGGCGATGGACGCGGCGCGTCTCCAACGCGTCTTCGCCACCAATGTCACCGGCTCTTTTCTCTGCTCCCGGGAGGCGGTGCGGCGGATGTCGACCCGGCATGGCGGGAGCGGGGGGGCGATCGTCAACGTCTCCTCGGCGGCCGCCCGGCTGGGCTCCCCCGGCGAGTACGTCGACTACGCGGCCTCCAAGGGCGCGATCGACTCGTTGACGATCGGCCTGGCTCGCGAGGTGGCGGAGGAGGGAATCCGGGTCAACGCCGTCCGTCCGGGTTTCATCTACACCGAGATCCACGCCAGCGGCGGGGATCCGGAGCGCGTGGACCGGGTCAAGGATCTGATACCGATGAAACGCGGTGGGCAGCCGGCGGAGGTGGCCGCCGCCATCCTCTGGCTCCTCTCGGAGGAGGCCTCGTTCACGACCGGTACGTTCATCGACGTCACCGGGGGGAAGTAGCGGCTCTCCGCCCTCCTGACCGCTGATAGCGCGGTCCCCGGGATCGGCTGCGGCCCGCTGAATTTTGTCCGGCCCCCGCGGGAATCGGTTCGCTCCCCGGAAGCGGCGTTACGTTCCCCGGGTAACTTCCAGGAAATTAGGTCATGCGGCTTTCAATCTCCGCGCGATCCTGTGCGCCCCTACGGGGACCGTTACCTCTCTGGCCACGAGCGTGACGCCGCTCCCGGGAAGCCAATCGATCCGCGGCGGGACCGGAACGTCTTGGCTGAGACTGGAACGTCCATGCCGGGGACCGTGACGCGCGTCTTGGGGATTGGACCGATCTCCGCGGGGACGCGATGAAAATTTGCTGGGGCGGGACCGTCCCCACGGAGATTCAGCGTCGCCGTGCGGATTTAGCCGCTCGATCGTGAGATCGCGGATTCCGCAAAGACAGGGTTTCCTCGCCGGTGAGTGGAACTCAAGTTTCCGACGGCGGCGAACCGGCATCTCTACACACATTTTACGCCTCGATCCGCCGCCAAAGATCCTGCCCGACGGGGATTGACAAGCCAGACTTCCTGGATGACCATAAGGCATCGACAGTGCTGATTGAGACCCTATTTCGGTGCCATGGAGGCGCTGGATTTCTATCAGGAGGTGCGGATTAAGCACGATAGCCGATCGCAGTTACGGATAAGGAAGTGAAATCTTTGAGGCTCGACCTAACCCACAAACCAACTACCAAACCATGAAAGAAAGGGAACGAACATGCCAAGGACATCGATCGCTGAAGTTCTCAGCGTCTGGGAAAAGCTCCTCACCAACGTCAAGACGAACGCGGCGGAGATCCCCAACCTCGAAATCTACGCGGCACCGCTGGAGGTGGCGTTGACGGAGGCCCGGGAGATCACCGCCCGGCTGGAGATCCGCAAGGGCATCAAGCAGCAAGAGTCCAAGGAACGGCGGGTCATGATGAAGAAAGGCGTTGCCGCGGCGGCGCGAGTGCGGGCCGCTCTCCAGGCGCACTATGGGCTGGACAACGAACGGCTCACCGACTATGGGATGCGTCCACTACGGCCTCGGAAGCGGTCCAAGAAGGATCCGGAGCCGAGTCCGGAACCGCAGGGGCCACCGCCGGCCGCCGGCAAGTAGCAAGGGGCCCCCCGAAATCCCACCGAACGGTAGGCCGTAGCCGTAAGGTCCGGGACGTGGTTCGGCACGCCCCGGACACCCCGCCACGATGCCGCGGCAGCGGCCTGGTGGTTGTCCCGTTTTCTCCCCTGGCAGGCACCCCGTTCATGAGGAGGCATCGCGCAATCAGCGATTGCCTTCTTCAATCTCAGGATTGAATCAGTTTAGTGCTGGCTATTTACCTTCTGAAGCAAACACGGAGCTCAACCACTCCTGGAGAGATTCTTGATGGAAAGCATTTGGCGAGACGTGCGCCTGGGGCTGCGGCAGTTGGTGGAGGACAAAGGGTTCGCCGTCGCCGCGCTCCTCACCCTGACCCTCGGGATCGGCGCTACGGCCACCATCTTTACAGTCGTCAACGCGGTGCTGTTGAAGGCGATCCCCTACCAGGACTCGGGCCGGCTGGTCATGCTCCAGGGGAGCCAGAAGTCCGAGGAGTCGGGGGAGGTCAATCCGTGGCCGATCTCGCAGATGGATTTCGCCGACTGGCGCCAGCGGAGCACGGCTTTCAGCGACATGTCGATGTGGACCAAGTTCGCCTACAACCTGGAGCAGGGGCAGCAGTCGCAGCGGCTCTGGGGCGAGTTGGTCAACGCGAACTACTTTTCCATGCTGGGGTTCAAGCCGCAGTTGGGCCGCTTCTTCACGCCGGAGGAGGACGCGAGGCCGCTGGAGCAGTATGTCGTCGTGCTCGGGTACAACCTGTGGCACACCACTTTCGGCGCCGACCGGGACGTGCTGGGCCGGAAGCTGCAGCTCAACGGCAGGACCTATCAGGTCATCGGGGTGGCGCCGCAGGGTTTCCGCGGCCTGTCGGACGTGGCCGACCTCTGGGTGCCGTCGATGCTCCCGCCGATGCCGATCTTCCTGACCACCCGCGCCATGCGCTGGGTTTCCGGGGCGGCGCGTCTGAAGCCCGGCGTCACGGTGGAGCAGGCGCAGCAGCAACTGAGCGGCGTCACCGCCGCCCTGGGCAAGGAGTTCCCCGAGAACGAGGGGCTCGGCGCCCTGGTCACGCCGTTCGACAAGTACTGGCTCGGCGACACGCGAAGCGGTCTGATCGTGCTGACGATCGGCGCCTGCCTGCTGCTGCTGATCGCCTGCATCAACGTCGGCAGCCTGCTGGTGACCCGGGCGGTGGCCCGGCAGCGCGCCTGGAGCATCCGGGTGGCGCTCGGCGCCAGCCGGCGGCGGATGATCCGCCAGTTGCTGACCGAGAGCCTGCTGCTCTCGCTGCTCGGCGCCGTCGCCGGGCTCCTGCTGGCGCAATGGGCCGTCCGCTCGCTGGTCGGGTTCAGCGGCGGCCAGTTTCCGAGCTTCGTCCAGATCTCCATGGAGCCGGTGGTGGTGGCCGCGATCGTGGGCCTGGCGGTGCTCTGCGGCCTGGCGTTCGGGCTGGTGCCGATCCTGATCAGCTTCCGCTCCGACCTCACGCAGAGCCTCGGCCGGGAGGAGAAGCTGCAGTCGCGCGGCAAGGGCTGGCACCGGTTCCAGAGCGCGATCGTCGTCGCCCAGGTGGCGCTGGCGCTGATCCTCTCGGTCAATGCCATCCTGATGGCCAAGAGCTTCAAGCAGTTGACCACCAAAGACGTCGGCTTCAAGACCAACAATCTGCTCACCTTCCGCATCGACATCCGGGATCCGAAGTACTTCGCCGACCCGGTGGCCGTCAAGCTGCTGCGCGAGAAGTACCTGCCGCGGATCGCCGCGGTCCCCGGCGTGCAGGAGATGGCGATGGCCGATCCCACGGTCCCGCCGGATGACGTGTCGGGCGGCTACGTCACGGTCGAGGACCACGACAGCGACACTCCGGGCGGCATGTACACCGCGATCATGCACGCGGTGACTCCGTCCTACTTCGATCTGCTCTCGATCCCGATCCTCAAGGGGCGCGGCTTCGACATGCAGGACGTGCAGACCAACGTGGTGGTGGTCAGCAAGAACATGGCCGAGCAGTTCTGGCCCGGCAAGGACCCGGTCGGCAAGCGCCTCAAGATCGGCCCCCGGGGGAAGGCGGACGCGCCCTGGCTCACCGTCGCCGGGGTCGCCGCGCCCGTCCAGCATGGCGGGTACCAGAAGGAGGAAGGGGGCGAGGTGCCCGACATGTACCTGTCGATGCTGCAGTTCGTGCGGCGCCCGCTGACCGCCAACTTCCTGGTGCGCCCGAAGCCGGGCGTCCCGATCGACCAGTTGCGCAAGGCGCTGCACCAGGAGGTGATGGCGATCGATCCCGAGTTGCCGGACTACGACATGACCACCCTGGAGTCGCGGCTCGCCAAGCAGACGAGCAAGGCGCGGTTCGTGGTCATCCTGATCAGCGCCTTCGCCGGGCTGGCCCTGATCCTGGCGGCCATCGGCATCTACGGCGTGACCTCCTACAGCATCACGCAGCGGACGCGCGAGATCGCGATCCGGATGTCGCTCGGGGCCGCCCGCGGCAGCATCCTACGCATGGTCGTCGGCCGCGGCGCGGTGCTGGCGGCCGTGGGGCTGGTCCTGGGCCTGGTGGCGGTCTTTTTTCTCGGCCGGCTCCTGGCGGACGTGTTGTATCAGACCAGCATCGCCGATCCGCTGATCCTGGGCGGCACCTCTCTGGGCCTGTTTCTGGTGACGCTCGCGGCCAACTACTTCCCGGCACGGAGGGCGGCGGTCGTCGATCCTGTCATCGGCCTGCGGCTGCAGTAGGGCGAGGCGATGAAGGACCCCTTGTCAGGGCCCGGCCGGGCCGCGCTGGCGCCGCTCTCGCACGGCCAGCGCTCGCTCTGGTTCCTGCACCATCTCGCGCCGGCGGATTCGACTTACAACATCGCGGCCGCGAGCCGCCTGCGCGCCGCCGTGGACGCCGCGGCGCTGGAGCGCGCGCTGCGGGCGCTGGTCGACCGCCACGCCGCCCTGCGGACCACCTTTCCGGTCTTCGACGGCGAGCCGCGCCAGCAGGTCGCCGGCCGCCTGGACTTCACGCTGGGGCGCGAGGATGCCACGGGCTGGAGCGAGGAGCGGCTGCGCTCCCGGCTGGCCGAGGAGGCCTGGCGGCCGTTCGATCTCGAGCGGGGACCGCTGCTGCGGGTGACCCTGCTGACCGGCGATGGCAGCGACGGCGGCGACGGCGGCGGCACGGTGCTCCTGCTGGTCATCCATCACATCGTCGCCGACTTCTGGTCGCTCGCCGTGCTGATGCGCGAGCTGCCGGCGCTCTACCGCGAGGCGTCCGGCGGCGGGCCGGCGGGGCTGGCTCCCGCGGGCCTGGCGTATGAAGAGCACGTCCGGCTCGAGCGGGAGGCTCTGAGCGGCGACCGCGGCGAGGCTCTGCTGGCCTACTGGCGGCAGCGGCTGGCCGGGCTGCCGACGCTCGAGATGGCCACCGACCGGCCGCGCCCCGGGGTGCAGACCTACCACGGCGGCGTCCATCAGCTCCGGCTGCCGGCCGACCTCGCGGCGGCCCTGCGGGCGGCGAGCCGGGCGCGGCACGCCACGCTGTTCATGACCCTGGTCGCGGCGCTGCAGACGCTGCTCAGCCGCCACACCGGCCAGGAAGACCTGGCGATCGGCTCGCCGCGGGCCGGCCGCTCGCAGTCGAAGTTCGCGGGCACCGTGGGCTATTTCGTCAACCCGGTGGTGCTGCGCGGCGACCTGTCCGGCGATCCCAGCTTCGCCGGGCTCCTGGAGCGCACCAAGGCGTCGGTGACCGCCGCCTTCGAGCACGGGGACTATCCGCTGCCGCTGCTCGCCGAGCGCCTCCAGCCGGTGCGCGACGCCAGCCGGACGCCGCTGTTCCAGGTCTCGTTCGTGCTGCAGAAGGAGACCCGGGGGGCCGAGGGGCTGACCGCCTTCGCCCTCGGCGAGGAGGGGGTGGCGCTCGATCAGGGGGACCTCCAACTGGAGTCGCTCGCCATCCGGCGGCCGCCCGCCCCGTTCGACCTTCAGCTCCACTGCGTCGAGCGGCAGGGGGGCCTGAGCCTCGCCCTGCAGTACAACACCGACCTGTTCGACGCCGCGACCGCCGCTCATCTGATGGACCGCTTCGCGGTGCTGCTGCGGTCGATCGTCCGCGACCCGGACCTGCCGCTCTCGGCGCTGGCCGTCCTCCCCGCGGCGGAGCGCGGCCAGCTCCTGGCCTGGAACGACACCGCCGGCCCCGGCTGCGAGCAGAACGTCTTCGAGCTGTTCGCCGCCCAGGTGGCGCGCACGCCCGAAGCCGAGGCCGTGGCGTTCGAGGGGGAGCGGCTGACCTACCGCGAGCTGCACGACCGCGCCGTGGCCCTGGCTCACCGCCTGGTGGCGCTGGGGGTCGGACCCGAGGTGCTGGTGGGGGTGGCCGAGGAGCGCTCGCTCGAGCTGCTGATCGGCCTGCTCGCCGTGCTCGCCGCCGGCGGCGCCTATGTGCCGCTGGAGCCGAGCCTGCCGGCGCAGCGCCTGGCGATGGTCCTGGAAGATGCCCGGCCGGCCGTGCTGCTCACCCGCCGCGCCCACGCCGAGGCCCTGGGGCTCGGCGCCTCGGGCGCGCGGCGGGTCTGGCTGGACGGCGTCGCCGGCCCGGTATCCACCAGAAAAGGCAGCAGGAAAGCCAGGACGGCCGAGGCGCAGGGGCTCCTCCCCCGGGCGGACGCCGGCAACGCGGCCTACGTCATCTTCACCTCGGGCTCGACGGGGCGTCCGAAGGGGGTCGTCAACAGCCACCGCGGCATCGTCAACCGCCTGCTCTGGATGCAGGACGCCTTCGGCCTCGACGCCGGCGACGTCTTCGTGCAGAAGACCCCGTTCGGCTTCGACGTCTCGGTGCCGGAGCTGTTCGGTCCGCTGATGATGGGGGCGCGGGTGGTCGTGGCAAGGCCCGAGGGGCACAAGGACAGCGCCTACCTGGTCGGGCTGGTGCAGCGGGAAGGGATCACGACAATCCACTTCGTCCCCTCGATGCTCCCCTTCTTCCTCGCCGAGGCGGGGGTGGCGGACTGCCGGACGCTGCGCCGCGTGCTGGCCAGCGGCGAGGCGCTCCCCTGGGAAGCGGAGCAGAGCTGCCTGGAGACGATCCCGGCGCCGCTGATCAATCTCTACGGGCCGACCGAGGCCGCCGTCGAGGTGACCGCCTGGTTCTGCCAGCCGGCGCCCCGGCCGCGTCCGGTGCCGATCGGCCGGCCGATCCGCAACACCCGGATCCATATCGTCGGCCGGCGGCTGGAGCTGTCCCCCGCGGGCGCGGTGGGGGAGCTCGCGATCGGCGGCGTGCAGGTCGCCCGCGGCTATCTCGGCCGTCCGGAGCTGACGGCGGAGCGCTTCGTCCCCGATCCGCACGGCGGCGAGCCGGGCGCCCGCCTGTACCGCACCGGCGATCTCTGCCGCCATCTGCCGGGCGGCGAGATCGAATACCTGGGGCGGCTCGACGACCAGGTCAAGATCCGCGGCTTCCGCATCGAGCCGCGCGAGATCGAGATCGCGCTGACCGCCCATCCGGCGGTGCGCGAGGCGGCGGTGGTGGTGCGCGACGAGAAGGGGGCCGAGAAGTCCCTGCTCGCCTGCGTCGTGCTGGCGGCGGCGGAGCCGGACGCCGCGCCGGTCGCGGTCGCCACGAGCACCGCCGCGATGCTGCGCGATCACCTGGCCGCCCTGCTGCCCCCCTACATGGTGCCGGTCTTCGCCTTCGGCGGCGAGCTGGACCGCCTGCCCAACGGCAAGCTCGACCGCCGCGCCCTGTCGCGCTGGACGCCTGTGGCCTTGGCGGCGCGCGCCGTCACCGCGCCGCGCACGCCGCTCGAGGAGCTGCTCGCGGGGGTCTTCGCCGAGGTGCTGGGGGTCGAGCGGATCGGGGTCGACGACAACTTCTTCGAGCACGGCGGGCACTCGCTGGCGGCGATGCGGCTGCTGGCGCGGGTCCGCGAGGCGGTCGGGGTCGACCTGCCGCTGCACCGCGTCTTCGAAACGCCGACCGTCGCCGAGCTGGTGCGGACGATCGAGGGCGCCGCCCGCCGCGCCGCGCCGCCGCTGGTCCCGGTGCCTCGGACGGAGCCCTTGCCGCTCTCCTTCGCCCAGCAGCGGCTCTGGTTCCTCCACCAGTTGGAGCCGGCGAGCCCGGCCTACAACATTCCGGCGGCGATCCACCTGCGCGGCGCGCTGGACCCCGCCGCGCTGGCCGCCGCCTTGAGCGAGGTAGCGCGCCGCCAGGAGTCGCTGCGCACCCGGTTCGCCGCCGGCCGGGACGAGCCGGTGCAGGTCGTCGATCCGCCGGCGCCGGTTCCCATGCCGCGGATCGACCTCGCGGGCCTGCCCGCCGGCCGGCGCCCGGACGAGGCCCGCCGGCTGGCGCGCCAGGAGGCCCTGCGCCCCTTCGACCTCGGCCTCGGAAGGCTGCTGCGGGCGTCCCTGATCCATCTGGGCGACGGCGAGAGCCTGCTCCTCCTGACCCTGCACCACGTCGTTAGCGACGGCTGGTCGCTGCGGGTGCTGGCGCACGAGATGGGGGAGCTCTACGGCGCCGCGGCGGCGGGCCGGCCGTCGCCGCTGGCGGAGCCCGCCATCCAGTATGGCGACTACGCGGTCTGGCAGCGGGGCTGGCTGCAAGGCGAGCTGCTGGCGGCGGAGATCGCGCACTGGCGGACCCGGTTGGCGGGCGCGCCGCCGGTGCTCAACCTCCCCCTCGACCATCCGCGCGCGGCGGTGGCGAGCGACCGCGGCGGCAGCCGCTCCGTGGCGCTGCCCCCCGAGGGGTTGCGCGCGCTGCGGACGCTGGCGCGGCGGCACGGGGTGACCCTGTTCATGGCCGTCCTGGCCGCTTTCCAGGCGCTGCTCTCCCGCCTCGGCGGCGACGAGGACGTGAGCGTCGGGACGCCGGTCGCCGGCCGCGGCCAGATCCAGACCGAGGGGCTGATCGGCTTCTTCGTCAACACGCTGGTGATCCGCGCCGACCTCTCCGGCGAGCCGGCCTTCGCGGCGCTGCTGGCGCGGGTGCGGGAGGCCGCGCTGGCCGCCTACGCCCACCAGGATCTGCCGTTCGAGAAGCTGGTCGAGGAGCTGCAGCCGCGGCGCGAGCTGAGCGTCTCGCCGCTGTTCCAGGTCGCCTTCACCCTCGACGACGAGGCGCAGCCGTCCCTGCGTCTGGGGGAGATCGAGGGGGAGCTCTGGCCGGCCGCGCAGGAGACCGAGAAGTTCGACCTCAGCCTGACCCTGCGGACGGGCGAGGAGGGGCTCGCCGGCACGCTCAGCTTCCGCGACGACCTGTTCGAGGGCGCGACGATCGAGCGGATGGCGGGGCACTTCCTGCGCCTGCTGGAAGGGGCGGTGGCCGACCCGCGCCTGCGCCTGCCGGACCTGCCGCTGCTCTCCGCGGCGGAGCGGGATCAGCTCCTGGTGGGCTTCAACGAGACCGGCAAGACCACGGGTCCCGACGCCACCCTGGCCGAGCTGTTCGCGGCGCAGGCGGCGCGGACCCCGGAGCGGGTGGCCCTCGTCGCGCCCGGCGGCGTCCGGCTGACCTACCGCGAGCTGGACGAGCGGGCCGGCCGGCTGGCTCTCCGTCTGCGGGCGCTGGGCTTAAGTCCCGAGGTGCTGGCCGGCGTGCTGATGGATCGCACCGCGGAGCTGATCGTGGCGCTGCTGGCGATCCACAAGGCCGGGGGCGCCTACGCGCCGCTCGATCCGAGCTACCCGCGGCAGCGCGTGCTGCTGATGCTGGAGACCGCGCGGGCCAGGGTGCTGGTGACCCGCCGCCCTCTGGCCGAGGCGCTCGGAGACGGGCTGCCGGCGGGGATTCAGACCGTGTTTCTCGATCCCGGCTGGGAAAGCGAGCCCGTGGAGATCGCGGAGGCGATTTCGGCAGTGCCGGCCCTGCCGGACAACCTCGCCTACCTGATCTTTACCTCGGGCTCGACGGGGATTCCGAAGGGAGTCGCCATCCAGCACCGCAGCGCCGTGTCGATGGTGCGCTGGTGCCACCAGATGTTCGGCGCCGAGGAGTACGCGGGGCTGCTGGTCTCGACCTCGATCTGCTTCGACATGTCGGTGTTCGAGATCTTCGCCACGCTGTCGGCAGGCGGCAAGCTGC